>DBYK01000003.1 GCA_002310135.1 Caryophanales bacterium UBA1188 | reverse complement strand
GTATTAAATAAGATTGATGAAAAAGGATATTTTAGTAAATATGATGAACCTTTATTTTGGCTTGATGATTCGATGATATGTAATTTATGCTATAAATGTAATGATCCTAATGTGGGCTTTGCATTAAATAAAGATGATTCAGCTGTAAGGTGTTACATGGGAGATACTGGATTGCTAATTTCTCATACTTTTTCGGAAAATGAGATTTCATCAAACTTATTATACAAGAGTATTATGAATGGTAAGTTATCAATTAATCAGGGAATGTTTTATGAAAATGTGATTTCTCAAATGATTGCATCAACAGGAAGAAAGTTATATTTCTATACTCATTATTCAAATGAAAAACATAGAAACGATATTGAAATAGATTTTTTGATTTCAAATGATAGTAAAACGAATATGAAAGTTTTTCCGATAGAAGTGAAGTCATCAAAAAACTACACAAATATTTCATATAGCTTATTTAAAGATAGATTTGGAAAAAGAATTGCGGAATCATTTATTGTTCATCCAAAACAGTATAGTTATGATGCTAGTGGTTATAAGGTTCCACCTTATATGTTCCCATTTATCATAAAACAATAAAATGGTGTAATTGATATTATTAAATTGTAAATAATGTGAAACAACATAATTAAATGAAATATAGTATACTTTATAGTATACTTTTTTGTAGCATGCTAAAACAATATCAAATGTGTTAAACAAAATATATCAAAAGTATTAAACAAAAATCATCAAATATGTTAAATGATATTGAAAATGTATTTTATTGAGACAAATTGGTAACCAGTTTAGAATATTAAAGCGTATTACTTTGATAATATTATTTTGCCAATATTATATTATAATATATAATAAGGGTTAAATAATTATGGAAAAAAGCAAATTTAAAATACTCTTACAATTGTTTTTCGATTATTTTAAAGTAGGCCTTTTCACTTTTGGTGGAGGTCTTTCTATGATACCTTTAATTGAAAGAACATTCGTTGAAAAAAGACAACTCATCACTAAAGATGAGCTTTTATCCATAATTTCTATTGCTGAATCAACTCCTGGAGTAATTGCGGTCAATATTGCGACATATTTAGGTTATAAAGTTAGAGGAGTCCTTGGTTCTATTATTTCAACTATTGCGGTAATACTACCTTCTTTAATTATTATTTCTATAATTTCTTTTTTCTACGAACAATTTATCCAAATTGAAATAATAAAATATTTATTTAATGGGTTAATTATTGGCGCAACAATTCTAATTTTTAGAGCTGGAATTAGTGTTTATAAAACATATAAAAAGAATTGGTTAGGATATGTTTTAATCGGTGTTTCATTCGTATTAGTTTTTCTTATCAGAATAATGAATTTAAACATATCAACAATCTACGTTATTTTAGGTGGAGGGTTAATATATCTAATTTATTATTTAATTGCCACAAAGGTAAACAAAACTAAAAAGGAGGAAGAACAGCATGATTGAGTTATTCTATGTCTTTTTCCTTATTGGCCTTTTTACTATAGGTGGTGGCTACGCTATGATAAGTTTGATTCAAAGCGAAGTAGTTTCAAGAGGTTGGATCACTCTTCAAGAATTCCATGATTTATTAGTAATAAGTGAATCAACACCTGGGCCTATTGCAATAAACACTGCGACATTCGTTGGTAATTTGATGTATTCTATTCCAGGCGCTTTAGTCGCAACTTTTGCCTGCATTCTTCCATCATTTATCATCATTTTATTAATCGCAAGTATATTTAATAAATTTTTAGAAAACAAAATAATAAATGCTATATTAAATGGAATTAAGGCAGTAGTTGTTGGGTTAATTTTAGCTACTGCATTAAGCTTCCTATATTCGATTATATTTATAAACACTAATCCAATTGATATCGATTATATTGCGATAATTATATTTGGCGTAACTATCTTTATTGCGTTCATTTTTAAGACAGTTAAGAAAAAAACCTTGAGTCCATATATGATTTTAATAATCACAGGACTTCTTGGTGTGCTTTTATATTACATTAAAAGCATATTATGATATAATATTTTGAGGCATTTGTATGTTCAAGTTATTTAGAGATTCGATATTCAATCCAAAAAATATAATACACTATAGAGCAAAAAGAATCGGTTTTGTGTTGTTATACATGCTGATTATTTCGCTCTTTTTAGGTTTTTCAAGGATAGTTGGACCTCTTAAATATCAAGGTTTAAATTACAATGATAAACTTAAAATCTCAAGGACATTTAAAGATACTGATGCGAGGATTGCTGATGGAATATTTATTTCATCTAACACATATATAATTGAACTAAGTGATGTAAATGTTGCATTCATAAAAACTGGTGGTGCTATCAGTGAATTAAGTGGAAATGCTGTTAATATAATTATTTTAGGTGATAAAATTTATTATGTGGTTGGGGTTGTAAATGCTAGCGCAGTTGAGTTATCAACGATTAGTGAATTATCAGGAGACCTTCAAAATGTTAATCTTTATAATATCAATGAAAATAGTGAATTCTTCACAAGCATTAATAATGTTCTTTTGAGTTTTAAACCACTATTCATTGGAACATATTTCGTGATAGGAATGATTAATGCTATTATTGAGATGCTGATGTATGCTTTGATTACTTATCTTTTTATGGCAGTATTTTATAGAGTTGGCGATTATATGAAGAAAGGCCAATTATTTAAGATGCTTATTTTCGCAACAACCGCTGTTATAATTGCTGAGACTTTGATTTCGCTACTATCTATCGGTGGTGCACTTAGCTTCATAATGATTCTTGCTTCATTAATTCCTCTAATCGTTTTAGAAAGAGAAATAATGAAGAGAATAAGAATGAAAATATTAGGTGAATCTTTAATGAATAATAGTAGTATTATTGATAAAGTTAACGATATAATCAAAAAAACCCAAGATGAAAAAATAGAAAAAGACGATAATGATATCGACTATGATGCTGATCAAGATGATACTAATAGCGATAGCGATTAATTAAGGAGACAATTATGAATCATCAAGAGATAGAAAAGAAGTGGCAGGACTACTGGTACAAAAATGATTTATTTCACGCAAAAGATGATGACTCTAAGCCAAAATTCTATGCTTTAATAGAATTTCCATATCCAAGTGGCGCAGGAATGCATGTTGGACATGTTAGAGCTTTTTCTGGCCTTGAAGTAGTTTCAAGAAAAAGAAGAATGGAAGGTTATAATGTTTTATTCCCAATTGGTTTTGATGCGTTTGGCCTGCCTACAGAAAATTATGCAATTAAAAATCATATTCATCCAAGAATTGTCACAGATAAAAATATAGAAGCTTTTACTAAACAACTTAAAACTTGTGGTTTTTCATTTGATTTTGATAGGGTAATAGATACTACTGATGAAAATTATTATAAATGGACACAATATCTATTTTTAAAATTCTATGAATCAAATCTCGCATATAGAGACCATACATATGTTAATTTCTGCCCATCTTGTAAATGTGTTCTATCTAATGAAGAATCACAAGGTGGAGTATGCGATAGATGTGGTTCGAATGTAATTCAAAAAGAAAAAGATGTTTGGTTCTTAAGAATTACTAAATATTCAGAAGAATTACTTAATGGATTAAATGAACTTGAAGCTTCTCAAAGAGTTAAAACTGAAGAAATTAACTGGATTGGAAGAAGTGAAGGCGCAGAAATTAATTTCGAAATAAAAGGTGTTAATGAAAAGATCAAAGTCTTTACCACAAGGCCTGATACTATTTATGGTGCCACTTTTATGGTCATTGCCCCAGAACACCCTATTATTGAAAAATGTGAATCTTTAATTGAAAACTTAGATGAAGTTAATGATTATAAAGAAAAAGCTACACATAAGAGTGAATTTGAACGTGTTGAACTTCAAAAAGATAAGACAGGTGTTAGAATTATAGGATTAAACGCAATAAATCCTATAACTCAAAAAGAAATTCCAATCTTTATTTCAGATTATGTAATGATGGGTTATGGTACAGGAGCTATAATGGCTGTCCCAGCTCATAATACAAGAGACTACGCTTTCGCAAAGAAATTCAACCTTGAAATAAAAGAAGTAATTAAAGGCGGAGATATCACTAAAGAAGCTTACACTGATACTGAGAATGGAATACTTGTGAATAGCCCATTAATTGATGGATTAAAAGTTAAAGAAGCTAAATCAAAGATTATTTCTTATTTAGAAGAAAATAATCTTGGTTCTAAAACAGTTAATTACAAGATGAAAGATTGGGCTTTCAATAGGCAAAGATATTGGGGTGAACCTATTCCAATTATCTATTGTGATAATTGTGGTATAGTCCCAGTTCCTTATGAAGATTTACCTGTGAAATTACCATATATAGATAATTTTGAGCCAAGTGAAGAAGGCGAATCACCACTATCTAAAGTAAAAGAATTTGTGGAATGTACTTGTCCTAAATGCCAAGGAAAAGCAAGAAGAGAAACTGATACAATGCCTCAATGGGCAGGTTCAAGTTGGTATTTCTTAAGATATTGTGACCCACATAACGATAAAGCTTTCGCATCTATGGAATCTTTAAAGAGATTCATGCCAGTTGATTGGTATAATGGTGGTATGGAACACGTCACAAGGCACCTAATATATTCAAGATTCTGGAATGAATTCTTATATGATCAAGGGTTAGTTCCAACTAAAGAACCATATAAGAAGAGAACTACACAAGGCATAATCTTAGGCCCAGATGGCCAAAAGATGAGTAAATCTAAAGGAAACGTTATTGATCCAATAGAAGTTGTGAAGATGTATGGTGCAGATGTCCTTAGGTGTTATATGTTATTTATATCTGATTATGAAATGACAACTCCATGGAACAATGATTCTATTAAAGGATGCCAAAGATTCCTAGATAAGATAGAAGCTCTTAATTCTCGCGTAAGAAAAGAAGATAATGAGTATTCAAAAGAATTAAAAGTATTAATAAATCAAACTATTAAAGGTGTTAGTGAAGATATTGAATCTTCAAAATATAATACCGCTATAGCGAAATTAATGATTTTAACTAATGCTTATTCCGAAAAAGAATCAATTTCCCTAAAAGACTATTTAACTCTTCTTAAGTTATTAAATCCTTTCTGTCCACATATGGCAGAAGAATTATGGCATAACTATAATGATACAACTATACAATTTGAAGAATATCCTAAATATAATGAAAATGAATTGATTGAAGATACTTGTCTAATTGTAGTATCAGTAAATGGTAAAGTAAGAGATAAATTCAACTTTAAAAGAGGAGCTTCAGATGATGAAGTCAAGAATATGGCTTTATCATTAGATAAGATAAAGGCTTATAAAGAAGCTGGAATCAAAAAAATAATAGTTGTTAAAGATAAGATAGTTAATATAGTAGTATAAAAAAGTCTAGACTTTCTAGACTTTTTTATTTGCTTTAAAATATTTAAGTTATGTTTGAGTATTATTTATATGTATGAAAATAGAAGAAAGACCTCTAAGAGAATATCTTTATAAAAGACCTCAAATAGAAAATAATGGATGCAATTATTGTAAATCAAATAATATTTTTAATGGAAGATGTGAAGATTGCTTGAAGAAAAATGTCACACTTTATTATTCACTTAGAAATATAGAAATAAAAAATCATATTATGAAAACTGAATTTAACCTTTCATTAAAACAAAAGAAAGCGTCAAAATTCTTTCTAGAACACTACATCAACAAAAAGAACGCATATTTAAATGCTGTATGTGGGAGTGGTAAAACTGAAATAATGTATGAAGTAATACTTTATGCGCTAAATAAAGGAGATAAAGTATTAATCGCAATTCCAAGAAAAGAAATAGTATTTGAGCTTTATAAAAGACTTAAAAGTGTATTTATTAATACGACTATTAAATATATTGATGGTAAAAACCATGATGATAATGGTGAATTATTAGTCTCAACTATAAATCAATTGATTCATTATGAAAATGAATTTGATTTAATCATCTTAGATGAGGTTGATGCATATCCATATCAAGAGAATGAATATTTAGAAAGATTAGTTAAGAAATCTCTTAAGACTGATGGTGTGATATTCAAGATGAGCGCGACAGAAAAAGAAAAAATTGATTCAGATAAATATATCATAAATAGGAGATATCATAATTATGATTTAGAATACCCAATATTCATTAAAGATAATAGCAAAAAGATAGATGAAAATGAAAAACTAAAAGAGATATTACTAAATAACAATAGAAAAATTATTATATACACTTATTCAATAAGAAAATCGCAAGAAATAGCGGATTATTTTGGATGCGAATATGTGAATAGTAAGAATAAAAGATCTAAAGAAATCATAAGTAGTTTTAAGAATAATAGATCTAATATTTTAGTTTCGACCACCATTCTTGAAAGAGGAATAACTATTCCGAATTTGGATGTGGTGATACTAGATGCTGAAAATAGAGTCTTTTCATATCAAACCATAATTCAGATATGCGGAAGAGTAGGAAGAAGCTCTACTGATAGAATGGGAAGAATATATATTTTTTATAAATATTATTCATTAAAATTCTTGAAAGTTAAAAGATACATTAAACAAATGAATTATGAAATGCAAGATTTGTAATAAAAACATATTTTATAATCTTAGATTCAAAGATTTATTTGAATTCAATTTCGTATGCAGTAAATGTAGGGAACTAATTAATCCTAAATTATCAATAATTCCACTTGATTATGGATATTATATTAAATATTATTATTTTATATTAGATGATGAATATTTAGATGAAATTGAATACAAGATATATCCAAAGATATTTGAGATATTTAAAAAAGAAAAAGATTCAATTATTTTACTTCTTGAAGAAAGCGAATTATATATTCTTAAATTTCTTAATTTTCGTCAAAATATTGTATTAATTAAAGAAGTATATTCATATCTTGAAGATATAATAATGTGATATTTTTTCTATGATTTTTACAAAATGTATTTAATAATTTTTTAAAAATGATACAATAAAAGTGGAGGTACATTTTATGGAACTAGATATCAGAACTAAAGGTATCAAACAAACTGATGAGATTAAAGCTCATTTATTTCAAAAACTTAAAAAATTAGATCGTTTTACCACAAGGCCATTAGACGCAAAAGTAATGCTTAAGACAGAAGGTAAAATGGTCAAAGTAGAAATCACAATTCCTGTTGGGCCAATTGTGATTCGTGCAGAGGAGGTAGACCAAGAATTATTTGTCGCAATAGACAAATGCGCAGAAAAACTAGAAAAACAGATTAAATCAAATAAACACAAACTTGTAAGAAGCCTTCAAGATAAAGCTGGAATTAATGATTTATTTATCGATACTCCAGAACCTGAAAAGATGGTAAATAGCGCAGTAAAAATGAAACAATACAAATTAGAAGTTTTAACTTTTGATGAAGCAGTTACTCAACTTGAATTATTAGACCACTCATTCTTCGCATACAAAAATGATAAAGATAATGTTTGTATAGTATATTTAAGAAGAGATGGTGAATACGGACTAATTGAAACTTTCTAATACAAATATATTTAGTAATCAATAACACGCTCAAATTTGAGCGTGTTATTTTAATTAATGGTTCATTTCTATGAATTAAAATAAGAGAACTTTTTATTATTTTTATTTTTATTATAATAAAACTAATAAATATGGTATTATTTATATAGGAAAAAGGGAGGTAATTAAATGCCTATTAATCATAAAAAAGATAATAAAATAAGAGGGTTCTTACTTAAAAAGTTAGAAAAAAGAGCTCTTGAAATTATCAAATTAGAAGAAAATTACGTTAACTATTCTGATGAAGACTTCATAAGACAAACAGAAGAGTTCAAGGAAAGATATAATAAAGGAGAAACTCTAGATTCACTATTAAACGAAGCATTCGCAGTAGCATCAGTTGCTGCAAATAAATATACTTCTATGAATCCATTCAAAGTTCAAATTATGGGTGGAATCGTAATACATGGTGGTAATATCGCTGAAATGAAGACTGGTGAAGGTAAAACTTTAACAGCCGTTCTTCCTGCATATTTAAATGCACTAACAGGAAATGGTGTACATATAGTTACAGTAAATGAATACTTAGCTGGTCGTGAAGCAAATGGTATTATTGGTGATTTATTTAGAAAATTAGGTCTAACTGTAGGACTCAATTTAAGAGAACTAACTCCTGAACAAAAACGAGAACAATATTCTTGCGATATTTTATATACCACAAACAATGAAATTGGTTTCGATTATCTAAGAGATAATATGGTAGTTAAAAAAGAAAATCTCGTTCAAAGAGATTTAAACTTCGCAATAATTGATGAGGTCGATTCAGTATTAGTTGATGAAGCGAGAACTCCACTTATCATTTCTGGTGGCGCAAGAAACACAGAAAAACTATATGAACTCGCAGATAATTTTGTGAAATATTTAGCGGATGAAGATTATATCATAGATATAAAAGCTAAAACCATTGTATTATCAGAATCTGGAATTAAGAAAGCTGAAGAGCATTTCAACATTCCAAATTTATATGATATACAAAATGTTACACTTCTGCATAACATCGATAACGCTTTAAGAGCGAATTATATAATGCAAAAAGATGTCGACTACGTTGTCCAAAAAAACACAGTAATCATCGTTGACCCATTCACAGGAAGATTGATGCATGGTAGACAATTCGTTGAAGGATTACACCAAGCCCTAGAAGCTAAAGAACATGTTGAAATAAAGAAAGAGACAACTACTCTTGCATCTATTACATTCCAAAATTTCTTTAGAATGTATAAGAAATTATCAGGTATGACTGGTACAGCTAAAACTGAGGAAGAAGAATTCATTCAAATCTATAATATGCGTGTTATAGAAATCCCTACGAATAGACCAGTTATAAGAATTGATGCGAATGATAAATTATTCGCAACTAAAGACGCGAAATTCAAAGCGCTTGTTAAAGATATAAAAGAAAGATATGCAAAAGGTCAACCAATGTTAATTGGTACTATTGCTATTGAAACATCTGAACTTGTATCTAAATTATTAACTCGTGAACACATACCTCATAAGGTATTAAATGCTAAACAACACGAAAAAGAAGCTGAAATAATTCTCCATGCTGGCGAGAAGGGATCAGTAACTATTGCGACAAATATGGCTGGTCGTGGTACAGATATTAAACTTGGAGAAGGTGTTGTTGAGCTCGGTGGTCTTGCGGTACTAGGTACTGAAAGACATGAATCAAGACGTATAGATAACCAATTAAGAGGTAGAAGTGGTAGACAAGGTGACCCAGGTTATTCATGCTTCTATATGAGTGCTGAAGATGACCTTATGGCAAGATTTGGTAGTGAAAGATTTAAAATGCTCATCACAAGAGCTTTAATGGTTCAAAGTGGTAACGCAGAAGATTCATTAGATTTTGGTATTTTCTCTAAATCTATTGAAAGAGCTCAAAAACAAATAGAAGGTAATAACTACGACCAAAGAAAATCAGTCTTAAAATATGATGAAGTAATGAGAAGACAAAGAGAAGTCATCTATAAACAAAGAAGAGATATCCTCTTCAATGAATCCATTGAAGATACAATCTTCAATATCATAGATGAAACAATAGATAGAGTATTAGACCTTCATACTGTAATATCTAAGAGTCTATCTCTTGAAAAAGAAGAACTATTTAAAGATTTAGATGGAAGATATTTCCCTAAAGGTTATTTAAGACTTGATGATTTAGATGGAAATATTTCTGAAGTAAGAGAAAACCTAATTCTTGCATATCATCAATGTATTGATGAAAAGAAGAGCAAAGTACCAGCAGAAATCTTCCAAGAATTCTATAAAGCAGTAATGCTTAGAGTGGTTGACATCTATTGGATGAGACACATAGATACTATGAGTGATTTAAGACAAGCCGTATCACTTCAAGGATATGCTCAAAAAGATCCATTCGTAGAATATCAAGAACAAGGTTATAGATTATTCCAAGATTTAGTTCAAAACATTCAAAACGATACAACAGCTTATATTCTTCGTGCTGAAGTAAGACAAAATTCCGAAAGAGAACAAGTCATGAAAGCGACTGGCACAAATAGAGGAGAAACTGAAAAGAGAAAGCCAAAAACTAATCTTGGTGTAACCAAGGTTGGAAGAAACGATCCATGTCCATGCGGAAGTGGTAAGAAATATAAATATTGTCATGGAGCATAATAATGCTTGATAGAATCGCTTTAAAACAATTCTTGCTTGATGAGAAGAAACATTTAGACTCATTAAAAGAAGTGTTGAATTATGAAAAAACAAAAGAATCAATATCTTCTTTAGAGAAGGCGTCATCTGACGCTTCTTTCTGGCAAGATACATTAAAAGCGAAAGAGACAATCCAAAAACTAAATGATCTTAAATGGAAATTAGATACATTTAACAATTTAGGAAAGATGATAGAAGAATTAGATATCTTATTTGAAATATCTAAAGAAGATGAATCATCTTTAATTGAAGCGGATGATTTAATCAAGAATTATCAAGATATCATTTATGATTTTGAGAATAAGCTTATTCTAAGTGATGAACTGGATAAAAATAACTGCATCTTAGAAATCCATTCTGGGGCAGGTGGAACTGAATCTCTAGATTGGTGCTCGATGCTTTATAGGATGTATCAGATGTATGCATCAAAACACAAATATTCTATAGAAGTCTTAGAATATTTAGAAGGTGATGAAGCAGGAATCAAAAGTGTTTCAATAAAAGTTAGTGGATTATATGCTTATGGAATGCTTAAAGGTGAAAGTGGTGTACACAGATTAATTAGGCTTTCACCATTCGATAGCGATCACGCAAGACACACAACCTTCGCATCTGTCTTAGTTACCCCACTAATTGAAGACGATTTAAATGTTGAAATAAAGGATGAAGATATAAGAGTTGATGTATTTCATTCGAGTGGGGCAGGTGGACAAAGCGTTAATACCACAGATAGCGCTGTAAGAATAACACATATTCCAACTAAAATAGTTGTGACATGTCAGAACGAAAGAAGCCAAATTCAAAATAAGGAAACTTGTCTTAAGATTTTAAAAAGCAAAATTTATCAAATGGAACTTGAAAAGAGAAAATCTAAAATTGATAATCTCACAAATAAATCTCAAATTGCTTTTGGCTCACAAATTAGAACCTATACTTTCCATCCATATTCTTTAGTTAAAGACCATAGAACTCAAACTGAGACAAGTCAAGTTCAAAAAGTAATGGATGGAGATTTAGATATCTTTATAAGTTCTTATTTAAAGAAAAAAGGAGATAAATAATGCCTAAAATAGTTCTTATAAAGAAAGAAAACAAAAGATATAATTTAGGTATTCTTGATGATAATCAAATATCATATTTTAAGATTACTGAAGATTTACTTATTGAAATGAGATTCTTATCTTTGAAAGATATCACTAAAGAAGAATACTTACTATTCTTATCAAAAATACCTCTTGATTCAATGATTTATACCGCAATTAATTATTTGAATAAAAGGCAAAAATCTGAAAAGGAAATAAGAGAATATTTATTTGATAAGACTAACTCTATAAATCTTATAAATCAAACAGTAGAATATCTAAAAAATAAAGGTTATTTAAATGATGAATTATATTTCAAAAATATAGTTGATTATTTGATATATACAAAAAGAGAAGGAATATTAAAAATAAATGAAAAACTTAAAGAAATTGGATTAAGTGGTTATATCAATTATCCAAATGAAGCACTTAAAGATAATATTCAATTTCTCTTAAAGAAATATAGTGAAAAATGTAATGGTTTAGATAAAAATAAAGCCATTGAAAAATCTAAAAGATTTCTCTTGGGGAAGGGTTACACTTTAGAACAGATAGAAAAATATTTTGATTATTCCCTTTTTAAAAATTTAAAGAAGAGAAATATTTCTCTAGATTTAGAGAAGTTTATGAAGAAATATGATGACAAAAAGAAAATAAAGTTAGCTCTTTATAAACTAGGTTACACTGAAAAAGAAATAATGGAGGTTTTTGGAAGTGAATAATGTTGATGAATTTAATCTCTATCTTTTCAATGAAGGCAAATTAGAAAAAGCATATAATCTATTCGGTTCTCACTTAGTAAAGAGTGAAAATGGTGAAATTCTTGGGACTATTTTTAGAGTTTATGCACCTAATGCAAGAATTGTATCTGTGGTAGGTGAATTTAATAATTTCGATTCAAGAGTTCACGTTTTAAAAAGAATAGATGAAAAAGGAATATTTGAGCTCTATATTGAAGGTGTTAAAGAATGGGCTAAATATAAATATGCGATAGTTACAAATAATGGTGAAACACTTTTTAAAGCCGATCCATATGCATTTTTTAGCGATAATAGGCCAGATACTTGCAGTAAGGTTTATGATATTGATGGATATTATTGGCATGATCAAGAATATCTAGAGAGAAGAAAAGTATCTGATCAACTTCATTCACCTCTTGCGATTTATGAGATGAATGTTGGGTCATGGATGAAAAAACCAAATGGTGAATTCAATAAATATAATGAACTTCCTCCACTTTTAATCCCATATCTTAAAAAACTTGGATTTAACGCAGTTGAATTCATGCCTTTAGTTGAATTCCCACTCGATGAATCTTGGGGATATCAGGGAACTGGTTATTATTCAATCACATCAAGATATGGAGTTCCAAAAGATTTGATGTATCTAATAGATGAACTTCATAAGAATGACATCAAAGTTATCTTCGATTGGGTTCCAGGTCATATCTGTCGTGATGAACATGGCTTGTATAGATTTGATGGGAGTTTTCTTTATGAATTCGATAATGAATTCTTAAGAGAAAATGTTACATGGGGTACCGCTAATATGGATTTTTCAAAAGGTACTACAAGATCATTCCTTCTATCAAACGCTATGTTTTTTATGGAATATTATCACGTAGATGGTTTTAGATTAGATGCTGTATCAAATATCTATTATTATCTTGGAGATAAGAATAATGGGACAAATTATGATGGAGTAAACTTCTTGAGAAGTTTGTCTGATATGGTTAAAGCGTATGATAAAAATATCATATTATCAGCTGAAGATTCCACAACTTTTGAAAATGTCACTAAACCAACAATCTATGGTGGAGTTGGTTTTGATTATAAATGGAATATGGGATGGATGAATGATACTTTAAAATATTTCCACAAAGATCCAGTTTATAGAAGTTATCATCATTCATATATCACGTTTTCTTTAGTATATGCTTTTAGTGAGAATTTTATTCTTCCACTTTCTCATGATGAAGTAGTGCATGGGAAGCACTCCTTAATCGATAAAATGCCAGGTGATTACTGGCAGAAGTTTGCTTCATTTAGAGCGCTTCTTGGTTTTATGTTTACTCATCCAGGAAAGAAATTATTGTTTATGGGTAGTGAATTCGCTCAATTCCATGAATGGAAAGACAAAGAAGAATTAGATTGGTTTCTCCTCAAATACGATATGCATAGGAACGCACTCAAATTCAGTGAAGATTTAATTCATGTCTACATGTATCATAAAGCATTATTTAAAGAAGATGATAATCCTAATTCATTTAGATGGATAGACGCAAATAATAATTCTCAATCAGTATTCATATATGAAAGAAGAGTAGATGAAGAACAGCTAATCATCATCTTAAATCTAACTCCTAATTCTTATGGAAATTATAGAATAGGTGTTCCATATAGTGGAGTTTATGAAGAAATATTAAATAGTGATAAAGAGATTTATGGTGGTTCAAATATCTATAATGGACTTCCACTTAAAACTGAAAAAGTATCCATGCATGGATTTAGTGATTCTATTAGAATAGAATTATCACCACTTTCAATTTCAATTTTTAAATATATAAAATAATTATGAAAAACTTAAGCGCAGTTCTCCTAGCGGGAGGAAGAGGCACAAGGCTTCAATCTCTAACGCACAACAAATCTAAATCATATGTGAGTTTCCTTGGAAAATTTAGAATTATAGATTTTCCTTTATCGTCACTTTCATATTCAGGAATCAAGTCAGTGGGTATTATTACTCAATATGAACCATATAGACTTATGAAATATATTGGTAATGGTTCATCATGGGATTTAGATTCATTTGAAGAAGGTATATCATTCCTAACTCCATTTGAAAGTGTGAATAATGAAATAACTATTCAAAAAGGAACCGCAAACGCAGTACTCTCACAAATAGAATTCATCAAACATTCTAAAGATGAATATTTTTTGATTCTTTATGGTGATCAAATTTATAAAATAGATTTTAGAAATGTTTTAAATGAGCACATCAAAAACAATGCTTGTTTAACTGTGCTTTCAACTACTATAGACAATATAGAAGAAGCGAAGAGATTTGGAGTAATAGAAAAAGATGAGAATGATAGAATCATCAATTTTGAAGAAAAGCCAGACAATCCAAAAACCAATAATATTTCTCTTGGAATTTATCTTTTCAATAAAGAAACATTACTCAAATATCTTCCACTCGCAAATGAACTAGTTGATTTTGGAAAAGATTTAATTCCATATATTTTAAAACGTGAAAACAACGTTTTCACATATACACATAAAGGATTATTTGTGGATGTAGGAACTATTGAGAGCTTGTATGATGCGAATATGTATTTCTTAGATAATCCAAAGGAGATGGATAATAAAGGAATAGATTTCAAAATCTATTCAAAGCCATCTATTGATGCGCCTATTTACATATCTAAAGAAGGAAAAGTAATAAACTCAATTCTTTCTGATGGTGTAAGTGTTAAAGGAACTATTAAACATTCTTTAATTTCATTAAACGTAAGCGTTGGTAATGATAGCTATATTGAAGATTCAATAATTATGCCAGATGCGAAAATCGGAAATAATGTAAGATTAAAGAATGCGATAGTCGATGAGATGAAAGAAATAGAAGATAACACAGTTTTAGAGTTTGATAAACCTACTGTGGTTAATTAGAGGTACTACTTATGGAAAAGTTATTTATGGTAATTGATGCTTCAAGCACTCTAGATTTCAATACTTTAACTAAACATAGAGTACCTGGAGCTATCCCTATTTTTTCTAAATATAGATTGATAGACTTCACTTTATCAAGCGCAACTTCATCCAACATTTCAAACGTTGGAGTTTTCTGCAATAAGAATTATAGAAGTCTTCAAGACCACATAGGTTCAGGTTCAAGGTATGACCTTGAAAGAAGAAAAGATGGTGTATTTATTCTCCCACCTAAGAACAGTGGTCCATCAGAAGAACTATATCTTTCTTTTTCAAGGATGAAAGAACATGATGAATATTTCAAAAGAAGTCTTCAAGAATATGTCTTAATCACTCCTGCGAACGTTATATGGACACCTGACTATAATGAGATATTAAAAGCACATATAGATTCAGGAAAAGATATAACTGAAGTTGTAACTATAGATAATAGAAGACTCTATACTTTCATCATGAAAAAGAAAGAATTAGTTAAATACATAGAATCTTATAATGAAATAATTTATAGAAATATCGTTGAAGTATATGACTATTCACAAATAGAAACTAAAAACACATATATCTATAAAGATACCGCAAGTTACATTAAAAATGTAAGTGATTATTATTCATTCTCTTTGAAGATATTAGACGATAAAGATAATGTTTTAAAGAATATGCTTAAAAACATTAGGCCTAAAGACCCACTTGATGCCCCATCATATTTTGGAAAGAATTCAAATGTTATCAATTCTTTAATTGCGACAGGCTGTTATATTGATGGTGAGGTTGAAAACTCAATCATCTCAAGAAGAGTAAGAATCAAAAAGAATGCTAAAATATCTAATTCAATTATTTTAAATAATTCAGATATTGAAGAAGATGTAGTAATAGAAAACGCTATTTTAGATAAAGAGACTACTGTTAAGAAAGGTTCAATAATTAAAGGCACACCTTTAGAACCATTTATCTCAGAAAAGAAACAAATAGTTGTTTCATCAGTTCTTCCTAAAGTCGCAATCTTAACCGCAGAGATAACTCCATACGCAAAAAGAGGAGGACTCGCAGATATGGTTGGGTCACTATCTTCTGAATTATCTTTACTTGGCGCAGATGTTATAGTATTCGTTCCTCTTTATAAAGAAATTTATAAAAACTTTAAAGAATCGCTAGAAAAGATAACTGAATTAAAATTAATTATTGATTCAAAAGAATATCATATAAACATCTACAAAATAGAAAAGGAAAAACTCACATATATATTCATAGATTTATATATGTATTTTGATAGAGATGAGATATATGGATATATTGATGACCCTGAAAGATTTGGTTATTTCACATATGCAGTTATGGAATATTTGAATACATTTAATATAAATATTGATTGTTTCCATTTCCATGATTGGCACATGTCACTCTTACCTCTATTCTTAAAGAAATATCCAAAATATAAAAATTCTCAAACATTCCTAACCATCCATAATTTAAATTATCAAGGTGAAGCACCTACTTCACTTTTAAATAAATTCCGCCTAGATTATTCGGAATTTGGTTCTACATTTAAGTTTTTAGAAGTTGGAATTAAAACTGCGACAGAAATCACAACTGTATCTAAAACTTATGCCGAAGAATTAAAATATGATTTCTATTCTGGAAGTTTAAGAGAAGCATTAGTTTCAAGAAGCACAAACCTTTATGGAATCGTAAATGGGCTCTCCTCTAAATACAACCCTGAAACCGATCCATCAATTAAAGCTCAATACAACTCTAAAAACGTCTTATCTAAAAAGAAAATAAATAAGAAGTTTTTAGCGGATTTATGTGGTTTTAATTATAGTGATGATATGTTTATAATTGGTTCTGTATCAAGAATAAACGATATCAAAGGGTTTGATTTAATCATAGATTCTCTAAATACCATCCTAGAAACTAATGATAATATCTTTTTCGTTCTTTTAGGTGTTGGAGATAGAAATCTTATGGATAAATTAAAAGATATAGAGATGAGATTTCCATCTCAAGTTAAATTATTCTTAGATTTCAATGGCACAAATCCATCATATATTTATAGTGGCGCAGATGTATTTTTAATGCCATCTAAAATTGAACCTTGTGGGACAAGTCAAATGATATCTATGAAATATGGAACTATTCCTATTGTTAGGCAGACTGGTGGGCTAAACGATACTGTAGTACAGTTCGATAAAACTACATTAAGTGGTAATGGCTTTAAGTTCTACAACATAGATTCCAGAGATTTAATCTATACAACTCTACTCGCATATAGTATTTTCACATTTGAGAAGGACAATTGGAACACACTTATCAAGAATGCGATGAATGAAGATTTCTCCTTCAATAAATGCGCAAAAGAATATTTGTCTATTTATAACTTAGAAAGAAAAGGTGAATAACATTATGAATAACTATTTTAAGAATAAAGAAAAATTTAAAGAAGAATTTACTCAAAGATTAAGAAATAAATATCTAGTCACTCCACAAAAATCCAGTGATAGAGAAAGATATAATTGTTTAGCCGAGATGATTATGGATTATATTTCGACTCCATGGATTAATACTATAGAGAAGAAACAAAAAGAAGAAATCAAAGAAGTTTATTACTTTTCTATGGAATTCCTTCTTGGAAAATTAACTCTATCAAATATAGAATCACTAAACATTAAATCTGTGATAGAAGATGGCTTCCAAGATCTTCATATGGATTTTATGAAATGTCTAAGTGTTGAAAAAGATCCAGGTCTAGGCAATGGTGGTCTTGGTCGTCTTGCGGCCTGTTATTTTGATTCTCTTTCAACACTAAAATATCCCGCAACTGGAAACACTATTAGATATAGATATGGTTTCTTTAGACAAAAAATCAAAAATGGTTATCAAGAAGAAAGACCTGACAATTGGCTAAGTGATTCTTTCCCTTATGAAATAAGAAGGGAAGAAGAAGCTATTGAAATTCCTCTATATGGATATGTGGATTCTGATGAATCAAATAAAAGGATATATCATCCAAGTGAATATATAAGAGCGGTTCCATATGATTTGCCTATTCTAGGTTATAAAAATGGTATGGTTAATTCGCTTAGACTTTGGAATGCTGAACCAGCTAAAAAATACCCTCTTAATAAATCCGCATTAGAATATGAATCAGATATAAAAAATATTTGTGGTTTCTTATATCCAGATGATTCTAGTATTGAAGGTAAAAGGTTAAGGCTTGTCCAACAATATTTCTTCAGTGCCGCAGGAACTAAAGATATAATAAATAAGGAACTCAAGAAATATTCTACTGTAGAAAACTTAGATAAACACGTTATAATCCACTTAAATGATACACATCCAACTATCATCATCCCAGAACTTATGAGAATATTACTCGATGATTTAAAGATGGAATGGGATGATGCATATAGAATTGTATCAAACTGTGTATGTTATACTAACCATTCTCTTTTAAGAGAAGTAATGGAATCTTGGAATGTTGATTTTGTAAGATCAATTGTCCCAAGAGTAATGGAAATAATAGATGAAATAAATAGAAGATTTGTAGATGATCTATATCAAAAAGGATATAGTAAAGATTTCGTTGATTCTGTCGCAATTATCAAAGATGGTACTCTTTATATGGCTAATTTATGTGCTGTGGTATCATTTAAGGTTAATGGTGTTGCGAAACTTCATACTGATCTTCTAAAGAATACTGTGATGGAAGAATTTAATTATCTATATCCAAATAAGTTCGAAAATGTCACTAATGGTATCACTCCAAGACGTTGGCTTATGAATTCAAATCCTGAATTATCTAGTATGTTAGATTACCTAACTCCATCTTGGAGAGATGATATAACAAAACTTGAAGGATTATT
The DNA here is from genome assembly GCA_002310135.1 of Caryophanales bacterium UBA1188. GTDB lineage: Bacteria > Bacillota_I > Bacilli_A > Izemoplasmatales > UBA1188 > UBA1188. Next base: position 339,340 of record DBYK01000003.1, on the reverse strand, counting down.
AAATTATAAAGATGATATAGATGTCATAAACACATTCATAAGAATTAAAGATACAAGAAAAGAAATACTAGCAAAACTAATCAATTCTTCGCAGCCAATTTTAAAACATAAAGTTGATTCAAGTTTCATATTCGATGTTCAAGTTAAAAGACTACACGAATATAAAAGACAACTCTTAAACGCAATTCATATCATCTATCTTTATCATAGACTTAAAGATGATAAAAGCTTTAGAGAGAACTTTCATCCACATTGTTTCATCTTTGGCGCTAAAGCCGCAAGTGGATATCACTTCGCGAAGAAAGTAATAAAATTAATCAATACAATCTCTGAAAAGATCGATAATGATGATGAAATATCAAAATATCTAAGAGTTATATTTGTTGAGAATTATGGTGTATCATTATCAGAAGTAATTAACCCAGCAATAGATGTCAGTGAACAAATATCTCTCGCATCTTATGAAGCAAGTGGTACAGGCAATATGAAAGCTATGATGAATGGTTCAATCACTCTTGGAACTATGGATGGCGCAAATGTCGAAATATTTGAGGGTGTTGGAAGTGACAATATAGAAGTATTTGGTTACAACAAGGATGAAGTTCAATCCTTAAGAAGCACATATAATCCAGTTGAATTTTATTATCAAAATAGATATATTAAACAAGCTGTCGATTCTTTAGTGAATGGATTCTTTGAAAATGTTAAAAGAGATGAATTTAGAGAAATATTTGATAAGTTAACTAAAGAAGATAGATATATGGTTCTTGGAGATTTTGAATCATATAGATTAGCTCATGAACACATCAATAATCTTTATAAAAATAGGGAAAAATTTGCTTCAATCTGTCTTGTGAATATCGCTAAATCTTGGTATTTTTCATCAGATAGATCTATTGAAGACTATGCAAATAAAATTTGGAATATTAAACCACTAGATTAAAATGGATATTAAGATTGAAAGGAAGAAAGTAAAATACGCAAGAACTAAAATTAATTCACTTGGTGAAGTTACTTTAACTATTCCTTTTAATCTTCCAATTGAAATAGAAAAAAAGTTATTAGATAAAGCGTATAAGTGGGCTTTAAAAAGAATAGATAAAGTTAGAGATGAGACTTTAATTAATGATATTAAGGATGATGGAAGTATCTATATCTTAGGAAAGAAATATTCAATAAAAGTTTTTAGTGGAAATGATCATATTGAACTTAGTGATAATGTTTTATATGTTTATTCTAAAAGTTATGAAAATAAAAAAATAGAAAAGCTTATTTTAAAATATTTAGATGATTTAAGAATGACTGTATATAAATCCACTCTTGATAAATACTTAGATATGACTGGATTAAGTGTTAATAAACTATCTATTCATAGTTTAAAGAAATCATATGGAAGATGTTATACAGAAAGAAAAGAAATAATCTTATCTAAATCTATAATTCATAAAAGAATTGAATTTATAGAAGCTATAGTTCTTCATGAAATTGCGCATTTAAAATATCCAAATCATCAAAAGAACTTCTATAATTTCATCTATTCTTATATGAGTGACTACAAAGATAGGCTAAAAATGATCAAATATTAAAGAGGTATTAATAATGGAAAACGATAATAACGTTAGAGTTCCTGAAATAGAAGAAAAAGAAGAGAGAAAATTAAGTGTTAAATACCAAGTTTCAAATAAAAAGAATAGGATAAGATTTATCACAAGAATTTCAATGTTTAGTGCTTTATCACTGATATTTTATGCTTGGTTAAAATTTCCTCTACCAATCTTTCCATCATTTCTTGAAGTAAATTTTTCAAATTTATTCATTTTAATTGGTGCATTATCAACTGGCCCTATAGGTGCTATAATAATAGTTGTAATGAGATTTATATTAAAAATAGTAGTTGTTGGGTCACATACGATGTATGTGGGGGAATTAACTGATGTGATTCTATCAATCATGGTATCTGTTCCTGCATCAATCTTTTATTTATATGTTCACAATAAGAAGGGTGGATATATTTCAATGCTTGTAGCTTTTCTTATGTGGCTTATAACATCTATCCTTGTTAATGCATTTATTTCACTTCCATTTTATATTAATGCATTTGGATTTGATGCAGTAATAGGTATGCTCACATCAACCATTAATGGTATAAATGAATCAAATTATATGATGTATTATTTGTTATATGCAGTTTTACCATTCAATCTACTTGTTGGATTTGTAAACTGTGGTCTTGCATGTTTAGTATATAAGAGGATATCAAGTATTTTAAAGAAGATAGGGATTTAATTTATGAATAAATTTATTATATCCTCAATAATCCAAGAGATTTATTCTGAGATTCTTTTTGTGACCTATAATTATCAAAAAGAGATAATCACAGAAAAAGAGGTAAGTAAATTTGATAATACTGATTTTGTAGCTCTTTCTAAGTCAAAATTTTTGTCTAATTATTCTAAAGAGTTGCCAATTCTAGATCAAAAAGGAGAATATAATTTCGATCCTGAATTTTTAAGCATTCTTGATGGAAGAGCTTATGATAAAGAAAAATGCTTATATCTTATAAGATATATGAACCCATATGTTGAGTATTATAATAATACAGTTCATGAGATTATAGATAAGATTTCTTTTATCACTGATTTGAATTTTAAAGGGGAAGGTTTTAAAGGAAATTATCCTTTGTATGTTAAAGTTGAAGAAAATAAGCTCAAAATGGAGCGTCTTATATTATCTTTTAATACAAGAGATTTTATTTTAAGAACTACTAAAAAATTGAAATATAAAATCACTTTTATGGAATATGATGTTCCATTAAATGATTATAAATATTCAAATATTGATTTTAAAGATAAAGAAGTTAAAGAAATAATTAGTATCTTAGATTCATCGATGAAAATCAATTTAAGCCATGTGAAATATTATGATACTAAATATTTAGATGTGCTTAGTGAATTTGGCGATATCACTATTCCAAGTGAAGCTGACATCAGTTTATGGCTTAAAACTAGAATTAAAGCTGATGGGAATATTAAAAACGCTATAAGAACTAGTTTAAAAAGAACTTTATTCACACTTTTAATCATCATAATATTAACGATTCTAATCATTATAATTAAAAATATATAAATATAGGAGATAGTTATGACAAACAAGGAAAAATGGGAAGCTGAGGCATTAAAAAACCCTGAACTTATGAAGGGTCTAAAAGCGATGAAAAAAGCTGAAGAAGCGGATGCATTTAATGGTGATTTATCTTTTGGCACAGGCGGTATGAGAGGAGTCATGGGCCTTGGGACAAACAGAATGAACATCTATACCTTAAGAAAGGCTAATTATGGTTTAGGCGCATATCTTTGTAAGACCTACAAAGGTGAAATTTCAAGAGGTGTTGTAATATCACACGATAATAGGCTTAATTCAAGAGAATTCGCAATTGAAAGTGCGAAAGTTTTAGGCGCATTTGGAATTAAATGCTTTATGTTTGATGATTTAAGATCTACACCTGAATTATCATTCAGTGTTAGATACTTAAAAGCTATTTCAGGTATTATGGTCACAGCGAGTCATAATCCACCTAAATATAATGGTTATAAAGTTTATGATGAATATGGATGTCAATATACTCCAGATATCGCAGATTTATTAATAGAAGAAGTTAATAAAGTTGAAGATGTGTTTTCTATTCCATATCTAGAACTAGATAAGATGAAAGAGATGGGTCTTTATAAGATTTTATCTCATGATGTTGATGATGAATTTGCTAAAGCCGTTAAATCTATTCAATTATTCCCTGAAATGGAAAGAAAGATAAAAGTAGTATACACTCCACTTCATGGAACTGGCGCTGAAATCACAAGAAGAGTTTTAAATGAAACTGGATATAATGCTTCATTTGTAGAAGTTCAAATGAAACATGATCCATATTTCAAATCATTAACTCTTCCAAATCCAGAAGATCCAAGCGCATTTAAGCTCGCAGAAGAATTAGGTATTAAAGAAAAAGCTCATCTTTTGATTGCGACTGATCCTGATGCGGATAGAGTAGGTATTGGAGTACTTCATAATAAGAAATATCATTATTTAACTGGTAATCAAACTGGTGCATTACTCCTTTATTTTAGATTATCGCAAGAGAAGAGACTTGGAATCTTACCAAAGAAGGGAAGAGTATTCAATACAATAGTGACAAGTGAACTAGGCGCAAAAATTGCGAGATCATTTGGATTTTCAGTATTTTCAACTCTTACTGGATTTAAGTTTATTGGTGAACAAGCTAGACTTCTTGAAGGGACTGACACAGAATTTATCTTTGGATATGAAGAATCATATGGTTATATAATCAAAGATTTCGTAAGAGATAAAGATTCAATTCAATCACTTCTTGCGATTTGTGAGATGGCGAATTATTATCTCGTTCATGAAAATAGAGATCTAGTTGATGTTTTAGCTGATGTATATAAAGAATATGGTTTCTATAAAGAATACACAAGAAATATCTTCTTTGAAGGTATAGATGGAATTTCAAAGATGAAGAAAGTTACTTCTTATTATAGAGAAAATACTCCTAAAACTTTAGGTGGAGTTGATGTTTTAATCAAAGAAGATTATTTAAGAAGTAAGAGACTTCAACTTTCAAATCAATTTGAAACTGATTTAACTCTACCTAAATCAGACGTTATCAAATATTTCCTTGATGGAGATTCTTGGGTAGTGATAAGACCATCAGGAACTGAACCTAAATTAAAAGTATATTATTCTTGTAAATCGGATTCAATGGAAGAAGCACAAGAATTGATAGATTCAATAGATAAAGAGATTAAAGAAAAAATTGATGAATTAACTAAATAATGATATATTCAGAAATTTGGGTAAAAATAGGAGTTATCGCAGCTATTATCATATTTTTTATAGTTATAACTATAATCAATATGAAAACTAAAAAACCAGATGATTGTGTGAGTGATGATAGTGAATGCAAAACTTGTGTAATCAGCTGTATTCACAACTTAAATAAGGAATTTAAGGATGCTAAAGACAATAGGGAATAGTTGGGATAAATATTTAAAAGATGAGTTTAGTAAAGATTATTTTCTAACTTTAGAAAATAAAATTGATGAACTTTATCAAACAAAGACTTGTTATCCTAAGATGGAAAATATCTTTAATGCATTTAAACTTACTCCATATGAATGCGTTAAAGTGGTCATATTAGGTCAAGACCCATATCACAACGAAGGTGAGGCAATGGGTCTTTGTTTTAGTGTGCCAGAGGATATCAAGATTCCCCCATCTTTAGTTAATATTTATAAAGAAATGATTAGTGATACAGAAGTAAAAAAGCCAAGAAGTGGTGATCTAACTAATCTCGCTAAAGAAGGTGTATTTCTCCTCAACACTACTCTAACTGTTGAAAAGAATAAACCATTATCACACCTAGGCCTAGGATGGGAAATATTCACTGATAATGTTATTTCTATTTTAAATAATAAGAAGGAAAGCGTAGTCTTTATTTTATGGGGCAATAACGCAAGAGGGAAGAAGAGATTAATTACTAATCCAATTCATTTAGTGCTTGAGGCTCCTCATCCATCTCCTCTTTCCGCATATAATGGTTTTTTTGGTTCAAAACCATTTAGTAAAGCAAATAAATTCTTAATGAAGAATGAAATAGAACCAGTTGATTGGAGTGTAATAGAATGAAAGAAGTTAAAAAACTGGTACTTAGTGCAGTGATGGTCGCATTAGCCTTTGTCTTATATGAATTTGTCTCTATAAGCATTCCACCTACAACTACACCTTTTATATCTTTATCTTTAGGTATTATTCCTATAATAATAATCGCAAAATATGCAGGAGTTATATATTCCACTGTTTCCGCAACCCTAGTAGATATTTTAGGATATCTACTCGTTGGGGCATCTAAAGGATATGCATTCCATCCTGGTTATACTTTAAATGCATTTATTTCAGGACTAGTATTTGGACTTGTATTTTATTTTAGTGATAAGCTAAATTCAAAATTAGGTAAAACATTAATCATAATAATTGAATCTTTAGTAACAGTGGTTACTATTCCAATTTATTTATATTTCTTCAATTATTATAATTTAGAAGCTGGATATAGCTTTGAATATGTTTCATATATAGTAAGCATCTTAGCGCTTGTTATGAATATACTATATGTACTCTATTCAATTATTCTATCCAATAAAGATTCACAAAACGCCCTTAATCTTGGAATAATAGTATATCAAATAGTGGTATCACTCCTTCTAACTCCACTTTGGGTAAGCGAACAAGTTCAATCTAAAGTATATATTTATTTTTGGACAACTAGGCTTATAACTGTGCCACTTACTGGAATAATTTATTCTATTATTTCAAGGTTATTATTTGTTCCATTAAGCGCAACTAAACTTGCGAGGGAACTTGAGATGAAATCCATATAAAAGTGTGGAATAATAGAAAAAACTTGATATTTGATATTTTTTATGAAATAATTAAGGTGGCAAAACTAGGGAAACTTAGTGACGCAAAACTAAAGGGTCTGAAAAGATAGCCAGTTGCAATAATATGCGACTGGCTTTATTTTTTAGGAGGCAGGTTATGAGAAAGGTTAAAAGCGCCTTTAATAGTAATCTCGTAAAGTCTCTTGTTGCATTTTCACTCTCCTTCTTAACTCTAATAATATCCGCAACAACTTTCGCGTGGTTGACTATTACTGAAAAAGCCAATACTAGCGGAATTGATGTGAGTGTAGAAGATACATCTCAAGTAGCATTAGTTTCGGCATACGCCATCAAATATGATGGTGTTTTTGGCGCTATGGTAAGCAATTTATTGAATGAAGATACTATAATCGAAATGAGTGAATACGATAATATATTCACAGATAGAAACATTGATACACCACTTATATTAAGATTTGAAGTGGAAATAGAAGACGTTGAAGTGAATGATTCTATCACTATAACTATTAAAGCAAATTCAAATTATACTAATAATTCAAAAACAACATTCACGACTGGAGATTATATATTAAATTATTTATCTAATGTTATGTCTATCTCAGCCGGATGTGGCTTATCTATTGGTGAAAATAATATAATAGATAACTACAATCCAAGTATAGCGGAAGAAGCTAGAATTATTTATGATGGCGCAAGACAAAGACTAGAAGAACTAGGAAATATTAAAAGATATATTGATTATGAAAATAAAACAAAGACAGATACAATTCAAATAATTATGAATAGAAGTGAATACGAAGATTATCTCGTCAATAATTATTTGATATTCTACATAGATTTTAATTATGACAAAAATCTAATCGATGACTTCACTAAGAATTCACTTAGTGGAGATGGACACATAATTTTTAATCAAGATATTGAAAAAATAAGTTTTAAGTAGGATTAACGAGTATGAAGAAAAGAAGAAAAGCCGTGCTTTTACTCCTTTTACTTACTACACTAACATTAACTCTTACAACATTAACTTACGCATGGATGCATAAAAAGAGAGACTCATTAAAAATAAATGTAAAAGGAAGTCTAGTCGAAGAATATTTTCATTCAGGAAGCGGAAGTATTGATGATCCATTTATTATCACAAGGCCAATTCACTACTATCATTTAGTAGAATTTTATCAACGTCTAACACTTCTTCCTATAGTATATAATGGTAATAATGTTCAAGTTGATTTTGGAAAAGATTACCTATATTTTGAAATAGGTTGTCCAATTGAGAAACTATATGATAAAGATGCTATAGTAGAAATAGATGAAAACACGGAATATTATGTATTTGAATATACAAATTATGGCCAACTAAAAACTGATCAAAATCCAAATGGAAACGCAGTGAAAGAACTCAATATGGCATATTATAGAGATAAGAACTCACTTATGCCAATTGGCACTAGTGAAGTTCCATTTGTGGGAAGCATGAATGGTAATAATATAGTTGTTAAGAATTTAAATATAGTATCTAAAGAAACAGTGCTTGTTGATGATAGAAATGGAAACAAGATAGAAACTGTTAGAGAGACATCTGATGTAGGTATTTTTGGATATATGAGCTCAGCTTCATCAATTAAAAATATCTATTTTAATTCTGTATCTATTAGTTTAATAGATGCAAAAGCGGATATAAAAACCGATGTATCTAAAACAGATATAGAACACTTAGCATCACACGCTGATACTGTCTATGTTGGATATATTGCGGGGCATGCTCATTTGTCATCTTTAGTAGAAAATGTATACATCAATAATATGACTATAACTGGTGGAAGTGCGTCTATATCAAATTTTGGATATTTTGGATTTGTTGATGATAGTGAATATAGACCAATCACTTCTTTAGATGAAAAAATCTCATCCCAATTTGAAGAAGGAGAAGAACCTGGTTGGGGTGGAAGTATGGATATGTACCATTTATATGAAAGAGTAGATGGGGTAAGAACTAAAGCTAGAAGCTTGAGTTCTACATATGTATCTATGGAAGATATATATGTTGATGAAGTACTAGGTACTACAAATGTTGTAGAAACGGAATCTTCATCTACTGGTAACTGGGTTTTATATGAAAGCCAAAATGGTGGTTCATATTATTTCTATAATAGAACCGGGGCAGATCAATATACGTATCTTTCAGGTATCAATGATTCACAAACTAAAACTGTCACAACTTATACTTTAAAAGATGAATATCTAGATTCTTATTATATAATGTCAGGATCTAATAAATTATCCATAGATAATGGAGTAGTCACATCTACTACATCACCAAATGATAAAATCTCATGGCACCTAGATGATAATGGATATTTATCTACATTTTATCAATATGAAAAATATTATCTAAACACCCTTGGTGGAAGTGAGCTCACCTTATCGAGCACTCCACAAACTATCTGGCATTTAGATAACAATGATAGATTCTATACTATTTATAATGGAGATAATTATTATATATCTTATTATTCCGAAAGAGTAGGTAGTACTAAATATTTCACTATTTTGCCTGAGACTATGACAATCAATATTCATTCAAATAATAATTATTTATCTATAAGCGAGTCTTCACTTGAAAATACTAATAGTGAAAACGCAAGTGAATTATTTTATAATTCAAATAATAAACATTTATATACAAAAATAAATGGGACATATTATTATCTAAATAAAGGTGGAGTAGTAGGAATAAGCCCTAATGTTTCATGGGTCTATAATAATGGGCTAATGTATTATATATATAATGGAGTTAATTATTATCTAACACTCTTAAATAATAATTGGGTAGTATTCCCATCACTTAGTAGTTATGTTTATTCAACTTCAAACCATTATTTAAGCATAGATAATTTTAAGCTTTCATCAACTACTCAAGAAGATGATGCGATTAACTTGATTTATAACACTACTACAGGCATTATAAGCATCTATTATAATGATGAAATATATTATATAAATAGAGATGGAGTTTTAAGTACTACTAGTGATAATACTAGTTGGGAATATATTAATAATTCTTTATCTTATTTATATAATTCAACTAGGTATTATTTAATACTTTATAAAGATCAAACATCTTCTATATTCTTTGTGAATAATAGAAGAAACCTCTATACATTAAAATATAATGATAATTATTTAGGAATAAATAATGAAAATGTCATATCCACAAATCTAGAAAACGCTAAAGACTTGATATATGATGGAAATACAATTAAGTTTTATCATAATAATGAATTATATTATTTAAATAAAGATTTAGTTATTTCAAGTGTTAGCGATGATACAAATTATATTTATGACAATTCAAATCTTTATTACACATATAATAATACAAATTATTATTTGAGATACCATAATAATAATTTCAGTTTATTTCCAAGTAAAACATCTTATATCTTTAGTATAGCTTCAAATTATTTAACTATTAATAATTCTGTCCTTTCAAATACTACTAATATTAGTGATGCGACTCATTTTGTTTATGATGGAACATCTTCAGTTATCTATACTTATGATGGTGAAAACATTTTATATCTAAATAGAGATGGAATTTTAAGCACTACTAGTGATAATACAATATGGGAATATGAATCTAACACTTTATCATACCTCTATGATTCTAAGAGGTATTATTTAGTGTACTCTTTAAATAGGTGGATGGTAGAAGAATTAATAGATAAATATTTAATAAGTGATTCTATTAATTATTTAGGTATAGATAATAATAGACTAACACTTAAAAATACTATTAATGATGCATCAATGTTTATCTTTAATGGGACAAATGGAATAGTAAGTCTTAAAATAGGATCTAATACTTATTATCTAAATAGAGATGGAATATTAAGCACTAATTCCGATAATACTGTATGGTTCTATAATGGTAATAGATTTTATTATGTATATAATGGTGAATATTATTATCTTTATTCAAATGGATTAAATTTTGTAGTACTAAAAAATTTAAATGAATATATATTCTATACATCAAATAATTATTTGAGTGTGAATAATAATTTAGAAATTATTAATCAAAATGAAGCCAATTCAACTCCATTTTACATAGAAGATGATTATATATTCACAGTTATTTCAGGTATCAAATATTATTTAAATGGTAAAGATGAATATTTAGAATTAAGTGAAAATAGAGAAACTATCTTTAATTATAGTTCAAACACTCTTACATATTCATATAATGGTGATACATATGAAGTATTTTATAATGATGGATGGGCTTCATATAATAAGAATGTCACATATTATAGAATTAGTGATGAAAGAGGGCATAACTTAAATGTAGATTCATCAAATAATTTAATTTCTTCATCTACTCAAGGTGAAATCTTTAGATATAATAACAATTCTAAATTGTACACTATTATAAATAAAGAGAGATTATATTTAAGCACAGAAGCATCCCTAAATGCTTTAGTAACTCTATCTTCCACAATTCCAAGTGGAACTTGGAGTTATGGAATAAATAATTATTTATCATATAAAACATCCTCAACTGATTATTATCTTCTTTACAATAATGGCAGTTGGATGGTTAATTCTAATACTATTTATTTTAGAGTATCATCAGATACTAATTATATGAATACAAATGGTACAACTGGGGTTACTCGAGGTACAGACATAAATGAAGCAACATTATATAATTTTTCGAATACATCTAATCCTAGTGGAGTTATTTCAACTGGAATTAATGGCACGACTTATTATATATACGCAAACACTTCATCTATTAATCTTTCTACAACTAATAGTACAAACTTTAATTATAGTAATAGAAGATTATATTTTTCTAGTGGTTGGAGTAGTTATTATATAAGGTATAGGAATAATAATTTCACAATAACGAGAAGTACTGGTACTCAACTCACATTCGGTGATATTAATCCTATAATTAATTATAGTAGTATTTCATATACATCAACTATTAATAGAACTATTAATTCTATTACTCCATATATATCTTTAAACTTAGTTGATGTAAATCAATATATTAATATGGATTTATTAAATGAGAATGTAGTTATAGATTTAAATGAACTAAGTCCAATTAATTATTCATTTAGTTACAAAGATACTACAACTTCACTCACATTTATTAATAAAGATAATGATATTTTATTAACTGATACCCTACTTCAAGTAGAAGAAAAGCTAGTAGAATATAACGTTAAATCAGGACATCCTACATTTATCCCACTATCACTAAAATCAACAAGTGAAGATGACTTATATTCATATACAGATGATTATGAAGTAGATAGTTCTAATACAGGTTACCTAATTAGTGGTGCATATGATACAACTAGATATAAATCAGATATAAGAGTATCGAGGTACTCTATGTCAGATATAAGCACAGCTCTAAATCAATCTACTTATGATGACTCAAAACTTCAAGTTTTAACTGTCACAAAGAATTCTAATGGACTAGTTAGAATTATGGATGCCTATAATGAAGCAAATATCAATAATTATAATTCAAGTTTAGTTTCAAGATATATGAGTGTAGCTGACCTTGGGCTTGAAAGATATGGGGATAATAGTGAGTTGAAATTATCTAGACAAAAATTATCTGAGATGATGACATCAAGTGGGACAAATTTATATGGACTACACTTCATGAATAGCTCAATAAATATTAATAATTTAGTTACCGCAGAAAAAGTAGTGATACTTGGTTCAACATATTATAACTATGAACTCCCAGAAGATTGTATAGATTTTAGAGTTCAAGATAAAGGGTATATCACATTCTTCGCAGGAACATATTTTCCAGGAAACAATTCATTCTTCTCGCTAAATCATATTTATAGAGACCAAAACCAAAAGATTACAGATATTAAAGAAATATCTTTAATCTATGAACCAATAAATCCTACAGTTCTATCAAACTATATTTATAAATATAGTGATGGAACTTATTCAAACGCTGATGGAACTTATTCAGGAGTTCTCACTTTAGATGAAACTTATAACTCTAATCCTATCTTTAATACAGATTGGATAATGTATCCAACCCTAATAGAAGATGCAGTATATTATTTCGAAATACCTTGTAATAAGGGAGAATATGCCCTTGGTTCAACTCAAGGTATGACAGGTGCATATTTATTCTATCTAGATATAGGTTCAAGAGGTGGAAGTAAAGTTGAAACTCTAATTAGTAATGAAGGCAATGAAATTACTGACACATTTAGAGTAGATTTTAGAGATCCTTATGAAGATACTCAATATTCTCTTATGCAGTTTCAAATAACACTACCTAATGATGATGCTGGAAGCAACATCAGTATCACCACATCATTTAGTAGAGATAACCTACCTATTAATGGGGATTATGAAGGATTATATATTATAAATATAGTCAACAAAACTTCCTCGAGTTTAAAAATCACGGTTTATTTAGTCGATGATGATGATAATTTATTTAATGATTATCCATATGCATATAAGATAATCTATACCAATAATAATATGACTGATGAAATATTAATGAATGGTGAATTTGAATATTTCAAAAAAGTATCTTCATATGTTATTCCATCTTATGGAAGTGCACAATAAAAAATATAAGACTCAATTGAGTCTTATATTTCTATTATTTTAACTTCTAATGGTTTTAATTCTAGTATCATATTTGAATCTTTAAAATCATAATGTATTCTTGGAAGTTCATATGTTGCATATCTAATATTTCCAATATTATTATAATTATTGATTTTTTCTCTTAGTTCTCCTAAGAGAATTTTAGTTTTGATTTTATTATTATAATCTCCATTTGCGATTATTAATAAAGCTCTATTCTTTTTAGGATTTAGATATGAGATACCTACTAAATTATCTTTTTCATCTTCAAACCTAAGTCTTAAATAAGATTTAGGATCAGTGATGATATTTAACCATTTTTCTCTCACTTTAAGTGGATCTTTTAAGTGATCTATTATTTCATGAGATTTAGGATTATCATAGTGGAATTGGTATTTATCGAATAAAGCTAATTTATGATAAAAAATATCATCTTTAGGTAGTGCTTCAAGATCAGATAAATTTGCGTCCACTCCTAAATTCATTGGTTCTTTTTCGTATATTTCTTGTCCACTATTAATAAATGGAATAGTATTAGGGATAAAGTAACTAAGGATAGTTAAGAATAATGATAATTTTTCTCCACCTTCTCTAAACGCTACTCTTCTTGTATCATGTGTTTCAAGACAGGAAAGAAGAGGAAGGGCTACGCTATTTGAATTTAGAATGAATCTTTTAAATTCACCTTCTTTAATTCTTGGAAGAGTATAGAATCCATTTCCTATCATAGCGTTATACATAGCTTTCTTCACATCTTTATCGTTTCCCATGTTCATCTCTTCTGCGATAAATGTGAATGATTTATCTATTTTTCTTGCCTTAGTGATTATATCTTTTAATAATTCTTTAGGTAGGGCATGGCCCATATCTATTCTTGCCCCATCTATGCCAAATCTCTTTTGGTAATATGGGATTATAGATGATAATAAATCCCAGAGTTCTTGGTTTTTAACATCGCCACTATAGATATTTGTTTTGATTGAATCAAATAAGATATATGGATTGTGTTTAATCTTTAAGAAACTTCTAGTTTCTTTTGGATCATCTAAATATAATCTAAAGAATGTGACATCACTCCAAGGGTCTTGTGGATCATTTATACAATCACTAAAAGCTGGGGCAACTGATAATCCAAATTTCTTATTTATATCTTCTATTTTTTCATCTATAGTGTTTCCGCTTATAGTCTTCCATAATTCTTCATCTTTTTCTTTAGGATTCATTTCAAATAGTTTTATGAAATCTATTACTTCTTTAGTTTCATAAACTATTTTCATGTTTTCTAAAGTTGGGTAAGATAATTCACCTAACTTTTCTATTTTAGGAGGTCTATATTTATCTTTATTTTTAGTTTTAATCCAATAGAACCATTCAGGATGACTTAATATTAATTCACTACCAATAGAATTAGTTCTTGGGATGATATCTATTAAGACTCTTATTCCCATTATATGGCACGCTTCAATAAACGCCATAAATTCTTCATCTACAGTCATTCTTTTTTTAGTAAGTGAATCTTTTAGTGATGGGTCTAGTTTTGTGAAAGAAGAAACACTATAAGGGGAACCTAGTTCACCTTTTTTATTAATCTTTGAATACATTGAGATTGGAAGTAAATATAGAGCATTTACTCCAAGCTTTTTAAGAAGAGGAAGAAGTGATAACATCTTTACGAAAGAACCAGTCTCACATAAATCATCTAAATTAGATATATCTAGCGACATACTTCTATCATTATCATAGCTTGCGCTAGTTCTAACGTGTGAAGAATAGATAATAGATTTTTTAATCCATTCTCCATTATCGCATCTTTCTTTATACGCTAGTGATATAGATTTTGAATAATCTATATCATCTTTTTTATTAGGTAGTATATAATTATCGATTAAAGATATGTAATAATCATAAGGATTAACTAGAATTTCATGATTTTTAAGTTTAGTATGTTTAATATTTAAATCTTCAATAAACCATAAATCAGGTATAGCATAATTGATACTATTATGTTTTAAGTTTTTTAAGGTTTTACTGAGTTTTGAAAGTTTTGATTTCATATTTTTATCCTTCATTTCTTCACAACAAGTTTATGATATCATAAAACTTGAATAATCACAATTTTAAGTATATCATTATATTATGAAGAAAACTAAAGATTATTTATATGTAATATTTATTGGTTTAATTTTATATCTATCTGGCGCAATTATTTTAGGCGCAATTTCATATTTTGTGGGAACATTTATAGGGGTAGATTTCATCTCTATTGTTTTGTTTTTCTTATTATCGATGTTTCTATCAAGACAGATTTTAAGAGGCATAAATATGAGAAATAATTTTGTCTCTATAATGGTTGTGATATATACATGCCTTATGTATATAATCAAAGATTATACAGTATTCTTTGTGATGTTACTGCTTGAAGGATATGATATAATGGCTATCTTAAGTACTGCACCTATAATGCTTATAAATAGTTTTTTACTGATCTTTAGTCTTGATTTCTCAATTGATGGAATATTTACATCAATTATTATAATTTTAAGCAAAATAATTGATATATTAATAATGGTCGCAGGAGCTTATTATTCTTATAGAATTACAAGAAGAGAATAAATAAATATTATTTATATATTAATTAGCACATATAAAAAAATACTTGAAGATTATCATAAGTTAGTATATAATGTTTAAGGCCAAAGGAGATTTAATAATATGGCGTTTACGTGGAAAGAAATAATTTTATTCATAGCATCATTATTATTAATAGTTATTGTATTATTGCAAGATTCTAAGCAAGATGCACACACAGCATTAACTGGTGAAAAGAGTGGATTATTCGCAAACCAAAAAGCAAGAGGCTTTGAGGTTGTGATGACTTATATAACTCTTTCAATCGCTATTCTATTTGTGACATTTGCAATATTAGCTGTAGCATTATAATAATAGACACTATGATTAGTGTCTTTTTTATTTATTAGAGGTTTTATGGGAATTAAGATAATTGCGACAAACAGAAAAGCTCATCACGAATATTTCATACTTGAAACTCTAGAAGCCGGAATAGAATTAACCGGAACTGAGATAAAGTCTATTAGAGCTCAAAAAGTGAATATCAATGATAGCTATTGTCACATAAGAAGAGGGGAATGCTTTTTAATTAATGCCCATATATCTAAATATAAAGAAGGGAACTTAAACAATCATGATGAATTAAGAGATAGAAAACTCTTACTTCACAAAATTGAAATCAGAAAATGGTATAATAAATTAAAGTTAGAATCATCTTTAACTTTAATACCTCTTAAGCTTTATTTAAATAATGGTTTATGTAAAGTAGAAGTAGCTTTATGTAAAGGTAAAAAGCTATATGATAAAAGAGAATCTTTAAAACAAAAAGATATAGAAAGAAAAACCATTAAAAATACCATAATTAAATAATAAATGGGCTTGTTATGGAATCGATTGGGTAACGGGGGATTCATAAGCATGCAGTCGGGAGACTAAAATATCCAAAATTAAATTTAAACGCAAACAATAATAATTTTGCATACGCTTGCTAAGAAGAGCGAGCACCCATATAGTATTTATCTATTGATGCTATATCTGGTTTAGAAAAATAGATTGCATAATTAATCTTACCTTTAGGATAATTATTAAGATAATAAAGGAAAACTTAATAAATGTTTCATTTCATTTATTATTTTATTTAAAATGAATAAGCATGTAGAAATTGGATAGGATGTTATTCAAGACCGGAGTTCGAATCTCCGCAGGTCCACCAGATCACTAAGTCTATAAGTCTTTTATGGCTTATATGAAAATATGGCCAAATCTGGCCAACTTGATAATTATCACTAGTAGAAATGCTGGTGATTTTTTCTATTTTAGAACAAAAATAAGTATAAAAGTGTTCGAACACCAAGCTTTTGCAAAACCGCTCCTGCGGGGATTCGAACCAAAATTATCCCCAGATTTAGCCATCAAAAATATTTATTAGTAAAATATTACAATAGTTCGAATCCGTTCATGCGCTAACTAACAGTAAAATGTGTTCAAATAAAAGACTATTTATTCTTTTTTATTGATTAATATGAAGAATGTGTTGTTCATATACCTTTATATTAGTGCCTTTTATTATGAAACAATGATGTAATAGTTTCTTTTATTTAGAAGTATTAAATGTTATAATTGATTTGAGAAAAAAACAAGAACATCTATTTCTTATAGGCGTTTTTCCTCTCATTTTTATAAAAAAGGAGAAAACATGAAATATATTGATGAAATTAATAAAATATTACCATATATAAACACACAATTAGTTGATTTTTCCGTTGAAAGAATTAGAGGCACTGCGCCAACACAAGTCTCTTCTGAATTTTTAACAAACAAAGAACAAGGAGATTGGGCTGAAAAAACATTGTTAAAAGGCATTAATAACAACTCCGAAAAATATGTTGCGGTCAAATATGGTAGGGATGACGACATTATAGCGGGAGAGGACAATTTTAAAGAGTTTTACGAAGAATATCAAAATGAGTTAGATGATATTGGAAAAAGACCTGATATTCTTATTTTTGATAGAAAAGATTATCCGTTTGATGAATATAATATAAGCAAATTCGATAGAACTATTCTGGACGAACTTGTTCCTAAAGCAAAATGTGGAATCGAGGTAAGGTCAAGTGCGTTTTTGATTAATAAATATGAAAGTTATATGAACGAAAGGCAAAATGATTTGATTGTATCATCGATTGCTATTAAAAATAAAATATTAAATGAATATGGAGATTTGTTACGTCACAAAGATCCAGAATTATTTAAAATAGTTCAAATGATGCACGAGGAAAACCTTCATGTCATTAGTTTCAGGTGTAAGAGTTGGAGAACAAGTGAGAGATTATTAGAACTATCTTCTCTGCTTAAGGATTTAAAAAATAATATATCCGATATTTCTAAAAGAACATTCCTAAGCATAACACCAAAAGTCGAGGACATTAAAGTAGTATATAATTGGGTTAAAAAATATGATGTTCCACATTATTATGTTCAAGTATTTTTCGATAAAGCATATGGAGTATCTTTTAAAAGAATTTTAGAATTAATTAGTAATCCTGACTTGGAGGATGTAGAATATTTTGTAGAAGAGGACGTTAAAAATCAAAACAAAACAACAATAAAAATTCACGCTAATAGAGAAGCAAATATATTGGAAAAAGTTGATTTGCCAAAACATTTTAGTGAAATGAAAGAACTTGGTAGAGGTCGCTTGTTGTACTTTGTTAAATTTGAAGATAGCGTTTCAACATTAAATAAAGACGAATTCGAAAGGTTGTTTGGTTTTAAATTATGAAAGAAAAAAAGAAAGAATTAGGACAGTTTTTTACAAGCGATATTATCGCTGATTTTATGTCGAGTTTAGTAATTGATAAAAACACCAAAAGCGTTCTTGATCCTGCTGTTGGTGAAGGAGTTTTTTTAAAGTCTTGCGAAAAAAACAAAAAAGGTTCTTTATCATATACTGCATTTGATATCGACGATACAATGATTGATTTGTGTTCGAAATTAGATTTAAATCTTAAATTGAACAACGAAGATTACCTCCTTTCTAACACTAAAGAACCGTTTGATGCAATCATTTGTAATCCGCCATATAATAAATTTCAAGAAATACCAAATAGAAAGAACTACATTTCAATTTTTCAAGAAAGGTATGGAATTCAAATAAGTGGATATTCAAATCTTTACGTTTATTTTTTAATTAAAAGCATTAATGAAATGTCCAGTTTCGGGAAGTGTGTATATATAATTCCTTATGAATTTCTAAATACCGGATACGGGAATAGTATTAAACAATATATCTTAAATGATAAACGGCTTAAAGAAATATATAGGTTTGATAATAATATCAGCCTTTTTGATGATGCTTTAACAACATCGTGCATTTTGTTATTTGATTCCAAAAAGCATGAACACGTAAACTTTATTGGCATAAAATCAATTAACGAAATTAAAGACAAAAAATATAGTTATTATAAAGAATACAATTTCGATGAATTAAATCCAAACGTGAAATGGAATGAATATTTTAACAATAATAAAGATGAATATTATCGCAATCTAGTTTCTTTAAGTAGTGTTGCTAAAGTAAAAAGAGGCATTGCAACTGGAAACAATTCTTTCTTTGCTTTATCAAAAAGTCAGATTAATGACTTAAAAATAAGCAAAGAAACGTGTGTGAAGTGTGTATGTAAAAGTCCCGACATAAACACGATAGTGTTCACTGATAAAGAATATAATAATCTAGTACTGCTTGATAAAAAGGTCTATATATTTGACGGTGAAAGAGCGATTACAGAGTCGGATAAAAGATATATTTCTTATGGAGAGCAGCACAAAGTTAATGAAGGCTATTTAAATGCCCATCGAAAACCATGGTTTTCAATCGAAAAGAAAGAGATAGCACCAATTTGGGTATCTGTTTTCAATAGAAATAGTATAAAGTTTATTAGAAACGAAACAAGCTGCCGAAATTTAACCACTTTCCACGGCGTTTACATTAATGAAAATTATTTACCCTTTATAAACATTATTTTTTGCTATTTGCTTACTCCTATAGCTCAAGAAATATTGCATAAAAATAAAAGAGAATACGGAGATGGACTAGAGAAATTCGAACCTAACGATTTGAATAAAGCTCAAATAATTGATGTAACTGTTATTTCAAGCGAAGATATAGAGAACATTAATTATTTGTACAATCAAATAAAAAAATCTACAAATTTGAATCAATGTATAAGTATGCTCGACGATATTTTTAAGAAGTATATAAAGTAGAAGTGGTATTAATTAATCATTAATGATATATTCAAAATGTATTACCCGTTTTAAAACTTTATTGGTAAATGAAACATATCGTCCTACACACTATTACAAATGAAACATTTTGTCCAACACACGCATTTAAGAACAACTGTGTTGATACAAGGTTTTTTCCTTAAATCAACACTTTTTTTGTTGTTTTATTGTATCAAACCCATCGTATAACAAGGATTTAAGACAACTAAAGTGATACAATTTTGCTTTTCGTATCCTTATAGTTGTGTATCTTAAAAAAATGCTTACACGAAAGGTTAGGCTATAGTGTAAATTAATTTAAAAATAGCATCAGAAGTGTAGATTATTTTGTTAACAAATGGTATAATATGGTATAAGTTGAATTTGGAGGTTTTAACATGGAATTTAAAGAAAAAATATTGTATGTTAGAGCAAAATTGAATCTTTCGCAGACTGATTTAGCAAATGAACTAGGAGTATCTTTTCAAACTATAAATAGATGGGAACTAAGTAAAGTTTCACCAACAAAGAAAGCGAAATATGCTTTTGAACTTTATTGTAAAGAAAAGAATATTAAGTTTGAAAAGGAGACAAATAAATAATGGATAAAACAGTTATAGAATTATTCGCCGGTGTAGGCGGATTTAGGGTAGGATTAAACAATATTGATACTATTGATAGAAGTGGACATGCTGTAGAAAATGGTACTTTTAGATTTGTTTGGGCTAATCAAAAGGAACCATCTACTAAAACGCAACATGCTTTTGATTGTTATAATTTAAGATTCCCTGAAAACTTTAATTCTAATTCTGATATTTCTTTGATAGATAAAAAACAAATTCCAAATTATAGTCTTTTGTGTGGCGGATTTCCTTGCCAAGACTATTCGGTTGCTCATTCACTATCAAAAGAAAAGGGGATTGAAGGCAAAAAGGGTTTTTGTGGTGGCAAATCAGAGATATACTAGTTGCAAAGAAAACTCCATTTGTATTCTTGGAAAATGTCGATAGATCAACTAAGTCTCCAGCTAAACAAAGATGCAGAGATTTTGGTATTATGCTTAGATGTTTAAGCGATTTAGGATATGCTGTCGAATGGAGAATAATTAATGCAGCTGATTATGGATTTCCTCAAAGACGAAGAAGAACATACATATTTGCTTATAGAAAAGGAACTAGTTTTTATAAAGAAATTACTAAGAAAACAGTAAATGAAGTTTTAAAAGCTGATGGAATATTTTCAAGGGCATTTCCGATTGTTGATGAAGAATTGAAAATTAGTGAGTCAAATTTAAAACAATATGACGATCTAGCTGATTTCTCAGATAATTACAAATTCACATTTGAAAATTCAGGCTATATGTTTAATGGAAAAGTATATACTGCAAAAACAATTCCAGTGGTTGTTAATCCAGTTACACTTGGCGATATAGCACAAGGAAATGTAGATGAACATTTCTATTTAAATGAAACTGATGGAGCAATTTCATTTGATAAGGTTTGTTTTTGGAATGCTCCAAACAAAGTTGTAGATGGACCAATCAAAAAAATGCATGAAGAATGTGCTATTCTTGTTAGAAAAGGAGAAGCGTTCTATTATGATGAAAAAGGGAAATTAAAAGATAAGTTTCCAAAAGAAGATAGAAATTCAAATGGTGTATGTCACGTAAGACCTCACGCAAGAAGAGGTATCGATCATTATGAATTACCTATTGCAGATAAAGAAACAGGTATAACATCTTATACAAAACAAAGCTTTTGGTTTAATAAAGTTTTTGTAGAAAGAATGATTAAAGACAGTGAAAAGTGAGAAACTGACAATATTGAGCTATTTCATTGAGGAATAGCTTTTTCTTTTCAATGCATGAAAAAACTGCCTAATAATTATTCTTACATATTTTGCACATTCTTTTATTCGCCTTAGTATCAATTTTGATAAAATAATTAAAAAATATTTATAAAATATTGGTAATATTCAAAAATTATTTCCAAAAGTGTTGTTTTTTTGATTTATTTCATATATAATATAATCAGACATAGAAACAAGGATGTGCATGTTATGAATGATCAGGAACCAAAAAAGGAAAATAAAAAAGAAAATTTCAAAAGAATATCAGAGAATAGGGTTTCGAAGATATTGGTTTTGTTAAGTCAATTAACTAACTTAACCAATACATCATTCTATGAATATACTGATGAAGATATCGAAAAGATTTTTGCTGCAATTGATGATGCAAGTAGAAGTGCAAAAGAAGAGTTACTTCGAGCTAATAATAAGAATAAAAAAAGCAAGAGGTTTATACTATGAATAACTCTATTTTTGTTAATAATTATAGCAAGACTTTAGACAAATTTAAGTACAGCAATAAATTTGTCAAATATCTATTGCTTAATTTCCTTTATGAGAATGAAGATGCAAGCTATAAAATTGTTGTAGACTTTCTAAACGATTATTATAATGGTGTGATTGATTCTAAAAAAGTATTCGATTATTTAATAGAAAATTATGTATATTGCGTAGATGTATTTAACCTAACTAAAAATCAAAAAGATGAATATACTAGATTAAAAAGAATAGAGCATGCTTTTTATTCACTAGAAATAAAGGGTGAAAAGTTCATAGAAGATGAATTAGTTAACAACTTGAATATGGTTAATAAAGATTTAGATTATTTATTGTCAATTACTTATTCGCTCATAAATAGTGAACTTCAGCTGCAGGACGATTATGTTTCTATGATATTTTATGATGTTATATCCAATAAAAATAAGTATATCGATATAATCGATTATTTAATGTATAAAGATGAAGAAATAATAGAAGCGGAAATATCAGATTATTTATTATCCAATAAGCTTAAACTAATTTTATCCAACAAAAAAATATATATGGTAAAAGATTTGGTTTCGTTTTCAAACGAAGTTATATTGGCGTTGTTTTCGCATAATATAGATAAGATATTAGCTAATATTTTTTACCACAAGAATACTCATTATTTATGTGATTTTGGTAAGAAGATTAATGATGCTTTTGATTTGAGTTTTAGGGACGATAAGATTAAAGATATTGTCTATAAGAGATGCGGAATTTGTTGTGAGTCAATGACTCTTGAAGCAGTTGCTAAAGAATATGATTTAACAAGAGAAAGAATCAGACAAATTGTCGTGAAAAATGTTGATAAAATTAAAAAAAATGTCAAAAAGTTTAAAGAAGAAGTGATTTTATTATTTAATGTAATGGTTGGATTGAATAAGAATTATCTTACAAAAGAACAGCTTTTAAATTATATTAAGGATAAATATGCTGTAGATAAATTATGCTTTATGTGTGGTGAGTTTGATTTTCCTATATATTTCGATTCGACCTATAAAGTTTTATATAATCCAAATGAATATAGTGTTTCCGAAATAGCATCAGATGTTGAATTAAGAATTGGTAGCGCAATTGGAATAGAAACTATAAATGACTATGATAGCTTTGAAAAGGCTGTTATTAAGAACAATTATAGACTATCAGCGAATGAACAAATATATGTGAAAAAAGGTATCAATATTGCTGAAATTGCAGTTGAAATTGTTGATGAGCTATTTCCTAATGGTTATAAATTTGGCAGTGATGATGATTTCGAGGCAGTCAATGCTGCATTTAAAAACAAATATCATACTAATTGTACAATTGGAACCAGGCATGCTTTAGAAGCTGATTTAGCTAGATATAACTATTGTTATATTGATAGGGGTACAGTTGTAAATAGAAAATACGTTCCAGAGTTGGACCCTGAACTTATAGCAGCAATAAATGAGTACTTATCAGAGGCTGATGATATAGTTTATTATCAGTCACTATTTGAAGTATTTAAAGAAAAACTTAATGAATATGGGGTTACAAATAGATATTATTTAAAAGGATTAATTGATAATCACTTATCTTCAGAATTTACACATCAAAGAGACTATATTATTACAGGAAACTCTTATGCGTCACCAGCTGATTTCATTATATCTGAAATTAATTCTTATGAAGGTGTTGTAGATTATAATGTTATTAAAAATAAATTCCCTGGAATTAAAGATTATGTATTTTTAAATTACATATCAAAGATGAAAGGTGTAATATGGATTAAATATATGCAATCTTTTATACTATTATCAAAGGTAAAAGTTTCAAACATATTTAGAGAATCATTAATTGATAGTATAAATAGTTTATTTAAGACTTTAAATTCTAAAGTAATTGTTTGTTCTAAACTATATGCAAGAACGAGGCTTCTCAATGAGTCATTAATGGAAGAAATAAAAATATTCGATAGTGAGTTTGCTTTCTTTTCATTAGTTTCAGCTTTATTGGAAGGTAAGTATTATTTTAGAAGACCATATATTTCTTGTGATTCATCAATAGACTTATCTCATGGTTCGCTGATAGTTAATTATATTAATACGTTACAAAAATTTAACCCACAAATTCTTCAGACATATGTCAATAAAATGCACTTAAGATATTTAGATAGTTACTTAGATTTTTTAATATCAAATTCTGAAAAGTTCGTTCAAATTAATATTGATACTGCAGTAAAAAAAGAATTATTGATGTTAAATGAAAATTCATTATTGAACATAAAAAATAATATAAATTATTATATTAATAGTTTTGGCCCTATTGACAGTAGAAAATATAATGACTATTCTCATCTTCCAAGGCTTAGAGTAGGATGGAATAAATATCTACTAGTTGGAATTATACGAACATTTTTGAGTGATGACTATATCATAGAATACACTGATTCTATGTACAATATGACAGATTTTATTATTAGGGGGAAATAAGCATGAATAATAAATGGAGATTCCCAGCCGCAAATTACGGGGATAGAAAAGGAATAAGCAGTGGAGATTCAGAAGCATTTAAAAAGGCGCCATATTCCGCCTTTGCTCGTGAAATATTACAAAATTCAGTTGATGCTCAGGTATCCAATGAAGAACCAGTGAGAGTTGTTTTTAGTAAATTTGATCTACAAACAAAAGACATCCTAGGTGTTGATGATTTAAAAGTTGCTTTAAGAAGATGCAAAGAGTTTTGGAATTATAAAGATGATTATATTAAAGAGTACGAAAAAATAGAAGCAGCTTTAAATGAAAAAACTTTGACTTGTTTAAGAGTGAGTGATTTCAACACAACAGGACTTGTTGGCGTTGAGTCAAATGAAAAAGCAAAGAATCATTTTTTAGCATTGACTAGAGGTACTGGTGTATCTGAAAAATCAGGCGAAGTTGCTGGTGGTTCAAAGGGTATGGGTAAGAATGCTGCATTTTTAATGTCAAAAATTAGAACTGTTTTTTATTCGACACGTACTAATATGAATATTGATGAGACTCCAGGCACAAATATTGGTTCAGTTGGTGTTGCAGATTATATTTCTGGTTATGTAGCAGATGATGTAACAAATACAAATAGAGATTATACACAAGGTAAAGGCTTTTTTAGTAGTGATGATTTCAACAGTGCTTTGCCAGATACATTAGACTTAGATTCTACTCATACCATAAGAAATTCAACTGATGGCACAGATATTTATATTATTGGCTTTAGGGATAGTGTGAACTGGGAAAAAGAGGTTATTAATAGCATCTTAGACTCATTTATGGCTGCTATTGTTAGAGGGCAATTAGAAATTGAGTTTAATGATATAGCTATAAACAAGGAAACAATTCATGATATAGTCTATAGTGATATTGTTACACAAAGTAACAAGAGCAATATCATATCACAATATAAATTGTTAACCGATGGTGATAATGTTAAGGTGTATGATATCGAAACCGACTATGGGACATGTGCCCTTTACATTCTTCCTTATGGAAAGGAAGAAGAGGAACTTGCAACTCATAAGTGTGTAATGGTTAGACATCCTTTAATGAAAATTAAAGATGAATCACTGGGTGCTAGCTTTAGGGTATCTGCAATGTGTATGATAGGCGATGATAAACTTGGAAAAATGCTAAGAATGATTGAAAATCCTCAACATATTGACTGGGAGCCTAAAAGAATTGTTGATGACCCATCATTAAAGAAAGAATTAGAAGGAGTTTTGAAGAGCATTAGGGCTCAAATAAATGAAAGAGTTATAGAATGTCTTCAATTGGGAGACACTAATCCATTAGATCCATATGGTGCTGGTGATTTTTTACCTGATGAAGACTTAGGTGAAAGTCATTCTGAAGATGAAGGTGATGACCATCCAGTTGAAACTACAACTGTTACTTTACCTAAGGAAGTAAAAGTTAGTACTAAGAACGCAAATCAAGATGATGAAAATGGAAAAGGACTGCAACCAGATGTAGGTGATACTGATGATATTCCAGGCGATGTTGAGTACCCAACAGGAGAGAATAATGGACAAGGTGAAGATCCACACGGTGGCGATGAGACTGGCACTAAGAAACCGGGCGACAATATTATTATTGTAAGATCTAAGCTATCTGGTGTGAAATACAACATCATTTCCGTTGATAAGAATGGCGGAAAGATTAAGGTTATATTTAAGGCACCAATTACATTCCCTGAATGCTACTTAAATGTCGGAATGCTAGATGATTCAAACAATTCTGAAAAGGTAGATATTACTTCTATGAGATGCAATGGCGTAGATATATTGTGTAATAATCCATATGAATATGGTCCATTCAGCATCAATCAAAATGAAAAAGTTGTACTTGATGTTACAACAAATATAAAAGGTTACTTTGGAGCAACAGTAAAAGTAGTTTGTATTGAAAGAAAGGAGAAGTAATTATGCAAGTTAATGATAAAATATTTCCATATCCTATATTGAATCATAATAAGAGCATTTCTAATTTTGGTGATGCAGATTTTATTTTCAGCTTTACACCAGAAGAAACTGAAAGATATTATATTTTGAAAAATGCCAAATTTGAAACGGAATGTAAACTCATAAATGAACTTTACGATGAAGGAAAGATTAAAATATGCTGTGTTGTCGAATGTTCTTATACAGTTTTTAGAAAAACTTTTGAACTAACGAAAGAGCCACATGATATAAAATTACCTAAATCAGATTTTTTAGAAAAAACATATTTTTCTATGTTTGCAACCGCAAAGGAAAATTTTGTATTTAAAACAGATAATGTGGATGAAGATTATGCTAATATAGAATTTGAAATTGAAAAATATGATATTATTGCAGCAAATGATGGTTTTTATGCAACTTTTATTCATCAAGAAGAATCTGACAATATGGCCCATTCTATTTTTTCGATTGTTACGAGTCATGATATGGAAACTGGCGAATCATACATTGTAGAATGTGACACAGGTAAAAAGATAACAATTACTATGTCAGATGATGAATATAAAAACTACAAAATAATATATACAGTACCTACATATATGGAAGTTTTCTTTAATATGTTACTTGTGCCTGCATTGGTTGAAGGACTGTCTTTGTGCAAAAGTTTTCTTGATGGAGACTCATCTGCTGATTTTGATGATATAGGCAATAAATATCTATGGTTTAGATCTATTGCGAACGGATATAAAAGAATTTATGGTAATGATTTAACGGTTGATGAGTTCAAAAAAATCTCACCTGTAAAGTTAGCCCAAGATTTACTTGGAAAGCCACTAGGTATTTCTTTAAAGAAACTTGTAGAAGAAACTAAAAACACAAAGGAGGTTGAAGAAAATGAGTAAGATTCATATTAAGATGTTAAATGAAGATGCGCTAAATCATTTGAAAAAGAATTTATCATCAATAACAAATAAGATTCAAAATAATGCAACAAATGACTGGATTTATACTGAATTTCCTCAGCCAATGTTTACTGAGAAAAAATTTGAAATAGAAGACTTTACTCTTACTGATAATCAGAATTCAAAAGATAAAGATATCGATTTACAAAATTCTATTGCAATATTTGAAAGTTGTAAAAATTTGCCAAGATATATTCTTACGGATCAATGTTTTTGGTTATGGATGCATTTTGAAAAATTTTATGGCATTGTTAGAAATATGATAACAATTAATGGTACATCAACAATTAATAATATGTGGATGCACGGGCAAGGTGTTCGTAGAGGATTAATGCTTGGTGTATTATCTCGTTGTTACTTTCGTGTCGCATTGTCATATGATGCAGCAGCACCAGATCCGTACCACCTTACAAAATGGGTTATAGAAAATCCATTGAGATTTCGTGAATTAACATGGCGTACTTACTCATCTGAAGAACATATTGTTAGAGGCGCTTTAAGAGGCGAAAAGAAAGCTATAGAAGAAAATGGCAAGGAAGTTAATGTTTACTCTAATCTTGCTAAAGCAATTTCACTTATTGGAAGTGTTAGATTACTAGATTCTATATCTGAAGAAGATATGGAACAAATGGTATATGAAAAGATGCTTGAATTATTGTCATAGGAGTTGATAACTTTATGAAGCCGTTTGTAAAATGGGCTGGCGGAAAACGCCAGATATTAAATAGAATAAATGTATTTATTGAGGATTCGATTGTTGAAGGTTCTTCATTTACTTATATAGAGCCATTTTTGGGCGGCGGTGCAGTTTTCTTTGATAGAAGACCTAACAAAGCTATTATTAATGACCTTAATGAGGATTTGATTAATGCCTATCAAGTTATTAAATCTGAAAAGTATTTAGATTTGATAGATACCTTAGAAGAACATGCTTTTGCATATAAGTTTGACCCAGACGATTGTTTCTATGAAGTCCGTTCGTGGGATAGAGAAGATGGGTGGCCAAATAATCATACAGATGTTGAACGAGCTGCCAGAATGATTTTCTTAAATCGCACATGCTATAATGGTTTATATAGGGTTAATAGTAAAGGCCAGTTTAATACTCCAATTGGAAGATATAAAAATCCTACTATCTGTGACAAAGAAAACATTATAGAAATTCACAATTTTTTATCCGCAAAGGACAATCAAATTGAGATAATGAATGGCTCATATGAAGATGCAATTAATAAAGCTAATGATGGAGATATCATATATATAGATCCACCATACGATTATGAAGATGATGATGGTTTTACAAAATATCAAATGAAAGGTTTTACTTTTGAAGATTTTATTAAGTTAAAGGAAACTTGTGATAGAGCAATAAGTAGGGGAGCATTTGTAATTGTTAGTAATAATGCAACAACCAAAGTAATTAATCTATTTGAACAAGACCCTCATTATAAAATATTCTATGATATAAGTCAATTTTCAACATTACGATGTATTAACTGTAACGGAGAAGATAGAAGAACTGGAAAGGAAGCTATTTTTTGGGGAATTCCTAATAGCATTCCTTTTCCTCAAGCAAATGATATGAGCAAGATTATCAAATTAGTAATGTCTGATGAGGTTGTTTTAACTGATAAACAACGAGCATGCGAGGTGATTGGTGTAACAACTATTAGGCAGGTTGCGTATTACCTATCTGCATTATCATATTTAAAGTATCTTACATATAACAAAAAGTTTACAGAAAGAGCCAATTCAATTCGTGGTAATGAAGCAGAAATAAAAAAAGATATTTACTTTCAATTAATGGAAAGCGAAATGTTCTCTATTCCGTATCACACTTATAAATTGGATAAGAAGGTGAATGTTGATGCTATAAAAACTGAAATAGCTAAGTCAAATCCTAAAATGGCAGAATCTACAGTTAATAGACGAGCATCAACAATTCGCTCATGGGTAGAATGGATGTATTCAATAGATAAAGAAAATATTTAGCATTAGTTGGTAAGGATTTCAATACTGAATCTTTTTTCGTTGATTGAAGGAATTGTCGATATGGTAATTGATTAAGAACATTATATAGGAGGTAAGTACTATGAAGAAAATAATAACTTTAATAATTGGCTTAGGTATGTTATTTTCATTAGTTGCTTGTAATTCTAATACAAATAACACTACTACACCAGATGCTCCATCAACTGTTCCGTCAGAAGATACTACTCCAACAACTAATCCAAAGAAAGATGAAGATATGAATATATTACAATTAAAAATAGGCGATACAATTGTTGATGTTGCATGATCAGATAATGCATCAGTTAACGCTTTAAAAGAACTTGCTAAAGATAGATTAACTATCAATACGCATGAATATGGTGGATTTGAACAGACAGGTTCTATTGGGCATACTCTTCCATCAGCTGATACTAGAATAACAACTAATCCAGGAGATATAGTCTTATATTCATCTAATCAAATAGTAATATTCTATGATTCTAATACTTGGTCGTATACGAAATTAGGACATATCAATATGAGTAAAAGTGAACTAACTGATTTGCTTAATACTGATAATGTTGTTGTTACATTCACATTAAAATAAAGACTAAAAATATTATAATTACTAGTGGTGGTAATGGAGGAATCCTTATCATCACTTTTTTTGTGGAAATGATGCTATATATATCTACCAATAGAGGTAGATGATATTATGCTTCTATATAGAAGTATTATGTATTTAAGTGAATCAAGAAGCTTCATATTCATCACTAATAGAAGATTAGATGAATGGACAAGTAGTGCTTTAGATTTACATACAATGGAAACATTCAAAGATAGAATAATGAATAGTTCCAAACAAATAATATTTAAATAATGCTCTAATGAGTATGTACTAATTTAGCTATAAGGCTATACTATATTTGAAAATTACGTAAGAGATTTAAATTCTTGCGAGAAAATAGAGATTAAAATACCTAAATCTAGTATAAGTTTCTCGCAAAATGCGAAAAAATTTAACCTAGTTTTGATGTTTTTTAATCAGTACCCCTAGGGGACCACCTATCTCTACAGGTATTTTATCTGTAAGCGGGGCAGGGGTTCCACGCGAATTTTTTTGAGTTCAAAGTGGTGTTTTGCAGTAGACCGTCAATGGTGTATATAGGAAAATCTAATGATGTTCAAGGAAAAGAAAGAAAATGATAGTTTATATTTGAAAATATATATTAATAAAAAAAGAAGCTTAAGCTTCTTTTTTTAATCATTTTTTGATATAATTCCATCTAAACAAATAATTACATATTCTCTTGTGTTATTATCCCAATCATCAGCTTTTTCTATTAAAGCCCAATCATCTTTTAATCCATTATAATTGAAGGTAACAAGCGATATATCACCTCTAAATAAACTGCTGTTTAAAAAAGTAATAGTTGATGGAAAATTAAAGGTTGTGAGGCTTTTACAGTTCGCAAATGCTACTTCATCAATAACCATTAATCCCTCATTAATAAAAACTGATTCTAGTGATGAACAATATTCAAATGCATTTAGTTTTATTCTTTTAACACTTGATGGAATTGTTATACTAACTAATTTACTACAACCAGAAAATAAGCCCTCTTCAATTACTCCAATATTATTTGAAAGAATAATAGTTGAAAGATCCATACAATCCCAAAATGCGTATTTGCCTATAGATATA
Organism: Caryophanales bacterium UBA1188; assembly: GCA_002310135.1. Classification (GTDB taxonomy): domain Bacteria; phylum Bacillota_I; class Bacilli_A; order Izemoplasmatales; family UBA1188; genus UBA1188. Next base: position 307,915 of record DBYK01000003.1, on the reverse strand, counting down.
ACACTTGATGGAATTGTTATGTTTTCTAGTTCATTATTAGCACTAAATGCGTAATTCCCAATAGTTTTTACACCCTCCGGAATATAAATATTATGCACATAGCATCCATAGAATGCTTTTTCCCCAATAGATTCAATAGTTGAAGGTAGTGTTATATCAGCTATAATATGACAATTATAAAATGCATAATCTGGAATAAAAGAAGAACCAGTTATGATAATTTCTATTAAAAATTCTGGAATATAAAAAACTTCAAGATAGTCCTCATCTACCAATATTTCAGGACAGATATATTTTTGAGGGGCTTGACTACTACCTTCATATCCTACTTTTCCAAATATATATCCAAATGGATATTGATATTCATCAGTTTTCAAACATCTATTCTTTCCTACAAAAGGAAGAGTAATAGATTCAAGATTTTTTAATCCACTAAATGCACCACATTGAATGATGATAACTGTATCTTTAACAATAATTTCTTTAATTGATGTTGAACCGAAAAATATATTTGGTTTTATATTAGTAATGCTACTTGGGGCAGTTATTTTAGTTAATAACACATCATTTAAATATAGATTATGTCCAAAACATAATGGATTATTTGAATAATTAGCATCTTTTTCATATATTATAAAATCTATATCAAACCATGACTCCAAATCATGGATATTTATTTTATTTAATGATGTACATCCAGAAAATACTTCTATTTCAATTGACTCTAAACTACTTGGTAAATCTATTTTAGTTAGTGAACTACATCCATAAAATGCACCTTCTTCAATTGAAGTCGCTCCTTCATTAATAGTTACACTTGTGATATTTTTAAAATATGATAATGAATATTTACCTATTTTATTTTTATTAACAGTAATTTCTCCACTTGGTTCAATGTAGTTATCATTATTATCTTTATAATAGAAATTACCTAAAGAATGTTTTAAGACCATACAATCAAAATCAATATTAAGCCATTCTTCTAGACTTCCATCATAATATATATCAAAAGCACAGTCAGTATCAGTTATATTAAAAGAAGTTATTTTTTCTATTGTGTTTGGAATCTTTATATATATAGGTGTAATATCACTACTCACTACGTTAATTTCTTTAACAGGGTAACCTTCTATTTCATCTTCTATAAAGATTATATTTCCTTCAATAAAAGAAGTAATTGTAACTTTATTATCATTTATTAGGTATATATAGCTTCCAAGAGCTGGGTCACTATTATATCTAGCATATAAAGTAATGTTTCTATCTACCCCATTAATAATATTATTGCTTAAAATATTAGAATAATTATCATCTAAATACCAACCTATAAATGTAGCACCTTCTTTAGAAGGCACTGTATTTATATGAATACTAGTCCCATATTTAACAACTATATCATTAATTAAAGTGCCTAGATTTGTATCAAAAGAAATAGTGTATTTTTCTCTTTCATAATAATAATTAATAATATTATTCTCTTCAGTAATAATAACTTCTTCAGCGCTTGGCGAAATGAAACCATTATAATAATTTGTGCTTGGTGAAACTCTAGAATTAGAAATAATATTATAATTATTTGATGATACTAGAGTATATTCATCATTATATATATTTTCTAAATAATGATTAACAGTATAAGAAGTTAAAGATATTAAATTATTATCATCATCACTAATAGTGGCAGCATCTTCATTATTAAATGAGGTGGTGGAAATAGTAGTTTCTCTATATTCAAATCCATTAATAATTTTAGATGTAATAATAATGTTTGCGATAAAAAGAATAAGCAATATTGAAGATATAATCCAAGGTAGAATTGGCATTCTATTTGTATTTTTAATTATTTCATCATCTTTTATTACATCATCATTACTTATGTTATTATCAATACCATAATAAAGATTATGTAGTGATTGATTATATAAATTTCCCAAACTAATGAACTGAGAAATAGAAGGATAACTTTCTCCTTTTTCCCATTTTGAAATAGTTTGGTATTTAACATTTATTAATTCTTGAACTTTTGATAGAGTTAAATTGTTTTTAATACGAAGTATTTTTAAGTTAGTTGAGAATTTTACTGGATCAAATTCTAATTCTAGATTATCGGGTGAATCTATAGAATCATATTTGATATTAATTAAATCATCTAAACTTGTCTTTAATAGATTCGCATATTTACCTATAATACTGAAATCAGGCGAAGATAGACCATGTTCATACTTATAAATAGTTTGGCTTGAAACGTTAAGTAAAGAAGCTAAATAATTTTGACTATAATTTAGCTTTATTCTTTTATCAGTCAAATATTTTCCTAGATTTTTTAAGTATTCACTCATATCGTCAATTTTTGTCTTTGTTTAATGCCTGTTTTCTTTTTTATTATATTTTATAACAATTTAGATTTCAACAATAATTACACGTTTATGGTAAATATTTGTCTTAAAAGGTATCATTAAAGTGTCGACAAATAAAAATATGAAAGGACAATAATTAGCTAATTAACAATTATTTAAATGTTAGTTAAAACTCAGCACGTATTATTTATTTTTGATGAACTATCAAAAGGAAAAAGTATCAATGCAAAAGAAATCATTGATAAGTTTGGCATTACTAGTAGAACGTTTACTCGTTACATTAGTGAAATAAACTGTTATTTCTTTAATTTCTACATCTACAAAGTAGTTAAATACAAAAGATCAACAAAAGAATATCGTTTAGAAGATTTATAATCTTATTTTTTTAAGCATTATGACACAATTTGTCTTAATGCTTTTTTATAATTATTTCGAAAAATAATTTTAAAAAAAGAGGTATTATATGAAAAGAGTAATCGCTTTTATTTCCATAACAATTCTTTCATTATTTATGCTTACTGGTTGTGAGTTATTAAGGGTATTAGAATCTATGGCAACAACTAATGAAGTAAGTATTGATGATGATACAGATTATAGGGAAATATTGTATTTGAAAGCAACTCAAAGCGGATATGAAGGAACATATCAAGAGTGGCTTGATTCCATTAAAGGTGATAGCATTGTTATCGCTGTTGTTGAAAATAATCTAGTTTGGAAATATTCTCAAGAATCAGATAACAGCTATCGAATTTTATTCAACCTTACATCGCTTAAAGGTGATGAAGGTATAGAAGGGCCAAAAGGTGAACAAGGCGACCCTGGAGTCGGTATAGAATCAATAGAAAAAATAGGTACTGAAGGTTTAGTTGACACATATTTAATTACATACAGCAATGGCAATACTTATGCCTTTACAGTAAGTAATGGCGCAACTGGAGAAATTGGTATTGGAATTGCATCAATTCAAAAAGTCAATACTGAAGGTTTAGTTGACACATACCTTATCACTTATTCTAATGATAATACTTTTGCGTTCACTATTAATAATGGTGAAAAAGGAGAAAATGGTGTAGGTGTTGAATCAATTGTTAAAACTGAAAGTAATGGATTAATTGATAACTACCTAATTACCTATACTAACGGAAACACTTATGAATTCACCATTAAAAATGGAAGTGATGGTGTAGGCATCGAATCAATAGAAAAAACTAATATTGAAGGTCTAGTTGATACATATCTTCTAACATATTCAGATGGAAGCACATTTGAATTCACCATTAATAATGGTGCTGTAGGTCCAAAAGGTGATACAGGTAAATCAGCATATGAAATATATTTAGAAGCTCATCCAGAATATACTAAAGATGAATCTGAATGGCTTGATGATTTAGTTAATGGAAGACTCGCAACAAAAGAAGAAATAAAATATACTGTTTCTTTTGATTCAAAAGAAGGAAGTCAAGTTCCAAGTCAAGAAGTATTAGAATTACATAATGTAGTGAAACCATCTGACCCAACAAGACCAGGTTATACATTTAATGGTTGGTTTGTTGATGATGAAAAATGGATCTTTAGTGGTTATATAGTTACTAAAGATATTGAATTATCTGCGAAGTGGGAAGCAAACAACTATACTATTGTATTTAGGTCAAATGGTGGCTCATGTAATGTAAGCTCTATGCGAGTAACATTCGATGAAGTATTTGAATTACCTATAGCCACAAAAGATGGATACATCTTTGGTGGTTGGTATTTAAATGGTGAACCTTATGAAGACAATATCTATAAAGAACCAAGAAGCATAGAGCTAACTGCTTTTTGGAAACCTCTTTATACTATTACATTTAATTCAAATGGTGGTAGTGAAATTGATGATTTAGAAGTTACTGGTTCAGGAACAATTCAAGAATTCCCAACTCCTATAAGAGATGCCGACATCTTTATTGGTTGGTATTTAAATGAGGAATTAGTAGAATTACCATTCACATATGAAGGAGTTCAAGAAGTAATAGAATTAAAAGCAATGTGGAGAGAAGTTGCTGGAGATTATGAATATACAGTAGATGATAATGATGATATTACTATTACTAGATATATTGGCGAAGACACTAATATTCAAATACCAAGTACAATTAATAATAAATTAGTTAAAAAACTTGATAATAACCTCTTTAATAATAATGAAACAATAGAAAAAATCACATTACCAAATACTATAACTGAAATAGGTGATAATGCATTTAGTAATATGTCATCACTAGAAGAATTAGTATTAAATGAAGGTATTATGTCTTATGGTGATTGTATGCTTCTAGGTTCATTTAATCTAAAAAGATTAACTATGGAAGCGGAAAACACAATGTTATTATCTTTATTTGATTATGATGAAAGTAACATTCCACAAGATTTATATCTTATTTTAAGATATACAAATAGATATGTTGTTGCAAAGAATGGTGTACTAAAAAATCTAACAGATAATAGCACTATTAATTTAGTATTTGATGATTCATGGATTGATGTATACGGATTTGATAATTGTCATTCGCTAAAGAGCATCACATTGTCAAGCACAATAAAATATATCAGCAGTTTTGAAAATCCAAGAAAATTAAAAGCATTATATATCAATGATTTAGAATCATATGTTCAAATAAGTAGTAATTATTGGAGCAATTATCAAGGATTATTGTTTTTTGCTCACAATTTATATTTAAATGGAGAATTAATAGAGAATTTAATTATTCCTGAAGGTGTTACGGAAATAGGGCCATACGCCTTTTATGGCTGTACATCAATAAAAAAAGTATCATTACCAAATTCATTAATAAAAATTGAAAGATATGCATTTGCCAATTGCTACAATATTATGTATATAGAATTGCCAGATTCTGTTACAACAATAAAAGAATATGCATTTAAAAATTCACATTTTCCTTTGATAATTCCAGAAGGCCTTAGAAACATCGATAATTACGCAATATCCTCTGATGGAATTAAAAAGATATACTATAGAGGGGCGAAAGCTAAGTGGAATCAAAATGTTTCAAATTACGTAAACAGTAACATCGAGATAGAATATAATTGTAATCAAAATTTTGAATATGTTAATAATGATGATTATGAATATTTTAGGTATGATGATGATATCTATTTTATTAAGTGTAAGAATCTTAATATAGAGGATTTTGATGGTTCAAATTTTGAAGGTGGTAATGTAATATATGTTTATGGAGGATCATTTAGTGGTTGTTCATATTTAAGATCACTTTCAATACCATTGCATTACATATACGATGTAGAATGCGCAGGTTATAGAGGCGATTTAGGAATTATATTTGGAAACAGTTATTACCCTGGGTCTTATTTAGCTTCCGTATATTATGGTGTGTGTTATTATCCAGCTTCATTAAAAGAAATAACAATAACTAATGCATCAAGAATATATACACATGCTTTCTCTGATTGCACATCTTTAACATCTATCACTATCCCAGAAAGTGTAACAAAAATTGATAATTTTGCGTTTTCTGGTTGTTCATCTTTAACATCTATCACTATCCCAGAAAGTGTTACATCAATTGGATACAGCGCATTCTATAATTGTTCATCTCTAACAAACATATTCTATGCTGGCAACGTTTCTCAATATAGTTTATTGTCTAATACACCTACTACTGGGACTGTATATTATTATAGTGAAAGTGAACCAGTAGATGTTGGTTCCTACTGGCATTATGTTGATGGTGTAGCTACTCCTTGGTAGTATTCTAAAAATAATTAGGCGAGTTTACGCTCGCCTTTTATTATTGTTTGTTTAATATTAAATAATATGATAATATTAAGATACAAAGAAGGTGATTGAGGTGAGAAGAAGAATTATTTTATTTATTTCTTTTATCGTTTTTTTGTTTTGCTTTATTCATCTTACATCTTGTGGTTTATTTAATACGACAAAAGAAACAAATAATAAAAAAGAATTGACTCCTGATATGGTTCAAATCATTTCTAGTTTTAATTATACAGGAGATGAAATAACATTTTCTAAAAATGATCTAAGGATATATAGCGATAATAGATATATTCCTTTTTCTTCATTCTCTTTTGTTTATTCTAATAATATTGAAGTAGGAGTTGCGAGTGTAATAATTAGCGCAAATGAAGATAATGAATATTTATATGGATCTATCACTAAACAATTTGAGATTATGCCATCAACTCAAATTGTAAGAGTTGAAGGTATGGGTGAATTCTTAAGCGCTTTAGGTGATAAGAATCATTCAAGAATTTCTCTTTCATCTAATATAACTTTTGATGAAGATATTACTATTCCAGTTTCAAAAGAAGTTATGATTAGTAATTCTATTATTAGAAATAACGCAAAAATTACTATTCTTGGATCTTTAATTATTTTAGAAGGAACTTCTCTATATAATGATGGAATAATCGATAATAGAGGCGATTTTTCTAATAGTGGAGTTATTTATAATAGTGGTTCATATATAAATAGTGGTAATGTTTCTAAAACATTTGGTTCTATTTATACTAATAATGATTTCGATATGGATACTTTTAATCATGGAAGAATAGTATTAAGAAAAGAATTGAAAGAAGAAAATGTGACATATTCTTCTTTGAATATCCCATTTAATTTAGATACTAATCAAAATAAATTAAAAGTTTATATAGATAATAATCTATTATTATTTGGTGAATATGAGGACTATGATAGGGTTGGTGAAGCTAAAGTAAGATTTAGCGCAAGTGAAAATGATTCGCTATATTTTGGTTCATTTGAATTAACATACAACATAATTAAAAGTAGTATCACTTTTTCATCTTATGAAGAATTAAAAGAATATAAAGCACTAAAAGCATTTAACGAATATACATATGATAAAAATACATATTTATATATTTTAGAAGATTTCATCATAGATGAAGATGAAACTTTAAATGTACATAGTCTTAATTCAGATGGTAATTTCACCAATAATGGAAGACTAGTTTCAACTAATATTTCTTTAAATAATGGTACATTTATTAATAATGGTGAAGTAGATATTGAAAATATCTATTCATATAATAATTTCACTAACAATAATATAATTAATTCAACTAAAATTAGTATTTATTCATCAAATAATAATATTGAATTTATTAATAACGGCGAAATGACTGTAGGTCTCATTTCATCAACTGGAATGAATAATATTAATTTTAAAAATAATAATAAATTAACTATAAATAATCTTAATTTATCTACTAATACTTCATTTGAAAATAAAGAATTAATCACCATAAATGGTGATAGTTATATTCTTGGATCTTCATTTGAGAATGAAGGTAGCTTTATAAATAAATCTAGAATTGCGTTTTCTAAAGATATAGTAGTTTTAAGTGTTGGTGAAATTATAAATACTGGTGAGATATTTGCGTATTCAAATATATTTAATATCCCATTCAATTTAAAATATGATTTAAAAGATGTAAGTGTTTCGCTTGATTATCAAGAAATTGTATATGATGAAGAAATGCATAAACCATCATTTAAAATAGATGGTGAGGCTATTTCAAGTGATTATTACAATATTTCATATTATTATCTAGATAATCAAGGAAAAATTCAATATATGAAAAATAATATTGAATTTATTAGTTCTGGGGAGAGATACGCAGAAATAACAATTAGTGATAGATATTATAAATATGATGGAAAAATAACCCTTAAATATGAAATATTAAAAGGAAATAAATATGTAAGTGATGCATCTTCTTTAAGCACTGCATTAGGTAATATAAATTACGCAAATATTTATTTATCAAATGATATTGAAACACACTTTAATATCAATGTTTCAAATGGGGTGAATCTTTATACTAATGGCTATAGGTTAGTCTTAAGAGGCGTTGACTTAATAAACTTAGGTACTATATATGTAAGTGATATAGGAGATGAATTAAGTATAGAAAACATTGGATTATTTCTTAAAAATGGTTATGAGAATAATAGAATTAATAATATTGGAAATATCATCAATGATGGAATTATTTATATAGAATCTTTATATGATTATTATTCAAATATCCAAAACCCAACAAACCCAATTATTAATAATAACTTAATATTTTCTATAGACACATCAAAAATAAAGGTTAGTGGAGATGGAAGATTATATGAAAGAAAATTACTAAATGATGAAAATATTGAACTTGAATATAATGAAATACTATATTCAGGAGAAGAATGTACTCCAACACTTACTATCAAATATTTAGATAATATAATCGATTCATCTAAATATAATATAGAATATAATAATAATATAAATTCAGGTAATGCATCAGTCAGATTAAATATTACTGATATATTCAATGAATATCTATATGGAGAAAAAGAAGTTGGATTTGTAATTAAAAGAAATATTAAAAATGTTTCATTGCTTGATGAACTTGATGGATTAAATTATGAAAGATTTATATTATCCAGTAATATATTTTTAAGTGAGAATGTTGAAATACCTAAAGACACTTGCTTAGATTTAGGAGAATATAGGATTAATGCACTTGGTCATACTATCACATTTAAAGAAGGTGCAACTTTAGAAGTATCAGTTAGAACAATTAATGATTTTAATAATTTCATTCATATCGCAGATAAAATAACTATCCTTAGTGATTTAGGCGATGGAAGCGATGATATTCAACTAAATTATTATAATGGTTTAAGTGATGAAACTTACATAGGAATTAATCCATATAAATTAATAATAGATTTGAATGGTCATTCTTTAGGTGCGAAAATAACTATATCTAATAGAGATAATTCAAGTGTAGATAGAATAATTGATTTAAAATTTATGAATTCATCTTCTAATGAAAGTGTCATTAAATATGATTTGAATAATAATTATTCATTTACTCAATATTATGATGGAAATACTAAAATATCTGAACTGATTATTTCATTAGATAATATCACTATCTATGGAGCGCAATTTATGGGCGGTGGACATAGTGGATATAACGCTTGGACTTTTAATATTTCAAATTGTAAGATATTAAATAATGATAATACTCTTTATGCTTTAAGTATTGGAGAGAATTCATATGATACTTCAAAAGATGTATATATCAATATTTCAGATTCTATTATTAAATCCACATTAGGCCCTGCCTTAAGGGCTAATGGTGGAACTATTAATATAAGTGATACTGAAATAGAAACAACCATAGAAAGTAGTGCTGCCTTATATTATTATCAACCTTCATATGATAAAGATTATACTCAAATAATCTCAAATATTAATGGATGTAATATTAAGACTTCATATATTTATGGAATAAAAGTAGAACTAAAAGAATCACATACAAGTGGCATATATGTAAGACGTTCAACTATTATCAATATAGAAGATTCAATAGGTACACTTTCTATTGAAAATATCCCAAATTATTGATTAATCTTAATTAAAAGTTGAGTTATGATTTAAAATCATATCTCAATTTTTATTTATTCACATATAATTAGGTCTTAGCCTCTATAAATTGACAAACGTGATTTCTCATGTTAAATTAAAGGTGTAATAATACTTTTTATAGAACAATTTAATTTGGAGGAATAATTCAATGAATCAATTAAAAGAGATGGCAAGTAGAATCTTGTCACTAATTGAGAATTCGACTATTACCGCTAATGCTTGTCCTAGTTACATTAAACCAATATTAGATAACATCAATATATTAAGAAATAGTGGTAAATATAAAGAAACACTTGAAGCTTATATAAATTTAATAGAAAAAGAAAATGTTGTTTATATAACTTTATTATTTGGAATATATAAAACAATCGCTTTAACTGGATATTTGTATGAAGCTAAAAGAGTGCTTTTAATAGGTGATGAAGCATTAAAGAATAATCAATCTGTGATTAATCCATTAAATTTACCTAATAATTTCACTGATAACTTGAATAGACTTGAATACGCAATTAGTAGTGAAGAAACACTACTAAATTATTTAAGAGTATTATCTTCAAGTTCAGCATACATAACTCCAAGAAGTTATAAGATTATTAAAAAAGAATATGAACAAAAACTACTTTAGGTAGTTTTTTTTGTTTATATATAATAATCAGTTATATTTTATTATAATAAAATTGACTTATATGTGTAATTTTTGCTATAATAACAAAGGTACGATAATTAAGTTGAGAGACTTAAAATATATAAAAATTGGAGGCATATTGTGTATAATTTATTTTATGCTTCTAGTTTAGAGCCTATTTGGCTAGTGTTTGTTGGTATCATCGCTTTAGGTGGTGGACTATTATTAGGTTTCTTTATAAGAGTATGGTCACATGAAAAAACTCTTAAAGATACAGAAGAGTCTATAAAGAATATGATTGATACAGCTCAAAAAGAGGCTGAGCAGATAAAGAAAGATAAAATCATTGAAACTAAACAAGAGACATATAAATTGATGTCGGAATGCAACAATGATATCAAAGAGAGAAAAGCTCAAATGAAGTCTTTAGAAGACAAACTTCAAGCGAGAGAAAACTCTTTAGATAATCGTTCTAACAATCTCGATAAACGTGAAGAAAATTTAGATCGTAAAGAACAATCTTTAGATGATAGAAAAACTGCTCTTGAGGAAAAACATAATAAACTAGATGCACTTGTAAAGTCTGAAGAAGAAAAACTATTTGAAATAAGTCAATATAGTTTTGAAGAAGCAAGAAAAGTAATTTTGGATAAAGTTGAAGACGATATGAGAGATGAAATCGCTTCATATATCCGTGAAGAAGAAGAAAAAGCTAAAGATGAAGCTGAAAAGAAAGCTAAAAACATCATTTGTGGAGCTATTCAAAAATACGCTCAAGATGTCACAAACGAAAGAACTGTATCTGTAGTTGGACTTCCAAATGATGAAATGAAAGGAAGAATTATCGGCCGTGAGGGAAGAAACATTCGTACTATAGAATCTCTCACTGGTGTAGATTTAATCGTAGATGATAATCCTGAATCTATAGTTCTATCTTGTTTTGACCCTATTAGAAGGGAAGTCGCAAGAAGAGCTATATCTTATCTTGTTGAGGATGGAAGAATCCACCCAGCAAGAATAGAAGAGATGGTTGAAAGAAGTAGAGCTGAAGTTAACCAATTCTTAAGAGAATGTGGTGATAAAGCTATATTTGAAGTAGGTGTTGGAAAAATGCATCCAGATCTACTCAAAATACTAGGTAGACTCTACTATAGAACATCTTATGGACAAAATGTTCTACAACACTCAATTGAAGTAGCCTTCTTTGCAGGTAAAATGGCTGCGGAATTAGGCGAAGATGAAACACTCGCAAAACGTGCAGGACTACTCCACGATATCGGTAAAGCGATTGATCATGAAGTAGAAGGAAGTCACGTTGAATTAGGTGTAGGACTTCTAAAGAAATACAAAGAAAATCCAGTTGTGATTAATGCTTGTGAATCACACCATGGTGATGCTAAACCTGAAAGCATTATAGCTTGTCTTGTTCAAGCTGCGGATGCTTTAAGTGCCGCAAGACCTGGCGCAAGAAGTGAATCACTAGAAAACTACATCAACCGCCTTGAATCACTTGAGGCAATCGCAAATGAAACTAAAGGTGTTGAACAATCTTATGCTATTCAAGCAGGAAGAGAAATTCGCATCATGGTTAAACCTGATGAAATCTCTGATGATGAAGTTACTTTAGTCGCAAGAAATGTTAAGAGAGAAATTGAAGATAACCTAACTTATCCTGGTACTATCAAAGTAACTGTAATAAGAGAAAAAAGAGCTCAAGAAATAGCTAAATAATCTAATGCGAGGTTCATCCCTCGCATTAATTTTAAGAATATGAAAACTAATATTATTAATTCACCAAAAGTCATTCAAGAAAGAAAAAGATTAGATAAAAACAATGTATTCAAAGAATTTGTTTTAGATGAATCATATAAAAATTTAGGTAAAGATAAAACTTATTATCTTTACACTTATGGTTGTCAAGGAAATGAATCAGATTCTGAAAAGATAAGAGGTCTCTTAGAGGAGATGTCTTTTACTATTACTTATGATTTATCTAAAGCTGATTTAATACTCATGAATACATGTGCAATAAGAAAGAATGCTGAAGATAAAGTATTTGGTGAATTAGGTCGCCTAAAACAACTCAAAAGAAAAAATCCAAATCTTATAATTGGACTTTCAGGTTGTATGGCTCAAGAAGAATCAGTTATTAATAAACTATTAACTAAATATCAAAACGTAGATTTCATCTTTGGAACTCACAACATCGATTCTCTACCTAAAATTTTATATAACACAATGAGTAATATAGAAAGATATGTAGATGTGTTGAGTTATGAAGGAGATATAGTCGAAAATATCCCAATAGTAAGAGAAAGCAACATCAAAGCTTGGGTTCCAATCATGTATGGTTGTGATGAATTCTGTACCTATTGTATAGTGCCATATACAAGAGGAAAAGAAAGATCTAGATTAAAAGAAAACATCATCAAAGAAGTAGAAGGCTTAATAAAAGAAGGTTATAAAGAAATAACTCTTCTAGGTCAAAACGTTAATGCATATGGGAAGGACTTTGTTGGATTCAAATACGATTTCGGTGATTTATTAAATGATTTATCTAAATTAGGTATAGAAAGAATTAGATTCACAACTAATAATCCAAAAGATTTTGATGATAAACAAATAGAAGCTATCAAGAATTCTTCAAATATAATGCCATCTATTCACTTACCTGTTCAGTCTGGTTCAAATAAAGTACTTCATAAAATGAATAGAAAATATACTAAAGAAGAGTTCATATCTTTAGTAGATAAAATCTATAAAGAAATTCCTAATGTATCTATAACCACAGATATAATTGTAGGATTCCCATCTGAAACTGAAGAAGATTTCAAAGAAACATTAGATCTCTTTAAAAGATGTAATTTTGAAGGAGCTTATACTTTCATCTTTTCAAAAAGAGAAGGAACTCCTGCATATTCATATATAGATGAATCTATCACTGAAGAAGTACAATATGATAGATTATATAGATTAAATGAATTAGTAAATGAAGGATATAAAAGAGGAAACTTAAGATTTAAAGATAAGATAGTTAAAGTATTAATAGAAGGCACATCCAAAAACCAACCTGACACTTTAATGGGTTATACTGAAAATAATAAACTAGTGAACATTAAAGGTGATTCTAAATATATAGGTAAGATAGTAAATGTTAAAATAGTTGATGCAAAAACTTGGAGTTTAGATGGAGAGATTATAGATGATCAAAATTAATAATAATCTCATTCTAAAGTTAAGTACTCTAGAAGAAAAAACTAATCTTGATATCATCTTAAATAATATCTTACTTAAATATAATTCAATAGAAAATTTTAAAAAATCAAATGATGAATATCTAATTCAAGATTTAAAAGAAGGAATAGAAAACTTAAATGAAGTTATCATATTTATATCTAATACTTTTAAATCAAATTTAGAAATTAATTAAAAAGGAAAAAAGCCTAAAATTAGCAATTTTCCTTTTTTTTTATTGAATAATAAAATAATATGGTATAAAATATAAATATCTATGAGGGCAATGTAATGAGTAATAAGAAGATTATTGAATTAAAAGAGAATGCTACAAAATATCAAAATGTTAAAAGTGAAGAGTTGGTTCAAGCATTCAAGGACAATCATATTTATTTCCCAGATTTCATCCATAAATTCATTTTGCTTAATGTTTTAAGGAAATATGTTTTTGATGAAGAAAAATTATCAATTTATACTGATGAATTTAAATATCAACTAAACTCATATAATTTCTTTTCCATTTATTTACTCGAAAAAATGATTATAGATTATGACTATAAAGTTTTATCAAGTGAATATAAGAATTTATTTATGAGATTTTTCTTAAAGAATCAAAAGAAATTCAAAAGCACTATAGCTCTTGAAAAAACACTTGAAAATCTTGAAGAAAAACAATTAGCTAAAGAAGAAGACTTCAGCACTTGTCTTTCATCCTTCCATCAGATTTATTACACACCAAAAGGATATTTAGATGGTATTCCTCTATCTATATTAAAAGAAGCTATAGTTGAAACATATAATATCCCATCGCTAAAAGGCCTCGCAGCTAAATATAATGTTGAGCTTCCAAGAAGAGCCTCTAAACAACAATTAATTGATTTAATATCTGAAAGATTCATCCTATCTCAAGATGAAAAATCTTTAATAGAGAATATGACTATCACCGATTTATGTAAATATTCTAAACAAAAAGGATTAAAGATTTCATCAGATTTAAAGAAAGCTGACATGGTTGAATTCATCATCTACACACTTCATAAATACCATGAAGATGTAGAAAAAGATTTATATAATTATGACATCTTACTTGAAGATGAAGAAAACAACACTCAAGAAAATGAATCTGTGATAGAAAGAAGTGAAGATAGCCTTCCAACATCTTCAGTATTTGTAGATGCACCTCTTAAAGAAACTGAATTCGAAAAAGCTATAGAACCAACTGAAGAAGAAAAAGAAGAAGTTCCAGTTGAGGAAGAAATAAAAGATGAAGAAGCTCAAGAAGAACAAATTGAGGAACCTTTAGTTGAAGAAGAAGTTCCAGTTGAAGAAAATACTCAAGAAGAAGAACCAATTGAAGAAAAAGATGAGGAACCTATAGAAGATACTCCAGTTATTGAGACTCCTAAAGAAGAACTTCAAGAACTAGATAAGGATGAAGAAAAGAATCCAGTTGATTATTATGATGATTCAGTTGATCAAGAAATAAGAAGTATTATAAAGAAATATTATCAAAAGAAGCAAAGAAAAGATGCTCTCGCAAGATGGATTGTATCAATTATAGTTATCGCAGTTGTTGCGGTTGTCGCATACTTTGTTTTAAAATTCTTAAATGTATTATAATAATTAAAAAGCTACTAAAGTAGCTTTTTTAAAATCGATATATGAAAAAAGTTGTAGTAATTGTTGGGCCTACAGCTATAGGCAAGACAAGCTTATCTATAAAGCTTGCTAAACATTATAAAACTGAATGCATTAGTGGAGACTCTGTACAAGTATACAGATTTTTAAATATCGGTTCTGGAAAGATTACTGATCAAGAAAAAGAAGGTATTAAACATCATTTAATAGATATATTAGAACCTACTCAATCATATAGTGTTAGTGATTTTCAAACTGAGGCAAGAAAAATAATAGATAATCTTGAATCCCTTCCTTTAATAGTTGGTGGAACAGGATATTATATTAAAGCTTGTCTATTTGATTATGATTTTAAAGGAAATAAAGGTTCTCATGAATTTGATAATCTAACTAATGAAGAAATATATAATAAACTAATAGAACTTGGCGATACCGATATACCTAATGTAAATAATAGAATTAGACTTATAAGACGTCTTATAGTATTATCAAATGGCCCAAAACCAACTAATAAAGATATTCCTCTTTATGATTATTTAATAATAGGTCTTACATGTGAAAGAGATGAATTATATAGAAGAATTAATAATAGAGTTGATGAAATGGTTGAGAATGGTTTAATAGAAGAAGTTAAATCCTTATATGATAAAGGTATAAGATCTTTTGCAACTAGAGCCATAGGTTATAAAGAATTATATGATTATTTCGATGGAAAGATAGAATTAAGTGATGCAATTAACTTAATCAAACAACATTCAAGGAATTTTGCGAAAAGACAATACACTTGGTTTAACAATCAAATGAATGTTAATTGGATAGATATAGAAAGGTTCGATCCATACTTAAAATCTATAGAATTAATAGATGAGTTCATTAAATGAAATCGTTTACATAAATAAATTTATAAAAGTATGTTGATATTTTAATTAAAAAGTAGTAAACCTATAACAACCTTATAGAAAGAGGAGATAAAAAAATGAGTTATTCTTTTAATTCTTTAAATCCATCTAAATATAACTATACCGCTAATTGCGGCTCATTTTCTCATTTTAATTCTTTAGGTTTACTAGGCACAATTATTGTGTCTTTTTTATTATTAATAGTGTTAGTCATTATGATTTTATCTATAGGACAATTCAATATTGCTCTACTTTTATAAGGATAGTTATTATTTTAAATAATGGTCCCTTGAAAGTGAGGGACCTTTTTAATTGTATATAGATTATAAAAATATAAAAAAGAGAGGAGAATGAAATGAAAAAGTTTTTCACAAAAATTAATTTAGTATTATTAATGGTTGTTGCTCTATTCACAACTAGTGTTCTTTCAGGGTGTAAGAATAAAGGCAATGAATTCGTTATCGGTATGTCAGGACCTTTAACTGGTGGTGCTGCAGTTTATGGACTTGCAGTTCAAAAGTCAGCTGAAATGGCAGTAGAAGAAATTAATGCTCTTGGTGGCTTAAATGGATATAAATTTAAATTAGTTGCGACTGATGATATGCATGATCCATCAAAAGTGAGCACAAATTATGCATCACTTATGAAACAAGGTATGAATTTCTCACTTGGTTGTGTTACAACTAAACCATGTTTAGAATTTAAGAATCTATCTAAAGATGACAATCTATTCTTTATCACTCCAAGCGCAACAAACGATTCTGTACCTGAATTCGCTAATGGTTATCAAATGTGTTTTGCGGATACTAAACAAGGAACATTTAGTGCTCAATATATCAACTCAAATTATGAAGCTGGAAGCTTAACTATTGGTGTGCTTTATAGAGCTGGTGATGATTATTCTCAAGGAATCTATCAAAACTTTATAGATGCAATAGATACTACTAAATTCGGCAATGTAGTAGTCGCATCTTTCAATGAAGAAAATCCATCAAGTCTTGAATCTCAAGTTCAGTCTTTAAAAAACTGTACACTTGTATTCCTTCCAATTTACTACACTCCTGCATCTACATTTATGACTCAAGCTAAAGATATCATATCTCCAAACTGTGTATATTTCGGTTGTGATGGACTAGATGGTATAGATGGAATCCAAGGATTTGATATTAACACAATCCCACAAGAAATATCATATCTATCACATTTCAATTCAAACGCTACAACTGGCCTCGCTAAAGAGTTCATAGATAAATATACAGCTAAGAATGGTAAAGATACTCTAAACCAATTTGGTGCATCAGCTTATGACTGCGTATACGCTATATATAACGCACTCAAAAAGGCAGTAGAAGCTGGCAAGAATGTTACTCCTAAAACTAGTGTAAGTGAATTATGTGAAATCTTAAAAGAAGAATTTAAGACATTATCATTTAATGGTGTTACAGGAAATAATATTTCTTGGGATTCAAGTGGATTCGTAAATAAAGAAGCTGTAAAATATATAGTTAAAGAAAAGAATTCATAAAATTAAATGTTTTAAATAGAATCTATGCCAAATTTTTTGGCATAGATTTCTACGAAAGGGATATATGTTAGATTTTATTGTTACTTTTATAAATGGACTATCACTTGGTGGAATATACGCTATGATAGCGCTTGGATACACAATGGTTTATGGCATTGCTAAGATGCTCAATTTTGCTCATGGTGATATCATTATGGTTTCTGGTTATATTTTGATAGTCTTTATGGGAATAACTGGAAATATACCTCTTTCAATACTAATTTCAATATTCTTTGCTGGAATGTTTGGAGTTTTAATGGAAAAAAGTGCATATATGCCTTTAAGGGGTGCTTCTCCACTTGCGGTTTTAATTACCGCAATAGGTGTTAGTTATCTTCTTCAAAGTGTAGCGCAAATGATCTTTGGTTCAGCGCCTAAATATGTAGTAATCGCTAATCTTGGAAGTGTTAATTTGTTTGGTCTTTCAATTCAACTATATAAAATTATCACATTAGCAGTTACTATAGTGATAATGGTAGTTTTAAGCCTGTTCATCAAATTCAGTAAGACAGGTCGAGCGATGATTGCGGTATCTGAAGATAGAGGCGCATCAGGTCTTATGGGAATTGATTCAAATAAGATTATATCTATAACTTTCTTAATTGGTGCTATGCTTGCATCAGTTGCCTGCACTCTTTATTTCCTTCTTACTCCAAACATCAATCCAACATTTGGAGCTAAACCTGGTATAAAGGCTTTCACTGCCGCAGTAATAGGTGGAATAGGCTCTATTCCTGGAGCTATGATAGGTGGAATATTCCTTGGAATAATTGAATGTTTCTCAAATAGTATACCAGTACTAAGCCCCTATACAGATGCGATTGAGTTCTTAATATTAATCATTCTTCTTTTAGTTCGTCCTACTGGAATATTAGGAAAGAAGAGAAAGGAGAAAGTATAATATGAAAACTCCAAAGAAAATCAAATGGAAACATTTCATAAATTATATTGTGATTGGTGTATTCACTCTTATTTTTTCTCTTCTTTCAGTCACAAATTCCCTAGATCTTCTTCAAAAATTCTTACTTGAAAAGATTGCGATAAGTATATTACTTTCAGTATCTTTAGGACTTGTGGTAGGCTTCTTAGGAGAATTATCTTTAGGACACGCTGGATTTATGTGTATAGGCGCATATTTAGGTGGTAAAGCTGCATCTATTTTAGAACCTATACTTGGTAGTACTCTTTTAACTCTCACTATTTCATTAGTTATAGGTGGAGTTAGCGCTTTAATTAGTGGGCTTATTATTGGACTTCCTGCCTTAAGATTAAAAGGAGATTATCTCGCTATTGTAACTTTGGCTTTTGGGGAAATTGTGAAAACATTATTCTTAAATAGTAGTGAAGATTCGTTTGGTGGCCCTACAGGAATAAATACTCCAAGATTTGATAATAAATATCTCTTTATTGTGGGATTTGTGCTCGTTTTATTCATGTTATTTGTGATACAGAATTTGATAAGAAGTAAACATGGAAGAGCGATTACCGCAATAAGAGATTCTGAAATAGCCGCAAGAGCGACTGGAATAAATGTCGTTAAATATAAATTATTAGTATTTGCGCTTTCCGCATTCTTCGCTGGAATTGCGGGAGTACTCTATAGTTATTCTAACTATACAGTTCAATGCACTAAATTTGATTATAACTATTCTATTGAAATATTAGTAATGGTAGTGCTTGGCGGAATGGGTAATATCAATGGTTCTATTATAAGTGCTCTATTAATCACATTCTTACAAGTTGAACTCGCATCAATTCTAACTGGTAATCTTGCGGTTCTTCAAAATATTCTTTATGCTTTAGTATTGATATTAATAGTTATCTATAATAACGCTCCTTCTCTTAAAGGATTTAGAGATAAATACAACTTTAAGAATTTGATTAAGAGACTTAGAAAACAAAAGTTTGATCCATCAAAAGAAATTGATGATGAAGCCAAATGGGATAGGGTTCCAACCAAGATAGAAATGAATGAAGTCTTATCATTAGATATCAAAGTTGAAGAATCAACACTAAAACCAGATAAGGGGGATAAGTGATATGGAATATATTTTATCAACTAAAAATCTAGGTATTTCATTTGGTGGACTTAAAGCTTGTGAAAACGTCAATATGGATATTCTTCCAAATGAAATATATGGACTAATTGGTCCAAATGGGGCAGGAAAGACTACGCTTTTCAATATCATCACTGGTGTATATCAACCTACCTGGGGTGATTTCTATTTAAATGGTGAGAGATTAACTGGCTTAAAACAAGAAAAGATATGCAACAAAGGAATAGCGAGGACTTTCCAAAACATAAGACTTTTCAACAACATGACAGTTATAAGAAATGTCATGGTAGGGCTCACTAATAAGAGTGAATATAAATGTACATTCTTTGAATCTATGTTTAGATTTAGAAGGCATTTCAAAGTAGAAAAAGAGATGAGAGAAAAAGCTAAAGAAATATTAGATATCTTTGGGCTTCTCCCTGAAAGAAACAATTTAGCTTGTAATCTTCCATATGGAATGCAAAGAAAACTAGAAATCGCAAGAGCCCTCGCAACTAGCCCTAAATTATTACTTCTCGATGAGCCTGCGGCTGGAATGAATCCAAATGAAACTATGGAATTAGTGGAGACAATAAAACTGATCAAAGAGAAATTCAATATAGGAATTTTACTAATAGATCATGATTTAAAATTTGTATCTGGACTCTGTGATAGGATTACTGTATTAAATTTTGGCCAAGTTTTAGCTCAAGGAAAAGTTCAAGATGTCTTAAATAATAAAGATGTTATTGAGGCATATATAGGAAGGGAGAGTGATTAGTAAATGGCACTCCTAGAAATAAATAATATAGAAGTTTATTATGGTGTTATAAAAGCCTTAAAAGGTGTTTCTTTAGAAGTTAATGAAGGAGAAATAGTAGCTTTAATTGGCGCAAATGGTGCAGGAAAATCCACCACAATGAAAGCTGTTATGGGCCTAATTAAAGTAAAGGAAGGTTCTATCACTTATAACTCAAAAAGAATTGATAAACTGAAAACTCATGAAATAGTTAAGATGGGATTAACGCTAGTTCCTGAAGGAAGAAGAATATTTCAAGAATTAACTGTTTATGAAAACTTAATGATGGGCGCATATACTATTAAATCACAAGAAAAAATAAAAGAAGATATCAAAGAAATTTTTTCACTTTTTCCTAGGCTTGAAGAGAGAAAAAATCAAATCGCAGGTACTTTATCTGGTGGTGAACAACAGATGCTCGCGATCTCAAGAGCGCTTATGAGCCACCCTAAGATGATGCTTCTTGATGAACCATCAATGGGATTATCTCCAATTCTTGTCGATGAAGTATTTGGAATAATTAAAAAGATTCATGAGAATGGCACCACAATCTTTATTGTCGAACAAAACGCAGAAAAAGCGCTATCTATTGCGGATAAAGCTTATGTTCTTGAGACTGGAAATGTGATACTAAGTGGCACAGGAAAAGAACTGAAATCTAACGATAGCGTAAGAAAAGCTTATCTTGGTGGATAAAATGTCATTAGCTCGCTAATGGCTTTTTATTTATTCAAATTATTATATTATTTGAAGAAATTTATATTTTGGTTTATTATTTAATAGGTGAGGTATTAATATATGGCTAAACTTATAATTAAAGATTTATGGGCTAGTGTTTCTGGAGTAACTATTTTAAAAGGCATAAACCTTGAATTATCTACTGATGAAACAGTGGCTTTCATAGGACCTAATGGTAGTGGTAAATCTACTCTTGCCTACGTTATAATGGGGCACCCTTCATATAAGGTAGATAGAGGAGAAATCACCTTTGATGGAAAAGATTTACTAAAGATGACTACTGATGAAAGAGCGAGATTAGGTATCTTTTTATGCATGCAAAATCCTTATGAAATTAATGGCGTTACTAATCGCGACTTCATCAAAGAAGCTTTAGACAAAAAAGAGACAAATTCTAACAAGATAGTCTCTTACTATAAATTCGCAACTAAACTTGAAAAAGCCATAGAAGATTTAAAAATGGATAAAGATTTAGCGACTAGATATGTCAATGAATCTTTTAGTGGTGGCGAAAAGAAGAAGAATGAAATTCTTCAAATGAAGATGCTTGAACCTAAAATTGCTATTTTAGATGAAATAGATTCAGGACTCGATGTTGATGCAGTAAAAATTGTATCCGATAATGTGAATGAACTAAAAGAAAAAAATGGAATGGGTCTTATGGTCATATCACATTATAGAAGATTATTTGAATATATTAAACCTGATAGAGTTATAGTAATTATTAATGGCGTAATCGCAAAAGAAGGAGATTCTACTCTTCTTGATTATATCGATTCAAATGGTTTTGATTCTATTAAAAAGGAAATAGGACTTGTAGATGAGGTAACTCTTCTTGAAACTTGTGCATTCAAAAGGTAAGGCAAAATGAATAATGATTTAAACGTCTTAAATATTAAAAAAGAAGATAATATGGTGATTATAAAAGATATTAGTTCTAAGATCTTTATCTTTAACGTAGAAAAAAATATTAAATCAAAGATTTATCTTCTTTTAAATATTAAAGAAGAATCAAAAATTGATTTAAATATTGGTGATAATTCTAATATAGAAATTATTCTAATAAGCACAGGAATAAAATCATTTGATTTAAATATAAATTTAGAACCATATTCATCTTTAAAACTTTATTCTTCTGATTTATATGATGCTGATTCAAATAATAATAAAATCATCAATTTAAAAGATGGTTCATCATTTAAAGGATATGAATTTTTATCAGCAAGAGGCTTTAATATTAGTGGAGTATTCCATATAAATCATAATGAATCTAATACTACTTCAAAATCAGACTTCTATTATTTATCTAATAAAGGTGAAATTAATAGAGAATTATCATCTATAATCAAAAAAGGAATAAAGGATTCAGAAGCTATTGAGAATGTGAAAGGCATACTCACATCAAATGATTCTAAGATAGACGCAAAACCTGTGTTAATTGTGGATAGCCTAGATGTTAAGGCATCTCATGGTTGTGCAATAGGCACAATAGATGAAAATGAAATATATTATCTTATGAGTAGAGGCTTAACTAGAGAAGATGCACAAAGAATAATATCATATTCTCTTATTGCGCCAATATTAAGAGAAATAGATAATTTAGAATTTAGGGAATTAGTAGAACCTAAATTATTAAGCGCTATAGGAGGTATTTGATGAAAGAATTATTTCCTATTTATGAAGTTCATAAAGATTTAGTATATCTTGATAGTAGTGCATCTAGCTTAAAACCTAAAATGGTTATAGATGCGGTATCTAATTACTACAACAATTATTCTTGTAATATTGAAAGAGGAATATACAAGATTTGTTTTGATGCGACAAGAATATGCGAAGATGCAAGACAAAATATCGCATCTTACTTAAATGTAGATAGTGAAGAAATAATATTTACTCGTGGCGCATCTTCATCTTTAAATATGGTTGCATCTATGCTTAAAGATATTTTAAAAGAAGGAGATGAAGTTATAGTTTCAGAACTAGAACATCATTCTTCATTTTTACCATTCTTAAGACTATCTAAAACTATTGGAATAAAGTTAGTATTTGTTGAACTAACTCCTGATGGTCATATCACAGTTGAAAACTTTAAGAAAGCATTAAGCCCTAAAACTAAAGTAGTCGCATTAACCCATGTTTCAAATGTTTTAGGTTATATTACTCCTATAAAAGAAATTATAGAACTATCTCATAAAAATAATATTATAGTGAGTGTTGATGGGGCTCAGGCTATACCACATTTTAGAGTAGATTTAAAAGATTTAGATGCTGATTTTTATTCTTTTAGTTTTCATAAATGTTTTGGTCCAACTGGTCTTGGAGTGCTTTATGGAAAAAAGAAATATTTAAATATGCTTGAACCAGTTGAACTTGGTGGAGAGATGAACAGCACTGTCACTAAAGATAGTGTTACATATAAAGATATTCCATATAAGTTTGAAGCTGGAACTATGCCTATTGCGGAAATCTTTGGGGCATCTAAGGCCATAGATTTCTTAAGAAGTCTAGATCTATTAAAAGAAGAAGAAAAAGCTATTTCTTTAAGAAATATAGCTTTAAGTGAACTTAAAAAAATGGATGAAATTATCATTTATAATGATACTGATTCATCATCTATTATTTCATTCAATATTAAAGGTGTTCATTCTCATGATGCAGTTTCATATTTATCTGAAAGCATTTGCCTAAGAGCGGGACAGCATTGTGCTGAACCACTTCATAATTTTCTTGGTGTAAACGCTACACTTCGCGCAAGTTTTTATTATTACAATGATTTGGAAGATGTAAAAGTTTTTATATCTAAAATAAAAGATGCTATAAACTTCTTTAAGGAGGTGGGTTTAATTGTCTAATTTATCAAATTTATATAGAGAAATAATTATGGATCATTATAAAAATCCAAGAAATAAGGGATTGATTAATGACAAATCATATATCACTTGTCATATTAAAAACCCATCTTGTGGAGATGAAATTAATATAGAATCAAAAGTTGAAAATGGAATTATTACTGATATTAGACAAGATGGAGTAGGGTGTTCTATCTGTTGCGCTAATGCATCTATATTATCTCAAGTAGTTAAGGGTATGAAAGTTAGTGATGCTGAATATTTTTTAGATAACTATTTAAAAATGGTTTCAAATCAGGAATATGATGAATCAATTGATTTTGATGAACTTCAAGTCTTCGATGGAATAAAAGATTTTCCAGCGAGAGTTAGATGTGCATCTATTTCATCTCAAGCACTCCTAAATACATTAAAAAAGGAGAAAAGTTAGATGGAAGAAGATAAAAGAGAAGAACTTTTAAATATTGCGAGTGAATATAAATACGGTTTTATAACTGACACTAAAGCTTATAAAAAGGTTAAAACTGGTTTAGATGAAGAAATAGTAAAAGAAATATCTAAATCTAAAGGTGAACCAGAATGGATGCTTGATTATAGGCTAAAAAGTCTTAAGGCTTTCTTTGAATTAAAAGATCCATCTTATGGACCAAAAGATAAAATAAAAGCGGTTGATCCAAAAAAGATGTGTCTTTATATTAAATCTACTGATTCTGTGAAGAATAAGTGGGAAGATGTTCCAAGTGAAATAAAAGAAACTTTTAATAAACTTGGCATTATGGAAGCAGAACAAAAATGGCTTTCTGGTGTTTCAACACAATTCGAAAGTGAAGTAGTCTACCACAACAACAAAAAAGAATTAGAAGAAAAAGGCGTAATCTTTTTAGATTCAGATACTGGACTTAAGAAATATCCAGAAATATATAAAGAATATTTTGGAAGTGTAGTTTCATATAATGATAATAAATATGCAGCACTTAATAGCGCTCTTTGGAGTGGAGGTTCATTTATATATGTACCAAAAGGTGTAAAGCTTGATAAACCACTTCAATCATATTTTAGAATCAATAGTGCGAATATGGGACAGTTTGAAAGAACCCTAATCATAGTTGATGAAGGTGGTTTTGTGAATTATGTTGAAGGATGTACTGCCCCAAAATATAGCGATGATTCACTGCACTCAGGAGTTATTGAAATCATAGTTAAAAAGAATGGAAGATGTAGATATTCAACAATTCAAAACTGGTCAACTAATATCGTCAATCTAGTTACTCAAAGAGCTTTAGTAGAAGAAGGCGGATATATGGAGTGGATTGATGGAAATATAGGATCAGGCGCTAATATGAAATATCCATGTTGTGTGTTAAAAGGTGATAATTCAAAAGGACTTGTAATATCAGTCGCCCTTGGAAGTGAAGGACAATTCCAAGACAATGGAGCAAAGATGATACACCTTGGGAAGAATTCATCATCAACTATCATCTCTAAATCAATCGCAAGAAAAGGTGGAATTGTTAATTATAGAGGCTTATCAAAGATAACAAAGCAAGCTACAGGCTCGAAATCAAGTGTAACTTGTGATACACTATTATTAGACCCACTCTCTAAGAGTGATACTTATCCACTTAATACAGTTTCTAATTCATCATCATCAATTGAACACGAAGCAACTGTATCTAAAATCAGTGATAATCAACTATTTTATTTACAGTCTAGAGGTTTAAGTGAAAAAGAAGCAATGGAATTAATTATTATGGGATTTATTGAGCCATTCTCAAGAGAACTACCACTTGAATATGCAGTAGAATTGAATCAATTAATTAAAATTGAATTAGAATAGAGGAGTTTATTATGAAGAAATCAGTAGATACTTTAAGAGTCCTTTCAATGGATGAAATCAATAACGCAAATAGTGGACATCCTGGAGTTGTTTTAGGGTTTGCCCCAGTTGCCTATACTTTATGGCATGATTTTTTGAAAGTTAGTCCTATCTGTCCAGATTGGTTTGATAGAGATCGTTTCGTCTTAGCTTCAGGCCACGCATCAAGTATGCTTTATAGTCTACTTCATTTAACTGGATATAATGTTTCAATAGATGATTTAAAGAACTTTAGAAAAATAGGTTCGATTACTCCAGGCCATCCTGAATATAAGCACACAGAAGGAATAGATGCGACAAGCGGACCTCTAGGCCAAGGAATAGCTATGGCCGCAGGAATGGCTATCGCAGAAGAGATGTTAAGCAAAAGATTCAATAAAGATGACATAAAGTTAATAGATCACTATACATTTGTTGAATGTGGTGATGGAGACCTTCAAGAAGGTGTAACTCTTGAAGCATTATCACTTATAGGGCACTTGAAGCTTAATAAATTAATTATTTTATTCGATTCTAATAAAATTCAACTTGATGGACCAGTAGAAAATGCTGGAGGTATTGCTAATCCAAAATTATATTTTAAGTCACTAGGATTTAATTATTTAGAAGTTGAAGATGTTGAAAATTTAGATAGCGTAAGAAACGCTATCAAAAAAGCAAAGAAATCACCTCTTCCAACAATTATTGAGTTCCATACAGTAATAGGATATGGTTCTTTAGTTAGTGGTATGTCTAAGTCTCATGGTAGTCCACTAGGTATAGAAAGCACTGCTAAATTAAAAGAATTTTTAGGTTATAACAATCCTCCATTTGAAGTAGATGAAGAAGTATATAGAGATTTTAGAGATGCTATAGCTAAGAATGCTCCAAAATATAAGAAGTGGAAGAGAAACTTAAATAAATATAAGAAACTATACCCAGTTGATTATATAGAATTTAAGAAAGTATTAGATGATGATTATAAAGTATCTTCAGATATTTTTAAAGATATCATTCTTGAAGATGAAGCCACAAGAAAAACTATAGGTAAGGCAATTAACGCAATATCTAAAGAGAATAAAGTAATAGTTGCTGGAAGTGCTGATTTAAGCGCATCAACTAACGTGAAAGGAGCCGATGGCGACTTCACTAAAGATAATAGGCTTGGAAGAAATATAAATTATGGTGTTAGAGAACACGCAATGGGCGCAATCACTAATGGATTAGTACTTCACCACATAAGAAGTATAACTGGTGGATTCTTCGTATTTAGTGATTATATGAAACCTGCGATAAGACTCGCATCTTTAATGAAAATACCATCTATATTTGTGTTCACCCATGATTCTATAGCTGTAGGTGAAGATGGTCCAACTCATGAACCTATAGAACAACTCGCATCTTTAAGATCTATTCCTCAACTCAATGTATTTAGGCCAAGTGATGCGAGAACTACTCTAGATTCTATTAAATATGCACTAAATCAAAATGATCAACCTACAGTCATTGTTCTCACAAGACAAAACTTAAAATTATTAGATAAAGTAAGTGAAAAAGAATTCAATTCTGGTGCATTCATAAGGTCTGATGAAAAAGATTTCGTTGGAACAATCGTCGCAACGGGTAGTGAAGTATCGCTAGCGCTAGATGCTAAAGAAGTATTAAAGGCTGATGGAATTAGGGTAAGAGTTGTTGAAATTTGTTCAACTTATCTATTTGATAAGAATACTAAAGAATTTAAAGAAAAATTAATCCCAAGCGATAAACCATCACTCTTCGTTGAAATGTCCTCTCCATTTGGAAATAATGCATACGCAAAAGATGTATATGGAATTAATGGTTTTGGCTTAAGTGGTAATATGAAAGATGTAATACCTGCCTTAGGCTTTACTAAAGATAAAATTGCTTTAAGATTTAAAGAATTATTAAAATAAAAAAAGAGCTTAGGCTCTTTTTTTGTTTAGAAATGCTGTCTTGAAACTCTTATTCAACACTCCTATTATTGGAAGAAGTATAGCGGTTGCGATAAGTGAGAAGAGCGCAGATAAATATACATATGAAACATTATATAGAATTGCTGCACCCCAATCGAGTTCATAGAACAAGACAGAATCTACGCTAGCTGCAAGTACTCTAATTGTCGCAATTAGTGCCACACTTAAGATGAGTATTATATAAGATAAGAAGATATCTTTTTTATTCTCAAAACTCTTGCTTATAGTTTTTGCGAACAGTCCAAGTATTCCAGTCGCTCCAAACGCAATTAAATACTCCATAGGATAAGTATTAAGTCCATATCCATCTAGTAAATTTGTGATTAAACCAAACACTATTCCACCCGCAATAAATGCTTTAAATGGTCCATGTCTTAAAGCTATTACTAAAAGTGGAACCATAGATAGATTGATTGAGCCTCCAGTAGGCGCAAATGGAATCTTTAATAGTTTATCAAGCACTATTGCGATTGAAATAAAGATGGCAATCTCTATTATATCTTTAAGATATAATTTCATCTTTTCCATAAAAAAACCTCCCTTTTAAAATGATGGGGAAGTCAAAAAAACGATTATCCATTCCCTACGCTAGCATTACCTAGATCAGGTTGAAGGGTCGTCTTTATAGACCTCTCAGCGATTGCTCCCCTATTTATCTAGTATTATAAACTTTTTCACAAAAAAATACAAGTCTTTACTTTTTTTATGCATTTATGTATAAAAAGGTTGAAAAACCTAATTCTTTTTAAAATAATAAAAGAAAGAATAGATTAAAGGAGGATAACATATGAAGAAAATAATGCTCGTATTATTTGTTTCAACACTTGTATTATTGTTTTCAAGTTGTGCTAATACAACTACTTATACTCCGCCTAAGAATAATGTACTAAAACTATCAAATGTAATTGATTATAAAAAGAAACCTGTTGAAGAAGATTATACTAAATTTGGAGTTACTGATTATGAATCTTTCAATAGGGCTGAACACGAATGGAATGTATATAGAAATGATTTATTAGAAGAGTTCAATATTCCAGAAGGTTTCTATAATTATATTCAAAAAACTGCGAAAGCATTTTTAACTGATAATTCTAATACAAATGTTGTGTATTCACCTATTAATGTTTACCTAGCTCTTTCCATTTTAAGTGAAGTTACAAGTGGCAGCGCTCAAGAAGAATTATTATCTTTACTAGGGTTTAGCAATTTTAATACATTTAGAAGAGACATTAAATCACTTATGGACATCACATATAGGAATGATGATAAACTAAAGATTTATCTAAATAATTCGATTTGGTTAAGCGATAGAAATGTTTATAAGAATGCAGTATTAGATATCTTATCAAATTATTATTATTCATCATCATTTAGTGGCACTATGGGAGATCCTAAGTATTCAAATGTGTTTAGATCTTGGTTAAATAGTGGAACTAATAATCTTTTAAAATCACAAATTCAAGATATAGAATTCGACTACCAAACTATATTTGCGATTGCCTCAACTATTTATTTTAAGAGTAATTGGCAATCTCATTTCAATGAACTCATGACAACTGAGGATACATTCTATTTAAATAATAATGAAGAAGTATTAGTGGATTTTATGCATAATACAATTAGTACTTCATACTATAAATTTGAAAACGGTTTTTTGGTAAGAGTTCCATTTATTTATGGTGGATATATGTATTTTGTATTGCCTAAAGAAGGAACTACTCCTCATGAGTTACTAGATTCAGATGATTTCAATGAATTCTTAAAAGATAATAAAGGAATAGAATATAAATTTGGAAGTGTGAATTTATCTATTCCTAAATTTGATGTTTCAAGTAAGATGGATTTCATTGAAATCTTAAAAGGATTAGGTGTAAATGAAATATTTGAAGCAGGAAGTGATAAATTTTCAAATTTAATTGATAGAGATGATATCTGTGTTACTGATTGTATTCATGGGGCAAGAGTATTAATAGATGAAGAAGGATGTGAAGCCGCAGCTTTCACAGTTATACTCAATAAAGCAACTTCAGTTGGCCCAACTGAGACAATAGAATTTGTTTTAGATAGACCATTCTTGTTCATGGTTTC
The DNA here is from genome assembly GCA_002310135.1 of Caryophanales bacterium UBA1188. GTDB lineage: Bacteria > Bacillota_I > Bacilli_A > Izemoplasmatales > UBA1188 > UBA1188. Next base: position 277,758 of record DBYK01000003.1, on the reverse strand, counting down.
AAGCGGAAATGATATTCCATTATTTTTAGGACTTGTTAATAATCCTAAAATTAACTAATATAGACATTAAAAGGAGAACTTATATGAACTACATTGACATAGCAGTCATTGGCTTACTTGTCTTAGGCTTATTATTTTCTTTAGTTGGTAAAGCAAGTAAAAAGATATTCGCATTTATAGGAAGACTAGGTGGCTTAGTTTTCGCATACTTAATCACACCTACAGTGTACCTTAAATTAGCTACAGTTAAAGCATCAACAATACCATTCTTTTCTGATGCAGCACCAGAAGATAGCGTTGTTGACTATATAAAGAATTACATATTAAACATCGATATTGTTAAGAAGTTATATGATAACGTTCCTGATTTCAAAACTATCGTTGATAGTGCACCAGAAGTATTAGTTAAAATAGTGCTTTTCTTAGTTATAGGAATTCTTTCAGTAATAATATTCGCCTTGATATTTAAGATTATTGGTGGAATATTCACAAAGAAAAATGGAGCTAAAAAGAATACTGCAATTCTAACTTTCGGACTTCCTGGAATATTATCAGGTGCAGTGTGGGCAGCTTTATTATTATTCCCAATTGTAGTAGTATCTCCAATCTTAAAGGATGCTCATTCTTATTATCCTTTAATGGCAAATGATAGTATGAGTGAAAGCGATAAAACTGAACTTGAAAGCAAATTCACTTTAGTAGAAGAACAAGCTAGTTCATCTTTTGTGCTTGAATTCTATTCAAAGACTCTAAATGATACAAGACCTAGCCTTTTAACATATTCAAATGCTGATTCAACTCAAGATTATTATTTCATCGAAGAAATAGATAATATTTCAGTATTTATGCCTTCATTTATTGATCTTTTTGGAGTCATTAAAAACAATATGTCATCTCTTTCATCTTCACTTTCTTCATCTAGTTATTCGGATAAGATTGATGCATTTGCGGATCTTCTTGATGCACTAGATGCTCCACTCACTAAATTCGATACTGCAAGAAGCTCTATTTCTAGTGAATCGCAAATCGCAAATCTTCTATCAGACTTAATGAGATATTTCTTAGTCACATTCCCTAATGAAGAAGGTAATGATAGTGTTTCATTCTTAAAGAAAGCAAATTTCACAGGTGTCGATTTTAAAACAATCTCAATTAAAAATAGTTTATTAGGCTTAGTCGGTCAAGCATTCTTAGATGAAATGTTAGAGAATAATACTGGCGATTTCAGTTTCTTAAATGAAATAAATTTATCAAATATGACATATGACAATATGAAGGTAGAGTTAAGACATGTTTCTAATTTGATTAAATTCTATGAAGCAGTAGACACAAATGAACTAAGTTCTATTTCTAGAGATGAAATAATTGAAATGATTTCAAATCTAGATGATTCAGAAGTAGTTAAAGAAATTGTTTCATCATGTCTTGATGAGCTTGGAATTGAAGGCGTAAATGCAGATGATATAAATTTCCAAGAAGAAGCTCAAGTTATCGCAGATTTAATTCAATTATCACAAGATGGTTCCATAGATGATTTAGATGTTCAAGATATAAATGAATTAGTTGAAGAACTCGCAAGTTCTCAATTAGTGCTCGCTATAGCAGAAAATAATAGTGGTATGTTAAGTTCTCTTGATGATTCAACAAAGAATGATATCTTAAATTCTTTAGAAGAATATAAAAATAATCCAGATAATGAAATGGATGATGATAGATATAACACTTTACTCCAATTATTTAGCTAGATAAAATGTTTTTAAAACTTAAAACTGGTATTAATCTTTATTATGAAACATTTGGAAATACAAGAGGCAAACCTCTTGTCTTTCTTCATGGGAACGAAGAATCATCTTTAATATTTAAAGATTATATTTCTCATTTTATGGATTACTATGTAGTTTTAGTTGATTCAAGATGTCATGGAAAGTCATCAAGTGGTAGACTATCCTATGATCTAATGAAAGAAGATATGATTGAATTGATTGAATCATTGAATTTATCTAAGCCTTCATTAATTGGCTTCTCTGATGGGGCAATTATATCTATCCTTATGTCGCTTGAATATTCAAACATAGATAAATTATTTCTTATTGGTCCAAATATTAATCCTAATGGACTCAAAGAAGAAGCTATAAAATATTTTAAAGAGAGTGAATCTATCTATTCAAATCTTTGTTTAAATGAACCAAAGTTAGAACCTTCATCTTTAAATAGAATAGTTAATAGAACTATAATCATATCTGGGGAAAATGATTTAATAAAGGATGACCACTTAGAACTTATTAGTAATTCAATTCCTAATTCATATCACTACACTATTAGTGGTGCATCTCACTTCATTCCTATGGAAAACAAAGATGAACTGATTGAAATATTAGATAATGAATTGAAAATTGATGTCTATTATGAAGATAATAAAGTAATAGTGGTTGATAAAAAAGCTGGATTATTATCTCAAGAAGATGATTCAAAAGAATTAGATTTACTCAATCTTGTGAAAGATTATTTAAAGATAAAATATCATAAAAAAGGAAATGTATATTTAGGTTTAGTTCAAAGATTAGATAGAAATGTTTCTGGGCTAATGCTTTTTGCGAAAAATTCAAAATCGTATGCATTTTATAATAAATTTAGGCCTAAGAAAACTTATTTAGCTCTTTGCCATGGCAAGTTTGAAAAAGAAAAAGATACCATTAAAAATATGATATCTAAAGATGAAAATAAAAAGATAGCTTATGAATCTAAAGATGGCAAAGAAGCTATATTATCATACGAGGTTTTATCTTATAAAGATAACATATCTTTAGTCAAAGTTAATATTGAGACTGGTAGATTTCACCAGATTAGATTTCAACTATCAAATATAGGTCATCCAATCTTAAATGATTCTAAATATTCTAGTTTTATAAAAAAAGAAGGGTATGATTTGGGCCTTGATGCATACAAGATTGTCTTTAGTCATTATAATAATAATGAAAGTGAAAATTGTGTGATAAAAAGACTTCCAAATGGACTTTTTGTGAATTTTTTAGATGAATTAGTCATTTCTTGACATATTTTAATATAACCAGTTATAAATATAATAAATCGCCTATGGCGATTTTTTATTTGTTAAATTTTACTGAAAATATATGTATTTTAAAAATCTTTTTTATTATTTTAATAAAAGTGCTTGTTTTTTCTTTTTCAATTTGCTATTATATGCACTATACAAAAAATAAAAACGAAAAAAGGAGAAAATAGAATGACAAAAAAATTATTAAGTTTTTTATTACTAGGATTATTTGTTCTTAGTCTAGCTGGTTGTGGTCTACTTTTCCCTAATAAGCCAACTGAAGGCCCAACTACTCAACCAACTACTCAACCATCTAGTCAACCAACAACTGCTCCTACAACTGTTCCTGGGGTTGAACGTACTATCGATTTCGAACTCGAAGAAACTGGCGGACAAACTGAATATAGTTTAGATCCAACTGTTCTTCCAAATCGTCCTACAAAAAACCCTGATGCTTCTTATACTTATAATCTTGCATCTAACGGTTTACCAACTGCTTGGAATATCCACACATATCAATCTAATGCTTCTACATTAGTTCTAGATTATTGTGAAGATTCTTTCTATACATTTGATTTCAATGAGGAATTAAATGGATATAGAATTTTACCAGCAATGGCATCTCAAATGCCTGTTGATGTTACAGAAGATTATGTAGGTGAAACTTGGGGCATCGCTCAAGGTGATAAAGGTAAAGCTTACAAAGTTACTTTAAGACATGACTTAAAGTTTGAAGATGGAACACCAATTAAAGCTGTTGACTTTGTTGAATCAGTTAAATGGTTATTAAACCCTCAAGCTGCTAACTATAGAGCTGACTCTGTATATAGTGGTTCATTCAAGATTGTTAATGCTGAAAGTTACTTCAAAGGTGGTACATATGCATATGGTGCATTCGTATCAGCTGCTTATGGTGAAGATGAATATGTTTATCCAACTGATTGGACATATTCAGAAGAAGGTATCCTTCAATGCAATGGTAAAGATGTTGCAATCAAAGTTGGAACTCTTGGAAACTGGAGTCCTAGTGCAACTTACGGTCTTGAAAGATATGCTCAAGCTGGTTATTTCGGACAACCTAGAACTGTTGTAACAGTAGGTGAAGGCGAAGAAGCTCAAGAATTCGTTAAATATGCTTCTGAAGATCTCGAAACTGTTGTTTGGAGAACTATGGAAGTAGTAGGTGAAGGCGAAGAAGCTGACTATGTATGGTATGCTGATAATGAAGGCCAACCTGATTTAGATAACGAAGTTGTTGTAACTGATAAACCAGATAGTTATTATCTTGGCGATCCAGATGAAGACGATGATGCTGTTGCAATCGCATGGGCAAACTGTCCAGATCCAGAAAGTGTTTATGCTATCTTATTATCAAGTCAAGATGAAAAAGGTTATATTCAATTAACTGAAGAATTAGTAAAAATGGTTCAAGACTGTGTTGCTATACTTCACGGATTTGAAGATGTTGAAGCTTACGCTGAAGATTCAGGCGATTACGCTTATGTAGAATTTGAAGAAATGGCTTTCTTAGGTTCAACTTATGAAGAAGTTGATTTCGAAACTGTTGGTATTAAAGTTGATCCAGAAGATGAATATTCAATTATCTTTATTCTTGAAAAAGAATTAACAGGATTCTATCTAAATTACAGTTTATGTACTTCTATGTATCTTGTTGATACTACATTATATGAGAGTTTAATTGGTGAAAGTCAAGGTGTATACACTAACTCATATGGTACAAGTGTTGATACTTACAAATCATTTGGTCCATATAAATTAACATACTTCTTAAAAGACTCTCAAATCACAATGGAAAAGAATGCTCAATGGTATGGCTATACACTAGAAGAAAATGCTAACAACTACTGGACAACTAAGATTGTTGTTAAACAAGTTGAAAAAGCATCTGATAGATTAAATATGTTCTTAAGAGGTTCAACTGATTCTTATGGATTACAAGCTGAAGATATGAACGACTATCAATCTTCTGATTATACATACTATACTGAAGGTGATTCAACTTGGTTCGTAGCAATCAACCCTGACTTTGCTGCATATGAATCAATGCAAGCTGATGCTGAACCAGTTACTCCTGGCAATAAAGTTTATAAGACAATTTTAGCTTACAAAGAATTCAGAATGGCATTATCATTCTCATTAGATAGAGCTAACTATGCATTAACACTCGATCCTCTTGGTGGAGTTGCTAAAGCTGTATATGGCAATATGATTATCTCTGACCCTGAAAATGGTACTGCTTATCGTACAACTGAACAAGCTAAAGATGTTATCTTAAAATTCTGGGATTTAGCTGATGAAGTAGGTGAAGATGGTATCTATGAAACTAAAGAAGAAGCTATTGAATCAATTACTGGTTACGATCTAGCTGGTGCTAAGACATTATTCGAAGAAGCTTACAATAAGTGGGTTGCTGATGGATGCATTAGTGCTCAAGATATCGAATCTGGTAACTGGGAAATTCAAATTATGATTGGACAACCTGGTTCTGGTTCAAGTGCTTACTATAATGATGGTTATGTATATTTAGGTAGAGTTTGGGCTGATGCTGTTACAGGTACTCCTCTTGAAGGACACTTAACATTCAAACAATCTGCTCCTCTAGGTACAACAGACTTCTCTAAATACTTAAAGAATAACACTGTAGATGTTCTATTCGGTGTTGGTTGGACAGGAAGCGCTCTTGATCCATACGGATTAATGGAAGCTTATGTTGCTCCTAACTATCAATATGACCCAGCTTGGGATACTTCTTCTACAATGTTAGATATTGAAATTGGCGGATATACTCTAAGAGCTAGTGTATTTGATTGGGGTAAATCAGCTCTAAGTGGAGACACAATCAAAGCTTTAATCGTTGAAGATGGTGTTTTAACTAATGACTATGTAATGATTCATTGTGGTACAACATGCAAACCTGAAATCAGACTTGATGTATTAGCTGCAGTTGAAGGTGCTGTTCTTGATCAATATGATATGATTCCAACATTACTTGATGCTAGTGCTACACTCAAAGGTATGAAGATCAAATATGGTGTTGAAGAATACGTATTTGGTGTTGGTCGTGGTGGCATTAAATATATGACATTCAACTACACTGATGATGAATGGGCTCAATATATTGCAAATAGTGACAACCTAGTTGATGGTGTTCTACCATACAAGAAATAATTACTAATTATTATTAACAATATACTAATTTAGTTTTAATTTGATAGTAGTGGGAGATTCACATCTCTCACTACTTGTCTTTTGATTAGTGCGTAAACTAATTTGAAGGGAGGGTTTTTATATGTATTTACTAAAATACATATCCAAGCGTTTAGCTTTAATGCTTGTAACATTTTTTATAATTGTTATGGGTTGTTTTGTTCTTGTAAAATTGCTTCCAAATATTCCTGCAGAACAATTTGGTAAAGATATGGAAGTAATACTTGCGAGAAGAGAAAAGCTCGGTTATAATCTTCCAATTATTCAGCAATTTTGGAGATTTTTAAAATACGCTTTTCAAGGAGATTTTGGTGTAAGCGAACAACTCTATATAGGTAGTGAAGTATGGCAAATATTTGTTGATAAATTACCTTATACTGTAGCAGTTAACGTTTACTCAATATTCTTATCAATTCCACTAGGTTTAGGTCTTGGTATTATTGCTGCTATTAGAAAGAATAAGTGGCAAGACCATTTAATCTCAACTGGTGTAATGATTTTCGTTTCAATTCCATCATTTATATATGGATTTATAGTTAAATACTTATTATGTTATAAATTGAAGTGGTTTGAGCCTCTAATGGATGCATCACAAGGACCATGGAGTTTTAGAGCGTTTGAGACTATGATACCTGCTATATTATGTTTGTCTTTCAGTAGTATTGCCGGTTTTGCTCGTTATACAAGAGCTGAACTATCAGAAGTATTAACAAGTGACTACCTACTACTTGCAAGAACTAAAGGTTTGAGTCGTCAACAAGCAACTATTAGACATGCTTTAAGAAATTCTATGGTTCCAATATTCCCAATGATATTAGGTGAATTCATCTCTATTATGGGTGGTTCATTAATCATTGAACAGATGTTTACTATCCCTGGTGTTGGTAAATTATATATCAACTCAGTTCAAGCAACTCCACCAGATTATAACTTCTTTATGTTAGATACTGTATTCTACACATTTATTGGCTTATTTGCTGGTATCATTGTAGATATAAGTTATGGTATCATCGATCCAAGAATAAGAATGGGGGCTAGATAATATGAGAGAAAAATATGATTTGGCAAATATCCCAAAGGAATTATTTGAATTTGCTCCAAAAGACGAAAAATTCCATGATAGAAAATTCGATACAAAACCTATCGGATATTTTAAAGATGCTTTCTTAAGATTCTCTAAGAACAAAGCTTCTATTGTTGCAGCAATTATTGTTGGAATTATTATCATATTTGCTTTAATTGGCCCATATTGTTTCAATCAAAGTTATGTTAAATCATATCAAACTAATCTTGATTTAAAGAAATATAGGTTGTTAACACCTAAACTTATGTTATTTGAAGGTACTGGTTTTTGGGATGGTACTGAAGTTAAAATTATAGGTGATACAACTTATAAAAAATATTTGGCATATGCACAAGAAACTGGCTACGATATCATAGTTAAAGTGATAGATGAAATAGAAGTTAATACAGAAAATGGTGTTCAAAAGAATTATAAAGTAAGATTAAATAATTACCATAGTATCGATGCTTTTACTAAAACTTATACAGAAGAACAATATAAGGCTATTCAAGAATGGCAAAACGAAAATAATGTTCAATTAATTATGCCTTGGGTAGTATATTATAATGCAAAATCAGAAGTTCCTGAAACATTAAATTCTAAAGTTAAATTTAACAATATAAATGTTTGGTATGAATGTGATTCAACAGGTATTCCTACACTCGATGAAAACGGAAATTTAATTCCAGGTTATAGAGTGAGAGGCGTTGATCATTACAATAGTTTAAGACTTGATGGAGATCCTGGAAAAGATGATCCAGAAGCTGAAAACAGATGGAGATATGCACTTGTTAGTGGTAGTAAAAAGAATGGCTACAACTATACAGTACGTATCAACGCATATAATTATTTTGAATACGCATATGGTTTTGAACCTGCATTCGCATTCGGTTCAGATGGAGAAGGTTATGATATCTTCACAAGACTTGCAAGTGGCGCAAGATTCTCATTACTTTTCGCTATTGCTGTATCATCTATTAACCTTTTATTAGGCGTTATTTATGGTTCAATTGAAGGTTATTATGGTGGTGCTGTAGATATGATTATGGAGAGAATTTCAGATATTTTAAGTGCTATACCTGGTATGGTTGTAACAGTTCTCTTTAACTTGCATTTGTCTGGAACACTAGGCACAGTGGTGTCTTTACTCTTCGCATTCATCTTAACTGGATGGATAGGTACTGCATCTAGAACTCGTATGCAATTCTATAGATTCAAGAATCAAGAATATGTTTTAGCCGCAAGAACACTTGGCGCAGGAGATAGAAGAATTATGTTTAAGCATATCTTCCCTAACTCTTTAGGTACTCTAATTACTGGCTCAGTATTAGTTATCCCTGGCGTTATCTTCGGTGAAACATCTCTAACATACCTTGGCATCATCAACCTAGACTCACCAACTAGATCATCAGTTGGTTCTATGTTAGCGAATGGCCAAGGAATAATGAATACATCACCACACTTAGTTTTATTCCCTGCTATATTTATAGGCTTACTAATGGTAAGTTTCAATTTGTTTGGTAATGGACTTCGTGATGCATTTAATCCATCACTTCGTGGAGCGGAGGATTAATTATGAACAAGAAATTAGAAGTTAAGAACCTTAAAATTTCATTTAAAACTATGAACGGTAAAGTTCAAGCTGTTCGTGATATTTCTTTCGACCTATATGAAGGCGACACTTTAGCGATTGTTGGCGAATCTGGTTCTGGTAAATCAGTTACATCTAAAGCTATTTTAGGTATACTTGCTGGAAACTCTATCATTGAAGGTGGAGAAATAATTTATGATGGAAAGAACTTATTAAATATTCCAGAAGATGAATTCCACAAGATTCGTGGCGATAAGATTGCGATGATTTTCCAAGATCCTCTATCTAGCCTAAATCCTATTATGAGAATAGGAAGACAACTCACAGAAGCTATGCTTCTAAAAGGTAAAGCTAGACAAAGAGAATCAAGAATAACATTTAATAATCATCTAAGATTATTAAAAGAAAATATGTTTGAAGCAATTGCTAAAGATGATGAATCAAAGAAAGCTAATATTACTTTAAAATGTAATAATTTCGATAAGTTCGAATATAAACATTTAGCTTTAGAAGGCTCATTCAATAAAGCTTTTGAATCATGCGAAAATGCGATTTTAGATATAGAAAATATTGCATTTAAACTCGAGAAAAAAGCCGCTGATGATTTATCTTATACTTTAAGAAAGATAAAGAAAGAAGCTCTACAATCTATTCATACATATGTAGTAGATTCAAGAAAAGATGAATTAGTTAATCTAGTCGCAACTATTAGTAGTGGAGCTAAAGATGTTAAGAAAAATAAAGAGAATTTTAAGCCTTTAGTTGATTCACTAAATGGAATAAAAGACATACTAGTAGAAGCTAAAAATTATGATAAACCTAATTTCTTCTCTATGGGTTATTATCTAACATTCTCTAAAGAACCACTTCCAAATATGCCTGTAGTTGAATTAAATAAGTTCTTGAGAACTTATCTTGATGATAATTTTATGCTTGATTTCATCAATGATGCGAAATTAGGTCTAATCAATTCTGCATCTAAAGCTTTAGAATACAAAAAAGAATTTGTCTCAAAATTTGATTATTATAAAGAAGAATTCTTAAAAGAAAATCTAGTTAAAGAAGAAACTGATAAATTATTAAAGGAAATCAAAGAACTAGTCAATAATTCTATTGATAGGCTTGAAACTATCAAAGATTCTATCGCATATACAATGAGTCAAAGCTTGAAAGCAGATATAGACCAATATTATAGTGCGATTTCTAAAAATAAAAAAGAGCAAGCCAGATTTAATGGCCAAACTATTAAATATGAGAAGATGGTTAAGGGTGGTAGAACTCCAGAATGGAAAGTTGCCCCACTATCTTTAATAGATTTAGTATACCTACAAGAAACAATAGTCGATCAAATTGAAAGATTAAAAGATCACTATGTTGAACTAATTTCAAAATTTGATTCTAGAGATTTCGATTCTGAATCTATTAGTACTATCGATTTCTTAAAAGAAAACGCTAGTGGAGTCGTAAATAAAATTACTCCACAAATGGCAAGAAATAAAGCTATTACTCTTATGGAAGAAGTTGGTATAAGCGAACCAAGAAGAAGATATTATCAATATCCATTCGAGTTCTCTGGCGGTATGAGACAACGTATAGTTATCGCAATTGCGCTCGCTGCAAACCCAGATATTTTAATCTGTGATGAGCCTACAACTGCCCTTGACGTTACTATACAAGCTCAAATACTTGAGCTTATAAATAAGCTCAAAGCTCAAAGAAAATTAGCTATTATCTTCATCACACACGATTTAGGTGTAGTTGCTAATATGGCAGATAGAATCGCAGTTATGTATGCTGGTAAGATTGTTGAATATGGTACATCTGAAGACATATTCTATGATCCAAGACATCCTTATACATGGGCGCTCTTATCATCTATGCCAGATCTAGATACAAATGATAAATTAGAAGCAATTCCTGGTACTCCGCCAAATATGATTTATCCACCAAAAGGTGATGCATTCGCAGAAAGAAATAAGTATGCACTAAAGATAGATTTTGAACTTGAACCTCCAATGTTTGAGATTTCAGAAACTCATAGTGCAGCTACCTGGCTTTTACATGAGAATGCTCCAAAGATTAAACCTCCAAAAATCGTTACTGAAAGAATCGAAAGAATGAAAAAAGTAAATGCTGAATATCTTAAGAAATCTTCAGAGAAAGGAGAGAAATAATGGAAAACTTAGAAAATAATGATGTTTTATTAAAAGTTGAACACCTCTCTCAATTTTTCAAGATGGGGCGTATGGAATTAAAAGCCGTTAATGATGTCAGCTTTGATATTAAGAAAGGTGAAGTCTTTGGTCTTGTTGGTGAATCTGGTTGTGGTAAAACTACAACTGGTAGATCTATTATAAAATTATATGATATTACATCAGGAAACGTTTATTTTAAAGGCACAAGAATCTGTGCTGGTATAAGATCATATAAAGATAGTATCAAGAAGAAAAAACTTGAAACAAAAATAAAAATTCAAGAATTAAACAAGAATAAACCTGAAGGCTATAAAGAAGAAATAGCTAAACTTAATGAAGAACTTCATAAACACATAAGTGAACAAAGAGAAGAAATCAAAAAAGCTAATTTTGATGAAAAGAATTGCAATAATGAATATCGCGATGAACAAATCAAACTAGTAGAAGAAAAATATTTACCTCTTCTTGAAAGAGACGAAAACAATAAAGAGTTAAAGAAAGAATACGAAAACGAACTAAGAAAAGCTAAAAATTCTAAACTCGTTACTCAAATTCAAATGATTTTCCAAGATCCTATTGCATCCCTTGATCCTCGTATGACAGTTAAAGAAATAATTGCGGAAGGATTAATTATTCAAGGCGAGAAGAATAAACAAATCATTGAAGAAAAAGTATTCAAAATGCTTGAACTTGTTGGGCTTGTTCGTGAGCACGCATCACGTTATCCTCATGAATTTAGTGGTGGACAACGTCAACGTATCGGTGTCGCAAGATCTATCATTATGCAACCTGAACTAATCATCGCTGATGAACCTGTATCTGCTCTAGACGTTTCTATTCAAGCACAGGTTATAAATCTACTAAATGATTTAAGACATAGTTTAGGATTATCTATCCTCTTTATAGCGCACGATTTATCTGTAGTTAAATATTTCTCTGATAGAATTGGTGTAATGTATTATGGAAATATGGTTGAACTTGCTCCAAGTGATGAATTATTCTTAAATCCACTTCATCCATACACAAGAAGCCTACTTTCTGCGATACCTCTTCCAGATCCAGCTTATGAGAAGAGAAGACAAAGAATCACTTATAATCCTCTTAAAGAACACGATTATTCAGTCGATAAACCATCTTTAAGAGAAATAAAGCCAGGCCACTTCGTGCATTGCAATGAAAAAGAATTCCAAGAATATTTAAAGATTATTAAATAATGAATAGAACAAAAATAATTCAATATTCAATTTCATTCTTAATAATAGTAGGCATTTTCTTCTTGAATGCTTTCTTAAGTGGACTCTTCAGTTTTACTGAAGCACCAAAAATAATCGGTGAAATATCTGATGGATTCATTATTCCAGGTGTATTATTCATAGTTGCTGGAATTTTAACTTGGGTGAATAAAGAAGAATTCTTCGATATGATTGGTTATGCTTTTTCAAGTTTATGGACACTATTTAGTCCAAGTGAAAAAACACTTGAAAAAAGAAAAACATATAATGAATACAAAAAGATTAGAGATGAAAAAGGTAGAAAATGGTATCCATTCCTTTTGATATCTGGACTCATCGCACTATTTATTGGTATTGTATTCTTTATAATTTATTTGATTATATCGTAAAAATAATGCACTAAATTACAATTTTGTAATTTAGTCTTTATTTTTTTATTGATTTATTCTAAAATATATAAAGATAAATAATAGGAGGTTTTTACTGGTGAAAAAACTAATTAGATTATTAACTTTAGTACTTGTTATTGGGTTTTCTCTATTTTTATCATCATGTAGTGAAACTACAACACAAGAACAAAAGAATGTTGTACACAAGGAACTTGATTATAAATTAGTTCAAGATTTCAAAGATGAAGTTGTAAAATATCAAACTACAACCCTAGTTTTAGATGGCGATGAATTAGTAGTTGATACAAATACTCTTAAAGCACAAAATATTTTTGATTTCAATTATTCAGTAACATTATCACAAAATACTTTTGATGCTCAAGGAAAATATAAAGTTACTGCAACTGTAAAAAACGATGATGCTAACTCTATAGTTGGTACTTTCAATTTCATATTAGTAGTGGATTATCCTGAAAATCCAGAATTCAAAGAATATGAAGATGAAATGTTTGTTTATTTCATAGAAGGTGATCAATCAACTCTAAATATTTTCATGGAAGATTACAGTGCATTTGGTTTTGAACATGAAGATGCTTTATGGTATTCATGGGAAGATTTCTCTGATGAAGATTTTGAACATGATCAAAATGAAGTTAGATTATTAAGAGAAGAATACAATCAATATAAAAATTTGAAATTATCATATTCTCAAATTAACACTCTTAAAACTATTGATAAGACAATCACTAATTATGAACAAATCCTAAGCAATAAAGAATTTATTATGATGAGACTTGATTATGTTGATCAATTCGGTGGAAACTGTGCAGATTTTCCTACTACAATGGAAGCTTATTCTTTAAGAACTAAAGAAGATATAGAAGACATCATATCATATTTCGATTCAATTTATAATTCATTCCTCTCATATTATGATTATATAGTTGCTAAAGAAGAAAAAGGATATGGTTTTTCTAAAGCAACTTTAAATGCTTTCGCTAAATATTTAGATGGAGTAGTTAAAGATGGTGAAGATTACTATCTTAAAAACGTTGTTTTGGATAAGATTGATGCTGCAAAAGTTAAATTAGTTTTAACTGATGATGAAGTTAATGATTATAAACAAAGATTCTTAACTGCTTTCACTGAAAAATTCTTAGCTGGACATAGTGAACTTTCAACTAAAGTAAAAGAATATGTATCAGAAAAGACAAGTGAAGGATATTTCACTAATTTTGTGGAAGGGTATCTTCAAAATTATGAAAATGGAGCTACACTTTATGAATATATGCTAAGAAATAGAATTGGAATGTACAATAGAAGCATGGAAGGATATATCCAATATCTAGATGATTCTTTCACTAAATATTACAATCTATATGTTAAAGCAAGTGGTAAATTAACTGATAGAGCTAACAAGATAGCTAATGGTGAAATTCCAATTATTTCTCCAGATACTCCACAAGATTTAATTGAATACTTAAAAGAATTCGCTAAAACTATAGTTCCAGATTTAAAAACTACCCCAACAATCGATGTAACTTATATGGATGAATCATTAACTCAAAACACTACTACAGTTGCATATTATATGAAATCTCCTATCGATTCAAGAGATGCTGAATATATTCACTTAAATGCTCAAGCATTAGGAAAAGATAGATATGAAACAATCAAGACATTAGCTCATGAAGGCTATCCTGGTCACTTATATGCATATGTATATTCAAAAGAATCAGACAAGATTTCTAATCTTGTAACTATCTTAACTTGCACAGGCCATGGTGAAGGTTGGGCTAAATATGTTGAAATAGCACTTTGTAATTATCTCGCTGATCAAATGGGCTCAAGAGATTGGAGACAAGCCGCAGATTATAGTATCTACTATGACCTATTCGCATATTCTTTATATGCTAGAATGGATGTAGGTATCAACTATCAAGGTTGGACTAAAAATGATTGCGCATCATTTTTAACAACTAAAGGTTTGAATTCAAGAATTGCATCAGACCTCTACAAACAATTAATCGAAATTCCAGGTCAATATGCTCCATACGGATATGGAATGCTTATTTTCTATGACTATCATGAAAAAGCAAAAGCAGAACTAGGTAGTGCATATAATGAAGTTGAATTTAACACTGCAATACTTGAAAATGGTTGGGTAATGCTTGATATATTAGAAGATAATCTAAATGAATTTATTGATAATGCTAAATTCGTATATGGCATAGAATAAGAATTAAACTTCCACCTTTGGTGGGAGTTTAATTTTACTTTATTTATTTAGTATTATATTGTATAATCATTTATTGGAGGGTGAATATACCTATGGAAAAAATAAAGCTTATTACAGATTCTACTGTTGATTTATCCTTAGAACTCATAAAAGAACTCGATCTAGAAGTCGTTCCTCTACTTGTTTCTTTTGAAGATGATGATACTCCTAAAAAAGATGGAGTTGAAATCAACCAAGATGAATTAGCTCTACACGTTAAAAAGACTGGTAAACTTCCACAAACAAGTTGTTGTGGACCTGCTGTATATGAAAATATCTTCAATGAATACATAGAAAAAGGTTTCGCATGTATTTATTGTGGTATAGGTTCAAAACTTTCTGCGAATTACCAATCTGTAGTGCTAGGGCAAAAGAATTGTACTAAACCTGATATGGTTACAATAATTGATTCAAATAACTTATCAAGTGCTACAGGCTTATGTCTATTAAAGATTAGAGACTTCTTAAAACTTGGTTTAAGTAGAGAAGAAGTAAAAGAAAAAATAGAAAAAGAAATCGCTCCTAATATTCATACATCCTTCTGTATTGATTCAACAGATTATATGGTTAAAGGTGGAAGATGTAGCGCACTAACTGGCTTCATCACTAAACTTTTATCTATTAAACCTATAATAGTTGTTAAAGATGGTAAATTAACTTTAGGTAAAAAACCAATTGGTAATTTGAATAATGCGATTAAAACTATCTATAATGAACTAATGAAAGAAATAAATGATGTCGATTTAGATTATTTAATGGTTACACATTTTATTTCACCAGCTTGTGCTGATTTCATTATTCCAATTATTAAAGAAACTTGTAATTTTAAAAATGTATATAACACACCTGCTGGCTCTGTAATAGGTTCACACTGCGGACCTGGAACTATCGGGTTACTTTATATTATGAAAAAATAGGTGAGAAATGAAAGTAGGAATGATATCTTTAGGTTGTAGTAAAAATCAAGTAGATTCAGAAATGATTCTTGGTCTTTTAACTAAATCTGGATTTGAGATTTCTCTTTCAATTCAAGACTCTGACTTAATAATCCTAAATACTTGCGGATTTATTGATGAGGCTAAGAATGAAGCGATTGAAGAAATCGCTTCTATTATTTCTTTAAAAAAGCCTAATCAAAAATTTATTGTTTGTGGATGTCTTGCGACAAGATATAAAGAATTTATAGAATATAATTTTAAAGATGTTGATTTAGTTATCTCTTTAAAAGATTATCCAAGATTTCCTATTCTTGTGAATAATTTATTCAATAAGGAGATGCTGTTTGGAGATTTATCTTTTAATAATAGAGTACTAATATCATCGAAATATAGTCCTTATGTTAGGATCGCAGATGGTTGCAATAATCATTGTGCATTTTGTAGTATTCCTCTAATAAGAGGAAAATATGTGTCTAGATCAATAGATAGCATAGTTGAAGAAGTAAAAGGCCTAGTTAAAGATGGCGCAAAAGAAATCAATTTAATTGCTCAAGATACATCTAAATATGGAGTAGATAATTACCATTCACTTAAATTAGTAGAACTTTTAAATATTTTAAGTGAAATAGATGGAATATTTTTAATTAGATTGTTTTATATTTATCCTGAGACTATCACAGATGAATTAATTGAATGTATTAAATCTCATGATAATATCGCAAATTATTTTGATATTCCTCTTCAACACGCATCTAATGATATTTTAAAGCTCATGAATAGGCACACCACAAAAGAAGAATCAATTGATTTAATTAATAAAATTAGAAAAGAGATTCCAGATGCTGTAATTAGAACTTCTTTGATGGTAGGCTTTCCTCATGAAAATAATAAACACTTTAATGAATTATTAGATTTCGTTAAAGAAGTAAAATTCTTCCATATGGGCGCGTTTTTATATTCAAGAGAAGAAGACACAAAATCTTATAAATATCATTTAAGAGTGCCAAAATTCATCGCAAGAAGAAGGTATGATAAACTAATGGAAGTCCAAATGGAAGTTGCGAAGGAAGAAAAGAAGAAACTGATTGGAAAAACTTATAAAGCAATAGTTGATTCTTATGACCCTCAATCTCTAACATTTAGTCTTAGGAATTATATGTTTGCCCCTGATGATGTTGACTCATCAATCATTGCGACTTGTCCATATGAAAATGAGATTGGACTTGGGGATATTGTGACTGTGAAAATTATTGGTTCTAATTTCTATGAACTCTATGGTGAAATTATTAAGGAGTAATTATGGAAAAAGAAAATGGTTTTGTTTTATTTTTAAAAGGTGTTTTAGTGGGAATAGGCAATATGATTGCTGGTATTTCTGGTGGAACTATTGCCTTTATCACAGGAATATATGAAAAAATGGTCTATTCTTTAGCGAATCTAACAAAAGATTTTTGGCCAAACTTCTTATATTTAATTAAAATAATGCTTGGTGTTTTAGTAGGACTTTTAGGTTGCGCTAAAGTTTTAAATATTCTTTTTTCTCATATTATCCTTGAAATGATTTTATTGTTTACTGGAGTACTACTTGGTGGTATATATAATGATAGATGGGATTATGTTTTCGATAAAAAATACAAAAAATCAACACTAATCATTGCCTTAATCATTGCGTTTCTCTTAATTATGGGAATGACTATGTTTAATCTATATATTCAAAAAAGACAAATAAGTGAATCACCTGAAGAAATAGAAGCTCTTCATAAGATGAGATGGACAAATATAGAATTCCCAAGATTAGTTTTAGTATTTTTCTTCACAATAATAGGCACAACTGCTATGATATTCCCTGGAATAAGTGGTTCGCTACTTTTTATGTCTGTTGGTATCTACTATCCTGTATTAAATGCATTATCTGATTTAACACGTCTTTCAAATTGGCAAAACCCTGTGTTTGTATATGATATATTAAAACTAGGATGTGCTTTACTTCTTGGGGCGATTGTATCACTACTCTTCGTATCAAAACCAATTAATTATATATTTATGAAACATAGAAGAGTTTGTCTATTTGTGATACTTGGATTCTTAATCGCATCGATATTTTCTATGTATATCTTAAATTATAGAGATATAGTAAGACAATTTGATTGGTGGCATCCTATCCTTGGAGTATTAGTATTTATGCCACTTGGATTCATGATTTCTCTACTTCTTAATAATATGAAACTAAAAGAAATGAGAAGAAAGAAGAAAGAAGAACGTAAAAGTCAAAAATTATTAAAGGATGAGGTATAACGTTGTTATACCTCTTTTATTAAGAAAATGTGATGTTTAGCACTTTATACTTGCAAGTGCTAAACAATTGATGTATAATAAGTAAGTGTTAAAAAAGGAGATTATAACTATGAGTCAAACATTAGAATTTAAGACAGAGTCTAAAAGATTACTCGATTTAATGATCAATTCAATCTATACAAACAAGGAAATATTTTTAAGAGAGCTTATCTCAAATGCGAGTGATGCTATAGATAAATACCATTATTTATCTTTAGTTGAAGATAAACTTCCAAAAAAGAATGATTATGAGATAAATATTTCTTTAGATAAAGAAAAAAGAACTATAACCATTAAAGATAATGGAATAGGAATGACTTATGATGAATTATGTGATTCTTTAGGCACAATTGCGAAAAGTGGTTCACTAGAATTCATGGATAAGATTAAAGAATTAAATGAAAAGAAGAGCGAGGTCACTACTGAAGATATAGATATAATAGGACAATTTGGTGTAGGATTCTATAGTGCATTTATGGTCGCAAATAAGGTTGAGGTTAGAACTAGATCACTCTACTCCGATAAAGCTTATCTTTTCACTTCTAGTGGAGAAGATACATATACTATAGATGAAATTGAAAAAGATGATAGTGGAACTATCATAACTTTATATCTAAGAGAAAAGAATGATGAATATGATTTCGATAATTTCTTGAATGAATGGACTATAAAAGAATTAGTAAAAAAATATTCAGATTATGTAAGATATCCTATAAAGATGCTTGTCTCTAAAAGCGAAAAAGTTGAAGGAAAAGATGAATATGAAACAAAAGAAGTTTTAGAAACCCTAAACGCTATGACACCTCTTTGGAAGAAGAGAAAAACTGAAGTAACTGATGAAGAATATAATAAATTCTTCAAAGAAAAATATTATGAATATAAAGATCCAATGTTCCACTTGTTAATAAATGTTGAGGGAAAAATTAATTATACAGCTTTAATCTATGTTCCTCATGAAGCTCCATATAATCTATATTCTGAAAAATATGAAAAAGGTCTTCAACTTTATTCTAAGAGTGTATTCATAATGGATAAGTGTAAAGAACTTGTCCCAGATTATTTAAGATTCATAAAAGGTTTAGTTGATTCATCAGACTTAAGTTTAAATATCAGTCGTGAACTTCTTCAAAAATCAAAAGAACTTCAAGATATAAGTAGTAATGTAGAAAAGAAGATTTTATCAAAACTTGAAAATATCAAAGAAAATGATTTCGATAAGTACACAGAGTTCTTCAAAAACTTCGGTATCAACTTAAAATTTGGCGTGTATGATGATTTTGGGCTAAGAAAAGATCAACTTAAGGACTTACTCATTTATAATTCTATAAATGAAGAAAAAATGATTTCATTCAAAGATTATGTTAAATCAATGAAAGAAGGTCAAAAAGATATTTACTATGCAAGCGCTAAAAACAAAGACCAAGTTCTATCTATGCCACAGATGGATTTAGTTAAATCTAAAGGTTATGATGTATTAATTCTTCCTGATAATGTTGATGAATTTGTAATGTCAATCATATCTGAATATGATGGGCATAAATTAAAATCAATCAATCAAGGGGACTTAGATTTATTAGATAAAAAAGAAGAAAAAGAATTAGAAAAAATTAAAAACGAAAATGTAGAATTACTAGAATCAATCAAGAATGCTTTAAAAGGAAAAGTTGATGATGTAGTAATTTCAAAAAGACTTAAAACTAGCGCTGTATGTCTAGTTAGTGGTGACGGTCTTTCATTCGAAATGGAAAAAGTATTAAATGAAATCCCATCTTCAAATGAAACTATAAAAGCAAATAGAATTCTAGAATTAAATCCAAACCATGAAGTATTTAAAGCTATAAATAAATTATATAAAGAAGACCCATTAGAAATTAATGGATACGCAAATCTTTTGTATAATCAAGCATTACTAATGGAAGGATTTAAAATAGATAATCCAATTGAATTTTCAAATTTGATGTGTGACCTCATGGTTAAGGCATCTAAATAAGCAAAATAAGCGTATATTTTTACGCTTTTTTTGTTTCATAAATAAACTTATTAATGAATTAATAAAGCTTATTTTATTTGATTTTTTTGTGATGATTAAATGAAAAATAAATGAGATAATCGCTCATATTATTTACATAAAAATATTAATTCTTTACAATTAAATCAAATCAATAAGGAGGGTATTATCATGAACAAATCCAAATTTATTAGTTTATTTATTTTATTAATTTCATCATTTCTTTTAATAGGTTGTATGTCTTCTTTAAATCCTACAACTACTATAAATAATAATGAAAATTCTTCCTCAACTATTCCATCCACTATAGAAACTACTACTTTAGAGACTCTAAGTGAGATAGATAATAGTAATATTATTATAGAATGTTCTGAAGGGACAACTAATGCATATGAAATAGTTGATAACACTATTACATTTAGCACAATAGAAGAGAATTCAGTATATTCTATAAGTGGAGAATTTAATGGGAATATAGTTATTGATGTATCCGATGACTTTGAATTTGAACTTGAATTAACTTCTTTCACTCTTGTCTCATATACTGAATGCCCAATAAATATTATTTCAGCTGATAAAGTCACATTAGTCGCTAAGAAAAATACCACTAACTACATATATGATATGAGAGATTTAGTTACTGATGATGAAGTTATTAATTCCGCTATTTATTCTTTAGTTGACCTAGATATTCAAGGAAAAGGAGAACTCACAGTCAATTCTTTGAATAATAAAGGAATACATACTAAAGATGATCTAAAAGTTAAGAATCTTACACTTAGTGTGATATGTACTGATAACGCACTAAAAGGTAATGATAGTGTGACAGTAGAAAGTGGCGTGTTAACTTTAATCGCAACTCAAGGCGATGGAATTAAGACATCAAATAGTTCAATCTCAAGTAAAGGAAAACAAAAAGGTACTATAACTATAAGTGGTGGAACTATCAATATTTACGCTCGTCTTGATGGAATAGATGCAGCATATGATGTGGTAATTACTAATGATAATAATCTAAATCTAAATATTTATACCGATAAATATTCACCTTATTCAGATGAGACATTTGTAGTTCAAGAAGAATCATACTATATTTCATTATTTTCAAATAATTTTGATGCATCTATTAAGTATTTAAATAATGATGATGAATATGTTTGGAGGAACGCTGAATATATAAAGAGTGAAACAGTAAATTCTAGAACGGGAAGAACAACTCTTTATTACTATCAAGTTGAAAAAGTTAGCACTTATTCAAGTATGCAAGTATTTATTTATAATAAAGGAACTGAACTCAATCAAGAAGAAAATTATTATGTTAAAACGCAAGTTATGTCTTTAAATGATAGCTATGATATGATCTCTTTCACAGAAAACCAAAACATCATAAGATATTCATGGTCTATTTATGGAACTAATCAAAATATGGGTTTTCCAATGAATGAAGGAAACACTGAAAAGAATGATTATTCAGCTAAAGGTATTAAGGCAGATAATGAAATAACTATTGAAGGTGGAAATATCATAATCTATTCTTATGATGATGGAATACATGCGAATAATGATAATGAACTTGAAAATGAAGAAACACCACTTGGAAACATCACTTTAAATGGAGGAATAATAGAAATACATTCAAATGATGACGGAATACATGGCGATGGAGTAGTCACTTTAAATGGCGGAATAGTCAAAGTAGAAGAATCATATGAAGGTATTGAAGGTAATATTGTAATAATTAATGATGGAGATATTTCAGTAAATTCAAAAGATGATGGACTAAACGCAAAGAGCGAGAATGAAGAAGCAATAATTATAAATGGTGGGTATTTATATATTTATGCTTTAGGTGATGGAATAGATTCAAATTCATATTTGCAATATGATGGCATATTATTTAATGGTGGAGTAGTAATTGTAACATCTAATAGTAATGCCAATTCAGCAATAGATTCTGAAAGAGGATATAAATATCAAGATGGAGTAGTCCTTGCGATTTCTTTAAGAGGCGGTATGTCTAGCGAAAGTACTAATACAAATAATTTTTCAAGTATTGGAAAGTCTTCACAGATGAATCTTGTAAAAGATAATTACTTAAATGTTTCATTGAACAATGAAACAATAATCACAATGAAGCTTAAAGCATCTATGAACGCAAATGTAGTATATTTAGGTTCAAATAGTGTTACATTTAATACTAGTAGCTCATCTAGTGCTCTACTAGATTCAAATGGAGTTTATATCAAATAAAGGAAGATGCCTTGAGCGCATCTTTCTTTTTTTAAACTATTTATCTAAAACTTTTCACATTACATTCAAATAAGAAAAAATATTATTTTTTGTTTTATATGTTTATTGTTTTATAAAAATAATTTATCTATAATATAATTATATAAAGCAAAAAGGGGGTATCAACATGGGCAAAATTTTTGTAATAGGTAGTATTAACTTAGATTTATCAATTCATGTCGAAAAATACCCTAAAATAAGCGAGACTGTTTATGGTAGTAACTTTATCGCAAGTCCTGGTGGAAAAGGAGCCAATCAAGCAGTTTCTGCGAGTAAATTGGGTGTTGAAACATATTTTATTGGCTGTCTTGGTAATGAATTTAGCGAAGAACTAGAACAATCGCTTCTTGAATACAATGTCAAGTGTGATTTTGTAAGAAAAATTGACGATGTTCCAAGCGGAATCGCAGTAATTCTTGTTAACCCTGATGGTGGGAATAAGATAATAGTTGATTCAGGAGCAAATCAGTTTATCACTAAAGAACAAGTTGATAAAGCACTAAAACTCGCAAAAAAAGGTGATATTTTAATTGCTCAACTTGAATGCAATAGCGATGTCGTTGAATATGCTTTAGTTAAAGCTAAATCACTAGGCCTTACAACTATTCTTAATCCAGCACCTCAAAAGAAGATTAATAGTGATGTGTTCAGTAAAATTGATTATTTCATCCCAAATGAAGTAGAGGCTGAATTTTATACTGGAATAAAGCCACTTAAAGAATCAGATATCATAACTTGTCTTTATAGTTTAAAAGACCTTGGAGTAAAGATTCCAATTATCACATTAGGAAAAAGAGGATCATATGGTCTTGATGGTGTAAATACTATTAAGATGAGTGCCTTCACAAGGAGATTTAAGGCAGTTGATACTACAGCCGCAGGAGATAGTTATGTATCCGCTATCGCAGTCTCAATTCTAAATGGAAAAAATCTTCATGATTCTATGCGCTTCGCATCATTCGCATCTAGCGTCACAGTCTCAAGGAAGGGAGCTCAAATATCTACTCCATACCTAGAAGAAGTAGATGACAATTAATATTTATATTATTTAAGCAATTAAAGAAATAATCTTTTGATTATTTCTTTTTTATTTCATCAGTTTAGGTTATACTATTTATAGTTAATAAAGAGAGGAAATATGAATGACTAAATTTTATTTTATTCGTCATGGCGAAAATGATACTAAAGAATTAAATACTAAATTTTATAAAGGCATTGGGAGCAATATGCTTACATTATCTAAAAAAGGTATAGAAGAGATTGAAGAAACTTCTAAAGATGAAAGATTAAAGAAAGCTAAAATAATTGTAACATCTCCATTTGGAAGGGCTCTTCATTCATCAGCTATATTATCAAAAGAATTAGGAATTGATTTAGTCGTTGAGACTCTCCTGCATGAATGGTTAGCTGATATAAATTATGAATCATTAAGTGATGAAGAAACATATGAAAGGCTAAAATTATATTTTGAAAATAATGGAGAGAATCCAAACTCTAAATACAACTATGAATCAAGAGAAAGTATTGTAAATAGGGTTAATAATGTTTTAGAAAAATATAAGAATTATGTTGAAGTTATTATCGTCACTCATGGAGTAGTAATCTCATCTTTTCTTCAAATACCATACCCTAAAAACGCTGAGATTAATGAATATATTTTCAATTAAGAGTTTATAGGTGTTATAATATTAGATATGAATTCATAGGAGGATTATTATGGGTTGTGATGGAAATTGTTCAAGTTGTAGTGATAACACTTGTGAAAAAAGAGATTTTAGAATTAATACAAATGAGTATTCAAATATAGGTAAAATTATAGGTGTTGTAAGTGGCAAAGGTGGAGTAGGAAAATCATTAGTAACTTCACTACTTGCGGTTGAATTATCAAAGCTTGGATTTAATGTCGGAATCTTAGATGCTGATATTACTGGCCCATCTATACCTAAAATGTTTGGCCTAAAAGATAAAGCAAGTGGTAGTGAAATAGGAATTAATCCTGTTTTAACTAAGAATGGAATAAAAGTGATATCTACTAATTTATTATTAGAAAATGAAACTGATCCAGTTATATGGAGAGGCCCAATAATTGCGGGTACTGTTCAACAGTTCTATACTGATGTTATATGGGATAGAGTTGATTATCTACTCTTAGATATGCCTCCAGGTACTGGAGATGTTCCGCTCACAATATTTCAATCTATTCCAGTGGATGGAATAGTAATTGTATCATCACCTCAAGAACTTGTATCAATGATAGTTAGTAAAGCAGTTAAAATGGCTAATATGATGAATATTAAAGTTTTAGGTGTTGTTGAGAATATGTCATATTTTCACTGCAGTGATAACAATAAAGATTACAAGATCTTCGGTGATTCAAAAGTAGAAAAGATTTGTGAAGACAACAATATCTCTCTTTTATCTAAAATTCCAATTGATATGGAAATATCTTCATTATCTGATAGAGGAGAAATAGAAGATTATAAAGAAGAATATCTTAAAAATACTGTAGATAATATTCTTAAACTATAATTTTAAATTGACTTTAATAATAACAATATGATATTATTAAATCAATCTCATGAGGGAGTAACTTGCACAAAATGTGTAGCAAATCAACAATCCCGAAATTATTCTGGTTTGCTTTAAATAGTGAGACTCATGTATAACTTTTGCTATACATGGTCTATAATTTTTAAAATGCTCGTGTATAACAATTGTTAGATACGAGTTATTTTTTTAGGAGGTCTCATGAATTATTATCAAAATGAAATTCAAGAAGTCTTTAATGAAGTCAAGTCTAGCCCTTCTGGCCTAACAAGTATAGAAGCAAGTAAAAGGTTAGAAGAAAACGGCAAAAACAAACTGGATGAAGCAAAAAAAGAAACATTATTTAAGAAATTTTTATCATCTATTAGTGATCCGATGATTATAATGCTTCTTATTGCGGCTTTAGTTCAAGTAATTGTTACTGTGCTTCAAAGTGGAGGGTCATTTAAATTTTCTGATTTTGCTGATGTAATAGTTATTCTCGCAGTTGTAGTAATTAATACTGTGATGAGCTTAATTCAAGAAGCTAAAAGTGAAGCTGCGATGGATGCTTTAATGGAGATGACCGCATCAACTTCTAAAGTCTTAAGAGATGGTGAAATTGTAATTGTTAAAAGCGAGGAATTAGTTGTTGGTGATGTTATCATTCTTGAGGCAGGTGACCAAGTTCCTGCGGATTCAAGAATCATTGAAGCTCACAGTTTAAAAGTAGAAGAAGCACAATTAACTGGTGAATCTGTTCCAGTATCTAAAATGATAGATTGCTTATACTTAAAAGAAACTAAAAGAGAAATACCACTGGGTGATAGGACTAATATGTTATATAGCGGTTCAACTATAGTATATGGTAGAGGTAGAGCAGTAGTTGTTAAAACTGGAATGGATACTGAAATGGGCAAGATTGCTACTGCCCTTTCAGATACTGAAAAAGAACTCACTCCACTTCAAAAGAAGATGGGCGAATTATCGAAATTCTTAACTAAACTAGTATTAATTATTTGTGCTGTAGTATTTGTTGTAGGTATCGTTGAAGATTTAGTATTAACTGATGAAGCATTCTCATTTGAGATGCTTGCGAATGCATCTATAGATACATTTGTTGCCGCAATAGCTTTAGCAGTTGCTGCAATTCCTGAAGGACTTCCTGCTGTTGTCACAATCATTTTATCAATTGGTGTTACATCAATGAGCAAAAGACAAGCATTAATTAGGAAATTAAATGCTGTTGAAACTCTAGGTTGTACACAAATTATTTGTTCAGATAAAACTGGTACTCTAACTCAAAATAAGATGACAGTAGTTGATGAATTCACTGAAAATAAGATTCTTCTTATAAAGGCTATGGCTCTTTGTAATGATGCTAATATCAAAAAAGGTGATAGTGAATCAAAAGGTGAACCAACTGAAGCTGCATTAGTTAATTATGCATATAAGAATAATTATCCAAAATATGAACTAGAAGAGAGCGAACCAAGAGTAGGTGAAGCTCCATTCGATTCTATGAGAAAGATGATGTCCACAGTTCATAAGTCAAGTGATGGATATATTCAATATACAAAAGGCGCAGTAGATGAAGTATTAAATCATTCAAAATATTATATAGATGGAAAAGGTAATATTGTAGAATTAACTGATTCTAAAAAAGAAGAGATATTAACTAAGAATAAAGAATTCGCATCTAGAGCTTTAAGAGTGTTATCTGGTGCATTTAGAACTTATAAAGAAAAACCAGAATCTAATGAAAGTGATTATCTTGAAAAAGATTTAATCTTTATTGGAATCTTAGGTATGATTGATCCTTGTAGAGAAGAAGTATATGATGCAATTGAGGAGTGTAGAATCGCAGGAATCAGACCTATTATGATAACTGGCGATCATAAAGATACCGCAGTTGCGATTGCGAAAGATTTAAAAATTATTAAAGACGATTCTGAAGCAATCTTAGGTGCTGAATTAGATAATTTTTCTGATGAAGAATTGATCGATGAAGTATTAAAATATTCAGTTTATGCAAGAGTTCAACCTGAACATAAGACAAGAATAGTTAAGGCATGGAAAGCAAGAGGAATGGTTACAGCCATGACTGGTGATGGCGTTAATGATGCACCATCCATTAAAGCATCTGATATTGGAATCGGTATGGGAATTACTGGAACTGATGTCACTAAAGGCGCTGCAGATATGGTACTTGCTGATGATAACTTCGCAACTATCGTTAATGCAGTTGAAGAAGGAAGAAAGATTTATGATAATGTCTTAAAAGTTCTTCAATTCCAATTATCAACTAATATGAGTGAAGTAATAATTATGTTTATTGCATCCTTAATGCACTTCACAATATTACTTCCTGTTCACTTATTATGGATTAATATGGTCACAGATTCTCTTCCTGGACTCGCTCTTGGAATGGAAAAAGCTGAAGGAGATTTGATGAAGAGAAAACCAAGACCAACTACTGATGGAATCTTTTCTCATGGTGCTGGTTTTGATATGGTATGGCAAGGAATATTCCTAGCTATTGTTGAGATTTCATCATATCTAATAGGATATTATCTTGAAAAAGGTAGTTTGAACGGATTATTCTCTGGAGAATTATGCGCTAATGCTATGGCTATGGCATTTCTAACTGTGAATTTCGCAGAAATGATGTGTGCAATCAATATGAGAAGTAGACAAGGTTCTATATTCACAAAAGATATGTTTAAGAATATGAACTGGTGGATCGTTGGGGCATTCTTAATTACTACTTTATTCACTTTAGGCGCAATTTATATTCCTGGCTTACAAAGTGTATTCAAGATTGAACCAGGTCAATTCCAAATTTCTGAATTATTAATTTCAATTGGACTTGGCTTCTTAATTATTCCAATCTTTGAATTAGGTAAATTTATAAGAAGGAAAAGACAAGTAAATAATTAGGCTCAAATCTTTGAGCCTTTTTTATTAAATATATTTATTTTTATTATAAAGTGTTGTATGATAAATCTAATGATTTTTAAGAAGAGGTATTCATATGAAGAAGTTAATGTTGGGCAATGAAGCAGTCGCAAGAGGGGCTTATGAAGCTGGAGTTATAGTTGTTGCTTCATATCCTGGGACTCCATCGACAGAGATTACAGAAACAATCGCAAATGAATATAAAGATATATATGTTGAATGGTCACCTAATGAAAAAGTCGCAAGTGAAGTTGCGATAGGTGCAAGCATAAGTGGCGCAAGAAGTATGGCATGTATGAAACATGTGGGATTAAATGTTATGGCTGATCCACTTTTTACATCTAGTTATATTGGAGTTAATGGTGGGCTTGTGTTTGTTGTTGCTGATGATCCTGGAATGCATTCAAGCCAAAATGAACAAGATTCTCGTCACTACGCTAAAGCATCTAAAGTTGTGATGTTAGAACCTAGTGATTCGAGTGAAGCTAAAAAGTTCACTAAACTTGCGTTTAAGATTAGTGAAGAATATGATACTCCAGTTATTTTGAGACTATCTACTCGTGTTTCACATTCTCAAAGTTTAGTTGAAATAGAAGATAGGGAAGATGTTCCTCTAAAAGAATATAAAAAAGATATAGATAAAAATGTTATGATGCCTGCTAAGGCAATAAAAAGACATGTAATAGTTGAAAAAAGAGTTTTAGCACTCAAAGAATTAGCCGAGAAAATAGAAATCAACAAAGTAATCGATAATAAGAAGAAAATAGGTGTTGTGACAACTGGTATATCACATCTTTATGCATATGAAGCATTAGGTGATAATGTAAACTATTTTAAAGTTGGTATGAGTTATCCTCTTCCTGTTGAATCTATAAAAGAATTTAGTAAAGGATTAGATAAACTATTTGTAATTGAAGAATTAGATCCGTTTATTGAGGAACACCTAAAAGCCAATTCAATTGATTGTATAGGAAAAGAAGCATTTACTTTACTCGGTGAATACAATTCAAGAATGATTAAAAAAGCGGTTTTAAATGAAGATTATTATGAATTTATTAAATTAGATGAGTCTATTCCTATTAGGCCTCCTGTGATGTGCCCAGGATGCCCTCATAGAGGAGTGTTCTTTGTTTTAAAGAAATTAGGTTTAACTGTATCTGGAGATATTGGCTGCTATACTCTTGGAGCTACATCGCCACTTGAGAGCGTTGATACAACAATCTGTATGGGCGCATCTATTAGTGCTCAACACGGAATGAGTAAGGCAAGGGGAAGTGAATTCAATAAAAAGCTAGTATCTGTGATTGGTGATTCAACATTCGTTCATTCTGGAATAACTGGTCTTATTGATGCAGTTTATAATAAGGGTTCTAATACCGTTATTATTCTTGATAATTCAATTACCGGTATGACTGGACATCAAGACAATCCTACTACTGGTTATACTATTAGAGGAGAAAAAACTAAACAACTAAATTTAGTCGCATTAGGAAAATCAATAGGAATTGAGTCAATTAGAACTGTAGATTCTTTTGATGTTCATGAATTAGAAAAAGTAGTTAAAGAAGAAACATCTAAAGATGAAGTATCACTAATAATTGCTAGTCGTCCTTGTGCACTTCTTAAGAATGTTAAGTATGAAGGCAAAGCATTTATTTCAGATAGATGTAAGAAATGCAAGATTTGTATGAAATTAGGTTGTCCTGCAATTTCATTTAAAGACAACATGGTATTAATTAATCCAAATCAATGTAATGGTTGTGGACTATGTATAAATGTTTGTCCATTTAATGCCATTGATAAAAGAGGTGAATAAGATGAAAAGATCGATAATGATAGTTGGTGTTGGTGGTCAAGGGACTCTCCTTTCAAGTAGAATATTAGGTAATATTGCATTAAAGTTAGGTTTTGATGTTAAGGTATCTGAAGTACATGGAATGAGCCAAAGAGGTGGCAGTGTTGTAACTTATGTTAAATATGGAGATAATGTTTATTCACCTATAGTAGAAGAGGGGGAGGCTGATTATATTTTAGCTTTCGAATTATTAGAAGCATATAGAGCTCTACCATTCCTTAAAACTACTGGAACAATGATAGTTAATGAACAAGAAATTGATCCTATGCCAGTAATTACTGGTGCTTTAGAATATCCTAAAGATATTTTATCTAAATTAAAAAATAAAATTAATGTGATATCTTTAGATGCCCTCTCTTTAGCTAAAGAGGCAGGAAATAGTAAATGTGCGAATGTTGTGTTAATTGGAGTGTTCGCTAAAATTAGTGGCATAGATAAAGACAAATGGATAGAAGTTATAAAAGAAACAGTTAAAGAAAAATTTATTGATGTAAATTTAAAGGCTTTTGAATTAGGTTATAACTTATAGGTAAATGTATGGCTATATTTAATGAAAAATATGAAAAAATGGAGAGATCAGAACTAGAAAAACTTCAAAGTGAAAGATTGGTTTCTCAAGTTAAAAGGATGTATGAGAACGTTCCACTTTTTAAAAAAAGAATGGATGAAGCTAATCTTCAACCTAAAGATATAAAAGGAATTATAGATATATCTAAACTCCCATTTTCTAATAAAAGCGATTTAAGAGATGAATATCCATATGGCTTGTTCGCAGTTCCAATGAAAGATGTAGTAAGGCTTCACGCATCGAGTGGCACAACAGGTAAACAAATAGTTGTTGGGTATACAGAAGGCGATTTAAAGATGTGGAGCGAATGTGTTGAAAGAGCTCTTAATGCTGCAGGTGTTAATAAAGATGACTTTGTCCAAGTATCTTATGGATATGGACTTTTTACTGGTGGACTAGGGCTTCATGATGGCGCAACTAAATTAGGCGCTACAGTTATTCCAACTTCCACAGGAAACACGCAAAGACAGATTCAAACAATGATAGATTTTAAGAGTACATGTTTTTGTTCAACACCATCTTATCTTATGCAGATATCAGAAATAATAAATAGAGATTATGATAAGAATAAATTATCTTTGAAGTACGCAATCCTTGGTGGTGAACCATGGACAAATGAGATGAGAGATATAATAGAGAAAAGTTTAAATATCAAGGCTTATGATATCTATGGTTTATCTGAGGTGATGGGCCCTGGAGTTTCATATGAATGTGAATATCAGGATGGAATGCATATAAATGAAGATATGTTTATCCCAGAAATAATCAATCCTGATACAGGAGAAGTTTTAGAAGATGGGTCTCTTGGGGAATTAGTTTTTACCACAATCACTAAAGAAGCATTCCCACTAATAAGATATAGAACTCATGATTTATGTAGACTAAATAAAGAGAAATGCAAATGTGGTAGAACATTTATTAGAATGGAAAAACCTCAAGGAAGAAGCGATGATATGTTAATCATTAGAGGTGTAAATGTCTTCCCAAGTCAAATCGAAGAAGTTCTTTTAAAAGAAAGAGTAGGAATTACACCTAATTATCAAATAATCGTAGATAGAATAAATAATAATGATACATTCACAATTAAAGTTGAAATGGGCGATGATTTATTCAGCGATGATATTAGAACTATAGAAAAAGCTACCAAGTCTTTAGAATCAAGTATCAGAAGCACTCTTGGGATTAAGCCAAATGTTGTGCTTGTTTCGCCTGGTTCTATAGAAAGAAGCGAAGGAAAAGCTAAAAGAGTAATAGATAATAGGAAATTAATTTAGGAGGTTTAGTTATGTTCGTTAAACAAGTATCTATCTTCCTTGAAAATAAGCCAGGAAGAATATATGATGTTATAAAACTGCTTGGGACTAATAATATAGATATTAAAGCATTATCAATAGCTGATACTGATCAATTTGGTATTGCAAGATTGATTCTAAATAAGCCTAATACTGCATTTAATATTTTAAAAGAAAACAATTTCATTGTGAAAATAAACGATGTTATCGCAATCACTGTTTCAAATAAGCCAGGAGGCCTTATAGATGCATTATCACTTCTATATAATAACAATATTGGGATTGAATATATGTATGCTTTTGTAGGAGATTCTGATATCAATGCATCTGTGATATTAAAAGTAGATAATATGGAAGATGCTTTTAAATTATTTGAAAAGAATGGTATTAAGCTTCTCTCATCTTCTTTAGTTCATGAAAAAGATTAGTATTTATTTAAAACTAGTTGACAATAAATATTATATAGAATAAAATGATTACAATTTAATAAACGTGATGATGAAAATTAGTAGTATTTACGATGTAAATAATAGAGAGTTATCGTTTGGTGGAAGATAATATATCTAAATATGAATTACGCTTTCTTATGCGGCATAAAAGAAATAATAGTAAGTTATGACGGTTAATGCTCGTTAAAGCATTTAAAGGCTACTTATAGTAGTGAATTAAGGTGGTACCACGTCTTTTAAAGTCGTCCTTATTATAAGGATGACTTTTTATTTTATATATAGGAGAAAAGATATGACAATAATTGATTTTTTAGAAAACAACAGTAGAACTCATGGTGAAGAGGTTGCATTAGTTGAGATCAACCCACTTAAAAAACCTGAAAAATTTGTAACATGGAAAGAGTATTCATTGATTGAACCAGGCCTATCAAATGAATATAGAAGAGAAATTACATGGGCTCGATTCGATGATATTTCGAATAGATTCGCAAATATGCTTCTAAGTAGAGGGGTTAAAAAAGGAGACAAAGTTGCTATCCTTTTGATGAATTCACTTGAATGGCTACCAATATATTTTGGAATATTAAAAACTGGTGCTTTAGCGGTGCCATTAAACTATAGATATACACAAGATGAAATAAAATATTGCCTCGATCTTGCGGAATGTTCATATCTCATATTTGGAGTTGAATTTATCGGAAGAATTGAAGCTATTTTTGATGTTATTCCAAATATTAAACACCTAATATTTGTAGGAGAAAATACACCTAGTTTTGCGGAAAGTTTTGATAAACAAATTGATTATTATTCAAATAATAAACCTAATATAGAATTAGATTTAGATGATGATGCAGCAATTTATTTTTCAAGTGGTACAACTGGTTTTCCAAAAGCTATATTACACGCACATAAAGCGCTATATAATTCAGCTATTACAGAACAAAATCACCACAGACAAAAACATGGTGATTGTTTCTTGTGCATTCCTCCACTTTATCACACTGGAGCTAAAATGCACTGGTTTGGTAGTCTAGTATCATGTTCAAAAGCTGTTCTTTTAAAAGGTGTTAAACCAGAATGGATCTTAGAAACTGTATCGTTAGAAAGATGTACAAATGTTTGGTTGCTTGTTCCATGGGTTCAAGATATTCTTGATTCACTTGAAAGAGGAGATATCAAACTTGAAGATTATGAAACAAGTCAATGGACTCTAATGCATGTTGGTGCTCAACCTGTCCCACCAAGCCTAATTAAAAGATGGCTTAAAGTATTCCCAAATCATATGTATGATACAAATTATGGCTTAAGTGAATCAATTGGTCCTGGTTGCGTTCACCTAGGAATTGAAAATGTTGAAAAAGTAGGTTCAATTGGTAAAGCTGGTTTCAACTGGGAAACTAAAATTACTGATGAAAAACATAATGAAATAACTGAACCTAATAAAGTTGGTGAACTAGCCGTTAAAGGCCCTGGTGTAATGAAGTGTTATTTCAATAATGAAAAAGCTACAAAAGAAATACTAGAAGATGATTGGCTATATACTGGTGATATGGCTAAATATGATGAAGATGGGTTTATCTATTTAGTAGATAGAAAGAAAGATGTAATTATTACTGGTGGTGAAAACCTATATCCAGTTCAAATTGAAGATTTCTTAAGAGCAAATTCTAAAATAAAAGATGTCGCAGTCATCGGTTATCCAGATGATAGACTTGGAGAGATTGCTTGTGCTATAATTGAGGTTAAAGAAGGAATGACTATGACAGAGGATGAAGTAAATGAATTCTCTTTAGGAATGCCTAGGTATAAAAGACCTCGTAAAATCATTTTCGCAAGCGTTCCAAGAAATCCTACAGGAAAAATAGAAAAACCAAAATTACGAGAAATCTATTGTGGCTTTAATTTAGTTGAAAGAGAAACAACTAAATAATAATATTTGCCTTATGATAATTGATTTTCATACTCATATTTATCCGAATAAAATCGCAGATACAGTTGTGAAGCTATTAACAAGTGGAATTAATATTAATCCAGCATATAATGGTACATGTGCTGGATTAATTGATAGCATGGAAAAGAATGGAGTTGATAAATCCGTATGCCTACCTATAGTAGTAGATCCAAAAAACACCATTTCAATAAATAATTATGTGATTGAAGTAAGCAAATTATATAAAGATAAAATTATATGTTTTGGTGGAATTCATCCATTATATGAAGATAATGAAACCATATTAAAAACGCTAAAGGAAAACGGCATTAAAGGGATTAAACTTCATCCAGTATATCAAAATGTGTCTGTTGATAGCAAAGAGTTCATAGATACTATAAATCTATGTTTTAAGTATGGATTTATAGTAACAATTCATGCTGGCAAAGATCCAGGTTATCCAGGCAATGATATGGCTAACTCTAAAAGAATTGTTCAAATGCTAAACAAAATAGATAAAGGAACACTAATACTTGCACACATGGGTGGATTTAAAGAAAGCGAATATGTTTATGAACATATATGTGGATTAGATGTATATTTAGATACAGCATTTGAAGTCTTTGAAATTAAATATACAAATGGTGAAAAAGAACCATTTATAGATAAAGATCTATATTATAAAATGATTAAAAAGCATGGATCTGATAAAATCCTATTTGGGACAGATTTACCATGGCAAGAATTCAAAGATATTTATAATACTTTTAGTGAACTTGACTTAACTGATGAAGAAAGGGATAATATCTTATATAAGAACGCACTTAGAATTCTTAATTTATAGGAGGAATTATGGACTATAATGAAAAAATGTTTGAACTTGGAAATAAGGGTTCAGCAATTAGAGAATTATTTGAATATGGTAAAAAAAGAAAAGCGGAAATTGGGGAAAATAATGTTTTCGATTTTTCTATTGGTAATCCATCAGTTGAGCCACCAAAAGAAGTTAGTGATTCATTAATTAATTTACTTAAAGATAAAAATCCAAATGAAATTCATGGTTATACATCAGCCCTTGGAGATAATGATGCAAGAAATTCAATTAGAGATTTTTTAAATAAAAAATATAAAGCAAATATCGATTCTAATTTAATATATTTAACATGTGGAGCTGCAGCATCTCTTACAATATCATTAAATGCAATATTGAATTTAGGTGATGAAGTAATAGTATTTACTCCATATTTTCCAGAATATAAAGTCTTTATTGAAAAAGCCTGTGGCAAAGTTATAGAAATTCCAGTTGATATGAGCGATTTTCAGATCAATTTTGATTTGTTAGAAAAAGCAATTAATAATAAAACTAAAGCAATTATTGTTAATTCGCCAAACAATCCAACTGGAGCACTATTTACTAAAGAAACTATAATAAAACTATCATCTCTTTTAAGAGATAAAGAAATAGAATTTAATCATACTATATTTTTGATTTCTGATGAACCTTATAGAGAATTAATCTATGAAGATATTGAATATCCATTTATCACAAATTTTTATGATGATTCAATAATATGTTATTCATTTTCTAAATCATTATCTCTTCCTGGAGATAGAATAGGTTATATAGCTTTATCTAGTAATTGTAAAAATAATGCAAACGTTTTTAAGGCAATTTGTGGTGCAGGTAGAGCTTTAGGCTTTGTTTGTGCACCTTCTTTGTTTCAACACTTGATTCCTTATTGTGTAGATAAAACATCTGATATAAGCATTTATAAGAAAAATAGAGACATATTATATAATATGTTAAAAAAGATTGGATATGAGATAGTTTACCCTGATGGTGCCTTCTATATGTTTGTCAAAGCACTTGAGGATAGTTCTATCAATTTTTCGAAAAGAGCGCTCGATTATGAATTGTTATTAGTGCCAAGTGATTCATTTGGAATGCCAGGATTTGTCAGAATCTCATATTGTGTCAAAACTGATTTAATAGAAAGATCTAAGGATGCGTTTACTAAGCTTTTTACTAGCTATAATAAATAAATTTATTATTTGTGTTCAAAACATTAACATATTTTAAATGACTTGATAACTTTAATTAAATATGATATTATATGTTATGCACAAAGAATTATGGATTTTTTGTGAATTCTTAAAAATAATAATGATAACAAATATAAATCAAGGGTGAAATGATGGTAGAAGACTTAAAAAAAGTAGGTCAACTTGATTCTAAGAGTTTTATCCAAATGGTAAGACTTGGTGTTGAGAATTTAAATGCCCATTTAGATGAAGTCAATGACCTTAATGTGTTCCCAGTACCTGATGGAGATACAGGAACAAATATGAAAAGAACCATCGAAACTGGTTATAAAGTAATTAAAGATTCAAATGAAATATTTTTATATAAAGTAGCTCAAGACCTTTCAAAAGGAATGCTCCTTGGAGCAAGAGGAAACAGTGGTGTTATATTGTCTCAAATCTTCAGAGGATTTGCGAAAGGTTTAGCTCAAAAGAAATTTGTTACTGCTGCAGGATTATCTGGAGCCTTTAATGCTGCTGTAAGACAAGCATATCAAGCAGTTGTCAAACCAGTCGAAGGTACTATTTTAACAGTATTAAGAGAAGCTGTTCAACAAGCTGGTAAAAATATCTTTGTATCAATTTACCAATATCTTGTAAATCTATTAAATCAAGCAAGAATTACTCTAGCTAAGACTAAAGAAATATTAGATGTTTTAAAAGAAGCTAATGTAGTAGATTCTGGTGGTGCTGGATTAGTATATATTTTAGAAGGATTTGTATTCTACTTTGAAGGTAAACAACCAGATCCTAATTTTAGACATGAAGAATATGATACAAATGAAGCACTAAAAGGACCAGAAGAATTGGATTTATCTTTATTCAATGAATATTCTCAATTAGATTACGGTTATTGTACTGAATTTATACTTCAATTATCTGCATCAAAAGTAGAAAATATTGAAGAATTCAATGAAAAAGAAGTAATAGATTTTTTAGAAGAAGTCGGCGGAGATTCAATAGTATGCTTCAAGCAAGGTTCTATTATTAAGACTCATGTTCATACAAAAGATCCTGGCAATATTCTATCTCACGTTAGAAAGTGGGGTGAGTTCTTAACTATTAAAGTTGAGAATATGGCCTTACAGCATAACAATAAACTTGTGAATGATGAAAAGAAAAAATTGAGAGAACATAAAGATTCAGCAATCATTGCTGTAGCATCTGGTGAAGGTTTAGTTCAAGCATTCAAGGATTTAGGTGTTGATGAGATAGTCAGTGGTCAACAGACAATGAATCCATCAGCAGATGACTTCATTAAAGCATTTAATGAAGTCAATGCAGATAATATAATTGTTCTTCCTAACAATTCAAATATAATCTTAGCCGCTGAACAAGCTAGAGAATTATATAAAGAAATTAAACCAGAAGTAAGAGTAATTGTTATTAAGACTAAGAATATACCTCAAGGTTATATCGCAACAAATCTATTAGAATTTATTGCAGAAGATATAGATGCTGTAGTTGAAGAAGTTGAAAATTCTATAGGTGATGTATCAGCAATTGAAATCACTACTGCAACAAGAGATACTAATGTTTCAGGAGTTCAAGTTAAACAGAACCATTATATCGGTATTTTAAATCATAATTTAGTAGTAGATAATCAGGATAAAATAAATTGTTTGATTGAATCAATCGATAAAGTTGAAAACCTTGAATTTAAAGAATCAGTTCTAATTATTCTTGGAAAAGATTCATTATTAAAACAAGATCAAGAAAAGATTTTAAAGAGATTGAACAAACAATATCCAAGTCTAAAAGTTGATTTCCTTGAAGGAAAACAAGATATATACAGTTATATTGTGGCTGTTTGTTAAGAAAAGTAGGGTTTCCTACTTTTTTATAAGTCAAAAAACGTATGCATATTTTTTATATAATATGTAGTTTTTGTGTTTATAAATACAAATTTATATTTTATATTGTAAAATAGAAACATGAGTAAAAATTATTATGATATTCTTGGCGTAGATAAAAATGCCACAGAAGATGAAATTAAATATGCCTATAGAAAACTTGCTTCTAAATATCATCCTGATGTATCTCACGATGAATATGCAAATCAAAAAATGGCTGAGATTAATGAAGCATATTCAGTTTTAAAAGACCCTATTAAACGTGCTAACTATGATCAATATGGTTCAAATCAAGATATAAGATATAATTATAATCCAAATCCAAATTCTTATGATTATTCGAGTGGATTTGTTTTTTCAAAAAGCATTTTTCACCTAATTGGTTTTATTATTAGACTTCTTTTAATATCTTTTGGACTAAGAATAATCTTCCAACTACTCATAATGATATTCTACGGATTCAATTAAAATAATGCTTGAATAATTAACTTTTTATTGAAAGTCAATTATTAGTGTATAATATTATAGGGAGGAGAAAACTATGATGATTTATATTTGGTTAGCACTATTCGTGATAACATTAAGTGTTGAAATTATTGTACCTGCTTTAGTTTCTTTATGGTTTGCTGCAGGAAGCCTAGCTGCTTTAATACTAGCGTTCATTTTTGGAGATGCTTTGATTTGGCTTCAAGTTTTGGCTTTTATAGTAGTTTCAGTATTAACAATTGTGCTTCTAAGACCAGTACTATCTAAAAATGATAAAGAAACACAAACTAATGTTGATTCACTAATCGGCAAAGTTGGAGTTGTTCAAACTAAAATAGAAAAATACAACCCTGGAACTGTTAAAATTAGAGGGCTTGTTTGGACTGCTGAACTAAGTGATGAAGACAAAGAATTTATAGATATAGATTCCCTTGTCTCTATAGAAAAAGTTGAAGGGAATACTTTAGTTGTTAAAAAAATTGAGGAGGAAAATAAATAAATGAAACCAATTATTTTAGCGGGAGAATTTGTAGTTTTAGTAGTTGTTGCTATTGCTTTACTAGTAATTTTGCTCGCATCAAGCATCAAAGTAGTTAAACAAACAGAAAAATTTGTTGTTGAAAGATTAGGAAAATTCCGCAATATTCTTGATCCAGGAATTCACTTCATATTCCCATTCATTAATGTTGTAACATTAAGAGTAGTTATGAAAGAACAAATTCGTGACTTTGATCCACAACCAGTTATCACCAAAGATAACGTTACAATGCAAATAGATACAGTTGTATTTTTCCAAATAACTGACCCTAAACTTTATGCATATGGTGTAGTGAATCCAATAAGCGCAATTGAAAACTTATCATCTACAACTCTAAGAAATATCATCGGTGAGTTAGATTTAGATGAAACACTAACTTCAAGAGATATCATCAACACAAAGATGAGAGCAATTCTTGATGAAGCTACTGACCCATGGGGAATCAAAGTAAATCGTGTTGAAGTTAAAAACATTCTTCCACCAAAAGACATAAGAGACGCTATGGAACGCCAAATGAGAGCTGAAAGAGAAAAGAGA
Source organism: Caryophanales bacterium UBA1188 (assembly GCA_002310135.1). Taxonomy (GTDB): domain Bacteria; phylum Bacillota_I; class Bacilli_A; order Izemoplasmatales; family UBA1188; genus UBA1188. The sequence continues at coordinate 238,084 of DBYK01000003.1, read as the reverse complement.
GAAAAGATTCTATTAGCTGAAGGTGAAAGACAAAGTCAAATCTTAAAAGCTCAAGGTGAAAAAGAAGCTCAAATTTTAAGAGCAGAAGCTGAAAAAGAAGCTCAAATTTTAAGAGCAGAAGCTGAAAAAGAAGCAAGAATTAAAGTTGCTGAGGGTGATGCAAGTGCTATCATCGCAAGAAGAGAAGCTGAAGCTAAAGGTTTAGAATTACTAAAAGCCGCTAAACCAACGGAAGAAGTATTAAAGATTAAATCATTTGAAGCTATTGAAAAAGTGGCTAATGGACAAGCAACTAAATTGATCGTTCCATCAAATCTTCAAGACTTCGTTAGTGTAGCAAGTGCTATTAGTGAATCTGTTAAAAACAAATAATTATCATTAAATTAATAAGTCCATTTATGGACTTATTTTTTTATTGTTTGTACATTCTTTATGAATGTTATGTTATAATTAACATATGTATAATATGTATGAAATACTAAGTGATAACTTAGTAAGACTTAGAAAAAGTAAAAATTTAACCCAGGCAGAATTTGCGGAGATTATCAAATATTCTGATAAATCAGTATCAAAATGGGAGACTGGTATGTCTATTCCAAACATAGAAACATTAGTTGAAATTGCTGATTTTTATGGAATGACTTTAGATGATTTAATTAAAAAACCTGTGGATTCATTGAAAGTTGAAATAGTTGAAGAAGCCAAAAATACAAGTAAGTGGACTATTTATTTTTTAACTCTAGCTGTTGTATGGTTGATTGCTACTGTTCTTTTTGTATGGTCTATTCTTCGTGGTCAAAATGCTTTTTGGAGAGCCTTTATTTGGGCAGTTCCATTTTTTTGTCTTGTATCATATATTTATTCCATACTTTGGAAAAAACGCTTCATTTATCTATCTATTTCTTTATTAGTTTGGACTTTTATCGCAGCGCTTTATATTCAATTTTTTGGGAATACCTACCTATTATTTGTTGTGGGAATTCCAATTCAGGTGATTATTATTCTAATTAGAGGGTTAAGAAAAGGTTCGCTTTATAACACTTCTTTAAAACAGTCTAGTTCTATAATGAAAAGACTAGAAAGAAGAAAGAAGAGAAATGAAATAAATGAATTTAATAAAGAGAAATCCGAATAGATTTCTCTTTTTATTTAATTTTATTGTATAATTATTTTAGGAAATATATGAAAATAATATTTGGTGGTGCGTTTAATCCCCCTACAATCGCACATAAAGAAATCTATAAATATGTGATGGAAAGAATTAAAGCTGATTCTTTCATCTATCTTCCAGTTTCAACTTTATATACCAAAAATGGACTTGAGTCCAATGAACATAGGTATAATATGCTGAAACTTTTAGTTAAGGGAACTAATGCTTTAGTTTCAAGAGATGAAATTGATGATCTAAACTACAAAGGAACTCATGCATATTTAAAATCACTAAATGAAGAATCTATGTTTTTAATGGGTTCCGATAACCTAAGAACATTAGATACTTGGATTAACTACCCAGCCTTAGTTAAAGAATGCAAATTTTTAGTTATTTCTCGGGGTAATTTAGATGATGAATCATATATAAAGAATGATGAAGTTTTATCCAAATATAAAGATAATTTCATCTTACTTAAAGGATTTGATATGGATATATCATCATCTAAATTTAGAAAGACAAAAGATAAGAATCTTCTCACAAAAGAAGTTTATGAATATATAAAAGAAAACAAATTGTATGAGGTATTATGATGAAAGATAGTTTTTTAAGAGTCAGTTTAATATCTATTAAAGAAGAAGTTGCGAATCCAAAATTAAATATGGATAACATTCTTGATATATTGAGTAATTTAAAAAGTGATATAGCTTGTTTTTCTGAATTATGTCTCACATCTTCAAATGCTAAAGATTTATTCAATCACCAAGAATTATTAGATGAAAATAATAATCAAATATTGAGACTTTTAAAATCAAATCCATTTAGTGGTATTATACTTCTTGGCGGAATCTTTAAAAAAGATTCAAATCTTTTTAATGTCACATATTGTATAAAAGAAAATGAGATATTAGGTATAGTTCCTAAATCAAATTTATCATTAAATGAGAAAAGATGGTTTAGTGATGATATTAATAATGAAAAGGTATTATTTAATTCTAAAAAAGTTCCATTCGGAAGACTTCTTTTTAAACTCAATAATTCAAAATATAATTTTAGATTTGGAATTGCAGAAGAAGATAGCCTATATTCTCCTCTTTCTATACTTACCCATTATTATAATGGAGTAAACACTATATTCATGCCTTGTGCTTCTTTTGAAACTTTAGGAAAAGAAGATATAAGAGAAAATTCATTAATAAATGAATCTAGAAGATTTAAATCAGCTATTTTATATGTAGGGGGTTCTAATAGCGATTCTACTACAAGCTCTTTAATATCTTCTAATCTAATTCATTCATTCAATGGTGAAATTGTGAAGAAAGATAATGATTTCACTTCTTCAAATAAAGTGCTCACAACTATCATAGATTTAGCCGAACTTAATCATGTGAAGAGAAATAGTAATTCTTCTATAATAAAGCTTTTAAACTTTAAAACAGTTGAATTTAATTTATCATCTTTTAAGGAGGATTATGGGGTTAACCCCCATCCCTTTTATCTAAAAGAAGATGATGTAAAAGCGCTTAATAAAGTATTAAATATTCAAGCTTATGGAATTATTAAAAGAATTAATCATATAAACTCAAAAAGAGTAGTTTTAGGTGTTTCTGGTGGGCTTGATTCAACTATGTCTTTGCTCGCTTTAGTTCAAGTATCTAAGATATTGAATAAAAATATAGATGAGTTTATTTTGCCAGTATTTTTGCCATATGAGAATTCAACTAACAGAACTAAAAATAATCAAAAAAGATTAGTTGAAGCTCTAGGTTTAAAAGCTCTATCTATCGATATAAGTTCTCAGGTTGATGAGTTACTTCAAGATATTAATCACAAAGAAAAAGATGTCACTTATGAAAACGCTCAAGTTAGGGTTAGGACACAAACGCTTATGGAACTTGCGAATAAATATAATGGAATTGTAATAGGTACATCAGACTTATCAGAAATAGCTATGGGCTATTCAACATACAATGGTGATTCTATGAGTATGTATAACCCTAATTCAACACTACCTAAAACTATGCTTAGGTCATTAGTTAAGATATATGCTAATAACACTTCAAATGAAGACTTAAAAGAAGTATTACTAGATATTGTCGATACTCCTGTTTCCGCAGAACTTAATGTTGGTCAATTAACCGAAGTTGAACTAGGCAAATATGAACATATAGATTTCATTCTATATAGGTTCATCAAATGTGGTAACACAAAAGAAGAGATTATATCTCTTCTAATGGATTCATTTAAGCTTGATTATGCTTTTTCGAAAGCTCAAGTTGAAAAATTCTTTAAAAGATTTTGTAGTCAAGGATATAAAAGAAATATATGCCCAGATGGAGCGAAGGTACTTGATATATCACTAGATCCATTTGATGGCTTCTTAATGGTTTCAGATGTTAGAAGATAATAAAAAAACTAAGGTAATTGTAGGGCTTTCAGGTGGAGTTGACTCTAGTGTATGTTGTAAACTCCTTTTAGATATGGGATATGATGTTGAAGGAATGTTCATGAGAAATTGGGATTCCCTTTTAAATAACGATATATTGGGAAACCCAAATGATTTATTAGATGTTTGTCCACAAGAAAAAGATTATATGGATGCCTTAAGCGTTGCTAATCAACTAAATATAAAATTTCATAGAGTGGATTTTGTAAAAGAATATTGGGATAATGTTTTTGAATATTTCTTAAATGAATATAAAAAAGGAAGAACTCCTAATCCAGATGTCATGTGCAATAGATATATCAAATTTGATTCATTTAAGATAGAAGCTATGAAAAAAGGAGCCCAAAAAATCGCAATGGGTCATTTCGCAATAACTAGAGTTATTGATGGAGTAACGCATCTTTATAAAGGTGTTGATAAGAATAAGGATCAGTCCTATTTCCTTTCAATGACTAAAAGAAGTGAATTAGATAATGCTATATTTCCTCTTGGGAATATGACAAAAAAAGAAGTGAGAGAAATAGCGAAAGAAATGAATTTCGTTACCGCAAATAAAAAAGATTCAACTGGAATCTGTTTTATAGGTGAGAGGAACTTCTCTAAGTTCTTATCTAATTATCTCCCAAATCAAGAAGGAAATATTGTCACATTAGATAATAAAGTTATAGGTAAACACTATGGTCTTATGAGTTATACAATAGGCCAGAGAAAAGGTATAGGAATAGGAGGCCTTAAGGATAATAAGACAAATCTTCCTTGGTTTGTGGTTGGAAAGGATCTTGAGAAGAATGAACTAATTGTAGGGCAAGGAAAAGACAACGAACTCCTCTATAGCGATTGCTGCATCATAGAAGATATAAACATCATCAATATGCCTAAATCAAAAGATATTTTTGGCAAATTTAGATATAGAGCACAAGATGAAAAAATCCACATAGAATTCTTAGATAATAACGAGGCTAGAGTGATGTATAATCACGTTAAAAGCGTTACTCCAGGCCAAATATTGGTCCTTTATGGAGAAGATGAAGAATGCTATGGCGGTGGAATAATAAAAGAAGTATATTATAAAAATGTAAAAAGAAAATATTAATTATATTAAAAATATAAGCATGACATAAGTATTATTTTTTTGAGGTGAGAAAATGAGAAAAATAATACTAGTCATGTTTTTTTGTGCTTTTCTTTTTATTATAAGCACTTCTTTAAATAGTGTATATGCTGAATCATATACAACATATGAATCAATTATATTTGAAAACGAAGGAATAGTTATGCTCGATTCCTGGAGTTATTTAATTGAATCTTCATATATGAATAAACTTTCAAAAGGAAAAATGTTTGGGTGGAATGTATTTTATTCATATAAGAAAGAGCCATTTACATTTATTTCTGAAACTTTATATCATGTTAAAAATAGTGGACTAAAAGAAATTACTCATACTTTTAAATATGAAGAAAGCGAAGAATTGCAAATACAAAGATCAGTAAAAGGGAATCTTGAGGTTGGGCTAGACTACACCAAAGAACAAAAAAAGATAAGCAAATTCAAATTTGGTCTTGAAAGTAAATTAGAATTTGAATATAAAGAAACAAGCAAGAATAAAACAACTAAAACTGATACTGTGAAAATAATAATTGCCCCAAATTCTGAGTTGTTTATTAAAGTTCAAGGAAAAGGATATCTCTATCAAGGGGTTGCGAAAAAATATTTTTTATTTATCACAACTAAATCAGGCGGTTTTGAATACTGCATTATCACAACGGAATATTATTCTATAGATATGACTATAATAGATCAATCATTAATGGAGTATGAAAGATGATTAGAAATCACGGTCAAAAATTTATAGTTATTTTAATTATCTTATCTTTAATTACGGCATTTATATTCATATATTTAGCATCTTCTAAATATGATGATGTGCCAATATTATCTGTTAAACATGAATATAATATGGTTTTCACATCTAAAGATGATTGCCTAGATATCCCACTATATATTGGAAGAAACAATACATTTATTTCAAATTATGAAGAGATAGAATCAACATCTATATCTAATATGAATTACACACTAATCAGTTATCTTGAGAGTGTAGAAATGGGTTCAAAAATTAAATATAATAATCAAGATTATTATGAGTTTATATTTAGTTTGTCTCTTTCTTCATACGATGATTATAATGAACCTATTTTTTTAAGCGATGGACTTTTTAATATTAATTATAAAAATGGAGAAAGGTTATCTTTTAAGATAGGAAACTTATCTTTATTTTTTAATACTGGAATAATTAATTACAATGATTTAATAATTATGAAGCTTAACGCAGTGATGAATGAAGTTGATTATCTTGAGACAATAGTTGGAATTAATTTATCTCTATATAATAATACGAATGATGATGTCACATTAAACAAAATAGAAATAAAGAATAAGTATTATGGACTAGATTATATGTCCTTTGAATTCGGGTTAATAGATTCAAGATGTAATTTAAAAGAGAGAGATAGCTCTTATAGTTATATAGATAGTTTAATAAGAAACGGTGATATGAATCTAGTCATAAGAAAAGAAGAAATAAAAGATATATTTATACCATTAAAATATATTAATGGAATAAAGTATTTGAATAGGTTCCCTCTTTATTTCACATATAAAATAGGTGAAGTTACTTATAATAGTATTCAAGATGATTTTCTATTTTCATCAAGTAAAAGTATTCTTAATTCAAACGGTATAGAAAAATATGTATATAAGTATAACTAACGTAAGAAAATCATTTAAAAAAGATGAAATACTTAAAGGAGTTAGTTTTGAATTTAAGGACTCAAAAAAGTACTTAATTGTAGGAGAAAATGGAATTGGTAAATCAACTCTATTTAAAGCTATTTTAAATCAGATTAAATATGAAGGATATATAGAGATAGAAGGAAGGATTTCATATTCGCCTGATGGAGGCGCACTTCCTCATTTTATGAGCTCATATAACTTCATTAAAACTTTCTCGACTCTAAGTGATGATGTAGTAGATTTTGACAAAAAATGTGATTATTATTTAAGTGAATTTAATATGCAAAAAAAGAAGAATAGTATTCTTGGATCTATGTCTAAGGGAGAAAGACAAAAAGTCAATATTATTAAAAGCCTTTTAACCCCATCTGAGATCCTATTATTTGACGAACCATTATCAGGGCTTGATGAATTATCGAGAAAGAAATTTTTGAGTATGTTAGTAAGCGATGATAGAATGGTTATTGTAGTTTCACATGAAAAAGAAGAATTTGATAAGAGGTATTTTAATGTGTTAGTTTTAAAAGATGGATTACTTGAAGTATTATCTAAAGTACGTTAAAACCCACCTTTTCTATCTCTTATCATTAAGGAATGTGGTTGTAATAATCTTAATAAACATTACTTGCCTAATTTACGCAATAATCTCTAGTTCTATTCTTAATAGTTTTCATCTACTAGATGCCTCAAGAAATGAATATTTTACATATTATACAACCAATTATTTTTTCTTTTTAAAAATAATATATATAGCCTTCATTATTTTTATTAATATCTCGTTCTTCAATAAAGATTATGCCAGTTATTCAGAACTTTTTATTAAGAATTCAAAAACAAAAGAAGACTTCTATATAACTAAATATATATCCATTTTTATATTCTATTTTATAGAACTATTAATTCTTGAAGCATTCTTTTATATGATGCTTATAATTGTGCCATATGGGAAGATGTATATATCTTTCATCAAGCCTTTTATAAGACTCTATTTGTATGGTGTATACTACAGCTTATTATCATCACTTTTTTTGACACTATTTAATACATATTTATCAAGCATATTTGTCTTTATTTTATATTTCATATCTTTCATAATAAATTCTGATTATCAAGACAACAAAGTACTCCTTAAGATTTTTAATTATGTGTTTCCATTTGGCATTGATAATACACTTGTACCTTTTTATGGGAGTATATCTTTAATTCTTGGTATATTTTTACTCACTCTTCTCAATTCTCTTGTGATAATATTAAATAATAAATAAGTGCTACATTTATGAAATAAATTTCAAAAATGTATGTTATAATTTATTATTAGAATAGAAATGAGGTGGGTTGTATGAAAATAGATGAAAGAAAAACAAAGATTGTATGTACTATTGGTCCATCATCACTTAATTTAGATATGCTTGTAAAAATGATGAATGCTGGTATGAATGTTGCAAGGATTAATTTTTCTCATGGTGATGATAAAAATCACATTGATTCGATTAATATTGTCTCATCTGCTGCACTTAAAGCATCTAAATACATAGGAATTCTCGCAGATTTAAAAGGTCCTAAAATTAGAGTAGGACAATTTGAAAATCATCAAGAATCATATAAAGCTGGTGAATTGATAGATGTATATTTAGAAAATAGAATTGGTAATCATAAAGAGTTTTCTATTAATCAAAAAGAGTTATTTACCGATGTTAAAGTTGGGGATAGGCTATTAGTTGATGATGGAAAACTTATTCTTTTGATAAAAGAATCTAAAAAAGATTATATGAAAGTGGAAGTATTAAATGATGGCACTATTTCTGATAATAAAGGAATAAATGCTCCAGGTGTAATACTCACAATGCCATTTGTTAGTGATAAAGATTACCACGACCTTGAACTTGCGGTAAGTAACAAGGTTAATTTTGTTGCAGCATCTTTTGTAAGAAGACCTAGTGATGTTTTAGAAATAAGAGAAATCTTAGATAAACTTGGTGGAATTGATATAGAAATAATTGCTAAAATTGAAAACCAAGAAGGTGTTGATAATATAGAAGAAATTATCAAAGTCGCAAATGGTATTATGGTCGCAAGAGGTGATATGGGTGTTGAAGTTCCTCTTGAAATGGTACCAGTATATCAAAAGAAAATAATCAAATTATGTAATAAATATGGTAAACCTGTAATCACTGCAACTCATATGCTTGAATCTATGATTCACTGTCCTAGACCAACAAGAGCGGAAGCTGGAGATGTTGCGAATGCAGTTCTAGATGGAACTGATGCAGTAATGTTATCTGGTGAGAGTGCGATAGGTGAGTATCCACTTGAATCTGTTGAGACAATGGTGAGAATAATCAAAGAAGTTGAAAACTTAATTAATTATCGTGAGATTCTAAATAATATAACTAATGAAGGCCTATCTAATGTAAACGATGCAATAGGCATATCTGTTGCAAACTGTGCACTCACTTTAGATGATGCAAAAGCGATATTCGCATTCACAGAAACTGGTGGTACCGCAAAACGTATTTCTCATTATAGGCCATCTCTTCCTATAATTGCGTGCACTGATTCAATTAGAACTTGCCAAAGATTATCTTATTATTGGGGTGTAACTCCTATAAAGGTTCGTTCTGTTGAACGTTTCTTAGAACACGATTTTATTGCAGTTCAAGAGAGCTTAAAGATAGGGCTTTCTGAAGGTGATATCATTATTATGACTAGTGGCTTTGGTGTAGCTCATGGTCAAACTAATACGATAAGACTTATCACCATATAATTTTATAATTGGAGTGAAGTAGATTGGTAAAGAAGATTAATAAGGTTCTATTCTTATATAATCCTTCAAGCGGTAAAGGTAAAATCAAGAAAAATTTAGGATATATTGATCAAGAACTAAGAAAAAAATATGGTTCAGTGGATATTATTGAATCTAAATCAAAGTCCTTTATGGAAGATACGATTAAAAAAGCCTGTTATGAATATGATTATGTATTCTTTTCTGGTGGAGATGGAACTTTTAATATCGTTATTAATTCCATCCCAGATATTGAAAATCTTCCTATTTTTGGTTATCTTCCAGGTGGTTCTACTAATGATATGAGTTACAATCTCAATATTTCTAAAGATATTAAGATTGGACTTAAAGATTTACTCAATTCAACTCCACAAGAATACAATGTTGGAAGTATTGGAGATACAAAATTTATATATGTTGCTGATTTCGGGGCATTTACTGATGTATCTCATATAACTCCACAAGAACAGAAAAGAAAATTTGGAAGATTAGCTTACTTAAAATATGCAATAGAAATATTATTTAAGGGGGCAAAGAATCACAAAGTAGTAGTTGATGGTGTCGTCTACGAAACACCACTCATGTTTATTTCTAATTCAAGAGAAGTAGGCAGTTTTAGAATCAATCCAGAGAAATCTCAAAAAGACGGTCTTTATTACATAGTAATAGTTAATGGAGAAAAAGGTCATAGAATTAGAAATATAGTATATCTATTCATCTTTGGAATAGAAGCTGCAGTAAGTAAGAATAGAGCTATTACATTTACATCTTCAAGATTTACTTTAGATTGTGATGTAAATGAATGGGATGTCGATGGGGAAGCAGTGACAATTAAATTCCCTGTGACATGTGGATATAGTGGGAAGAAAATTAGGATTCTCACTAATAGATAAATAGTAATTAGATAAAGTATTAAGGGAGGGTATATATGTCTAAAATTCTAGTTGAGCTCAAGAACATTTGTAAGAGTTTTGGTGAGCAAGAAGTGTTACACGATTTCAATCTATATATTATGGAAAATGAATTTGTCACCTTACTCGGACCATCTGGGTGCGGAAAGACGACCCTTCTTAGGATGATTGGTGGATTCGATTCCCCTACAAGTGGTGAAATATATTTCGATGGAAAATTAATAAACGATGTTGAACCTAATAAAAGACAAATCAATACCGTATTCCAAAGATATGCTCTTTTTCCTCATTTAAATGTTTTTGGTAATGTTGCATTTGGACTTAAATTATTAAAACTATCTAAAGAAGAAATAGAAAAAAGAGTTATGGATGCATTAAGACAAGTTCACCTAGAAGAGTATAGAGATAGAAAGATTGATACATTATCTGGTGGTCAGATGCAAAGAGTCGCTATGGCAAGAGCGATAATTTTAAAACCAAAATTATTGCTTTTAGATGAACCACTTGCCGCTCTTGATAGAAAATTAAGACAAGATCTTCAATATGAACTTAAAGATATGCAGAGAAGCCTTGGCATTACATTCATCTATGTTACACATGACCAAGAAGAAGCATTAACTATGTCTGATACAGTAGTTGTTATGAACGAAGGAAGAATCCTTCAAATCGGTACTCCTGAAATGATATATAATGAGCCAAAAACTAGATTTGTTGCGAACTTTATTGGTGAATCTACTATTGTTGATGGACAAATGGTTAAAGATTATATTGTTAAATTTGAAGGAGTAAACTTCAAATGTACTTATACTGGCTTTTCTAAGAATGAAGAAGTTGATGTCGTTATTAGGCCAGAAGATTTACTGATAGTAGATGAAAAAGATTCTAAATTAAATGGAGTTATAGATTCTAAAACTTTCCAAGGCTCAATTCATGAAATCAATATCATAGTTGATAGTGGCAAAGAATATACTGTTCACACAACAAAAGATTATCCTCTAGGTTTAAGAGTAGGTTTAACTATTGATCCTGAAAATATAACTGTAATGAAAAAACCAGGAATCAATACTTATAGTGGTGTAATAATAGATTCTAAAACTGTGAAGATTTCAGATGACATGGTTTTAGAATATGAAAGAGTTCAAGAAGATGGACTTCCTTTTGAAGAATTCGATGAGGGAGAAGAAGTTGTAGTTAGGATATTAACTCAAGATGTTCTTCTTGATGATATCGAAGAATCAGATTTTGAAGGCGTCATAAAAGATATCAAGAAAAGAGACATGTATTATGATGTATACATAGAAGTTAATGGAAAAGAAATCATTTCATCAACTTCTAAAATTCACCACGTTGGTGAAACTACAGGTATTTGGATTAAACCAGAAAAAGTTATGATTTCAAACGAAAGAGAGGAAGAGGAAAGTGAATGATGTTGCTTTAGCAAAAAGAGCAAACAGAAAGCTAAAGACAACTAAACCTTTCATAATTCCTTATTTGGTTTGGATTGCCATCTTTCTTGTATTGCCTAGTCTAATCTTAATATTTTTAGCTCTTACATCATATGATTTTTCACCAAACGCAGAATTCAGTTTCACTATCGAAAACTGGAAATATGTATTTGGAAGTGAATATGCTTCAAATGTATTTTGGCCTGCAGTAATAAGAAGCGTTCTCATTTCTTTATGTGTAACTCTATTATGCCTAATAATTGGTTATCCTGTTGCCTTATTCATGACTAAAATGAATAGAATCGCAAGAGGTATCTTAATGGCATTTTTGATACTTCCACTGTGGTGCAATCAAGTCTTAAGAATTGTTTCCTGGAGAACAATTTTTGAGATACTTAACTTAAATTATAATGAATTTTATATTATGAATATAATAATTTCAATGACTGCTATGTATCTACCATTTATGATACTTCCTATATATACAGTCCTTGAAAAGATTGATAATAAAGTGATTGAAGCATCTTATGATCTTGGATGTTCAAATGCTCAATCATTATTTAGAGTTGTGCTTCCTATGTCTCTTGGTGGAATAGTTTCAGGAATAATTATGACATTCCTCCCTTCATTAACTACTTTTGAAGTTTCAGACGCGATAAGTTATAACACTGTAATACTTGTTGGAAATATGATATATTCAAGATTCCAAGGAACTGGTGGTTATAATGTTGGAAGTATATTCTCACTCTTAGTTGTAATGTTTACTATTGTTGGATTTGTGTTAATACTCAAGGTCGACAAGGAAGGAGAAACACTGATATGAAAATTAAAACTCCTTATAAAATCCTTGGCACTATCTTTTTATGCTTAGCTTTTATTCTAATCTATGCACCAATAATTCTAATCATCATTATGTCTTTTACAAAGACATATAGTTTATCAGAAATAGGTAGAGAATTCTCACTAAAATGGTATATTTCTCTATTCAGAGGTGACTATGAAAACTTCGATACTATATTTGGACTACAGTATCATATCGATAATAAATTTATTTCAAATATTGATAGTTTAAAAGTTGCGATAGTTAATACATTCTTAGTTACAATTTTATCAACAACCATTTCAACTATATTTGGTACAATGTTTGCGATAGGTATTCATTCATTCAATAAGAAACATAGAACATTCTTCAACATATTGAACAATATGCCTATAGTTAACCCTGATATAGTTACTGGTTTCTTATTATTACTAGTATTTGTTTTATTCCAAACTTTGTTTGGGCTTGAAAGAGGAATGTTCACTGTCCTCTTATCTCATATATTCTTCTCAATTCCTTATGTTGTACTCTCTGTACTCCCAAGGTTAAAACAGATAGATGAAAACACCTATGAAGCTGCAAGAGATTTAGGTTGTGGAAGATTTGAAGCAATCTTAAAAGTTGTGATTCCAGCAATCTCAACAGGAATAATATCTGGCGCAATGTTCGCATTCACTATGTCTATAGATGATTTCGTTATCACAATGTTTGTCTCTGGCACAGAATATTTCAATGTCTCAACGTGGATAGATAGTTCAATGAGAAGAGGATATATTCCAAAGACTGTCTATGCATACAATGCAATAATCTTCTTTATCGCATCAATCATCATTACATTTATGAATATTAGAAATGCGAAAAGAATAAAGAAGGGGGTTCTAGTATGAAAAAGAAATTATTAATTTTCTCTCTTTTTATAGCCTTAGTATTCTCTTTAATCGCATGTGATAATACCCAAAAATTATATGTTTTAAATGTTGGGGATTATATTGATATGTCAATCGTTAGGGATTTTGAAGAAGAATACAACTGTAAAGTTGTCTATACAGAACTCAATTCAAATGAAGAAATATATCAAAAATTAAAAAATGAAAAATATGATATTGTCGTCATTTCAGATTATATGATTGAAAGAATGATGATAGAAGGTTTAATCAAAGAAATAGATTATTCTAAACTTGAAAATTATAATTATGACAGTCTATTTTCTGAAGCCAAAGAACTGATAGAACATCAATGTACTCCATATAAAAATTATTTCATCCCTTATTTTTGGGGGACAGTCGGAATCTTATATAACACTGATTGTGAAGGTCTTGAAGAAGATATATTGGAAAATGGAATTAGTGTTTTATTTTCAAATAATTCCTACAATAAAGGAATGTATAATTCATCAAGAGATGCTCTCTCTTTAGCTTTAATTGCTCTTGGATATGAAGAATATATAAATATAAATGATGAAGGAAAACTAAGAGAGGCTATGTCTTTAATTCAAAGTGTTACATATAGAGCTTGGGGCGATGATAATTTAAAGAGTATGGTTCATAGTGGTATGCTTGACCTTGCGCTCGTTTATTCAGGCGATTATTTAGATGAATATTATCAATGTGAAATCGATGATGAAGAAATCAATTTCAATTATTATGCACCTGATATAACTAACATCTGGGTTGATGGCTTAGCTATCACAAATAACGCAAGAAACGAAGAACTCGCATATAAATTTATTGATTATTTCCAAATAGAAGATATTCAAGCTCAAAATGCTGATTATATAGGGTATTGCCCATTAAGTGAAACTGTGTTCAATATATTAATTGATGAATATGAATATGAAATAGATAGAGATTTCTTTGTGCCATATGGCCCAAATAGAATTCTTTATAGATTTATATCAAATAGTCACTATAATTTATTAAATGATCTCTTAGAAGAATCTAAGAGTAAGTAGGTATTATTATGCAAAGACGCGACTTTAGAATTGAATCAATAAAATTCCTCTATATTCTTGAAGTAGGTGGAAAATATGAGAAAGAAGATATAGATGATACCATTTTCTTAAATATTGAAAAACTCATAGAACACACTGATGAAATAGAAAAGATATTAAATGATTCAATGACTGGATGGAATTTAAATAGGCTCAATTTAGTTGATAAAGCAATACTCAAGTATTGTGTTTTTGAGATGCTCTATTTAGATACTCCATATCAAGTCGCAATCAACGAAGCCTTAGAAATAACAAAAATATATTCAGATATCGACGGCAAACAAGTTGCCTTCAATAATAAAATCTTAGATAAAGCAAAGGATTTATGCAAGAAGAACTAAAAGCTCTTTCTGTTTTAGAATTAACTAAAATTATTAAAGAGACTATCTCAAATATGCCACTCCTTCAAAATGTTTTAGTTGAAGGAGAAATATCTAATTACACCTTGAATCAATCAGGGCATGTTTATTTTACAATCAAAGATGAATACGCTCAGCTTTCTTGCATAATGTTTAAAACATACGCTTCATATGTTCCATTTAGTCCTAAAGATGGTGATAAAGTATATGTTAAAGGTTCTATCGAAGTGTACGAGAAATCTGGTAGATATCAGATGTATGTAAGGGAAATAAAAGAGAAAGGAATTGGAGATTTATATCAAAAATTTGAAGCTTTAAAACTGAAACTTAGTTCACTTGGCTATTTCAGTGAAGAAAGAAAGAAACCATTTCCTAAATTCCCTAAAAACATCGCCCTTTTAACTTCAAGAACAGGCGCAGTAATTGAGGATTTAAAATCTATAATTTTATCTAGAAGTCAATTCAGTAATTTAACACTCTATCCTATGAAGGTTCAAGGAGAAGATGCCAAATACGATATAGTTAAAAAGATTGAACTTGCGAATAAAGATGATGATATAGATGTAATTATTCTTGCACGTGGTGGTGGATCAATCGAAGATTTATGGCCTTTCAATGAAGAAATAGTTGCTCAAGCAATCTATAATTCAAAAAAACCAATAATAAGCGCAGTAGGTCATGAAACTGATTTTACGATAAGTGATTTTGTCGCTGATAAAAGATGCGCAACACCATCTGATGCTGCCTTAAATGTTGTAAGAGATAAAAGAGACTTAAAAATGGAACTTGATTCTTTGTCATTAAGACTTAATTCAACAATTAAGAATATAATCGAAAGCAATAAAACAAAAGTTGATAAGTTTTCAAATTCGGTGTATCTTAAAGATAAAGACAAACTATTAATTCCATTTAATCAAAAAATATTAAATTTGAGTTTAAGATTAGACGCTTTAAACCCTTATAATAATCTTAAAGCAGAAAAAACTAAACTTGATAATTTGATATCTAACATTAAAAATGCATATTTAAATATTGTTAACAATAATAACCACAGTTATCTGATATTGAATCAAAAACTAAATCTTCTAAATCCATTATCTATACTAGATAAAGGATATTCTATAACATATTTGGATAATCAAATTATAAAAGATGCATCTATGGTTAAAGAGGGAGATATTATCGATACGAAATTAAAAAATGGTACTATAAAATCAATTGTTATAGGAGAATCTAAAGATGGAAAAGACATTTGAAGAAACTATGAAAGAATTAGAACAAATAGTTAAAGAACTTGAAAGTGGTGAATTAAGTCTAGATGAATCTGTGAAGAAGTATTCTTTAGGCTTAGAACTTTCAAAACACGCCTATGATCTTTTAAAAAATGCTGAAGCAAAATTAACTATAAAGGAAGAATAATCATGGATATAAAAGAAATAAAGAATCCAGATTTTTTGGATGATTTATCCATCGATGAATTAAAAGATTTATCAAAAGAAATTAGAGAATTCATAATTGATAGAGTTTCTAAAAACGGAGGACACTTAAGTGGCAACTTAGGTGTTGTTGAATTAACTATTGCCCTTCATAAATATTTTAAAGGATACAAATTTATATTTGATGTTGGACATCAATGTTATACTCATAAAATCCTAACTGGAAGAGCTAAAGATTTTGATAAGCTTAGAACTCATAATGGCCTTGCTGGATTTACTCTAAGAGAAGAATCTACTTATGATTCATGGGATGTTGCTCATGCATCTACATCACTTGCTGCTCAGGCAGGCTTTTTAACATCAAACATAGATACTATATCTATTATTGGAGATGGAGCTTTAACTGGTGGTGAAGCAATAGAAGCTTTAGAATATCTTTCTACTTTAGATAAGAAAGCCATTATCATTTTGAATGATAATACTTTCTCAATTTCGAAGAATGTTGGATTTATAAGAAAGATGTTAGATCACTTGAGATCATCAAGGGGATACAACACTTTATCTAAAAAATATGGTAAGAATAGTTTCTTAAAATCTATTAAGAACGGAATTAAAAGATTGTTCTATAAACCTACAGTATTCGATGCAATGGGCTTTAAATATTATGGTCCAATAGATGGCCATAATTTCAAAGATTTATTTAAATATTTTAAATATGTTGACTCACAAAATAGACCTGTAGTATTACACGTAGTAACTAAAAAAGGAAAAGGATATAAATTCGCAGAAGAAGATGAGATAGGTGCATGGCATTGTGTCTCTCCATTTAGTAAAGAAAGTGGACTTCCTCTAAAAGAAGATAATGAGAATGTCTTTTATAGTGAGGTTGTCTCAGAATATTTATCTAAATTTTATGATAAACACAATAACTTAAAAGTTGTAATGCCTGCGATGACTTATTCATCAAATATGGTTGAATTAAAAGAAAAAATGAAGGGTGATTTTATAGATACAGGAATCACTGAAGAATTTGCGACATCATTTAGTGCATCTCTCGCAATGGCTGGGAACTATACAGTCCTGCCTATTTACTCATCATTCCTTCAAAGAGCTTATGACCAAATTCATCAAGATGTGTCACTTCAAAATATTCATCTTGTGATAGTGGTTGATAAGGCAGGACTCGTCTCATCTAATGGTAAAACTCACCAAGGAATATATGATATTTCATACCTTTCAACAATTCCTAATTTAAAGATTGTTGCGCCTCGTGATATGAGAGAAGTATATGAGATGTTAGATTTCGCTTTATTAAAATATAGTGGCCCAATCGCAATCCACATTCCAAATCAAAAAACTAGATTTATTCCTAATTTAGAAATTGAATCAAGTGATATAGAAGACTTGACTTGGACTAAAGTTAATAATGTTATAAATCCTAAAGCTATTGTTATCTCTTATTCATCCATGATTGATTATATTAAAGATGATATGAAAGAATTAGATGTTGAAGTTTATAACGCAAGATTTATTAAGCCACTTGATTCAAATTCACTTAAGGAAATCGCTAAATTAGGTCAAAAAATAGTTGTAGTTGAAGAAGCCCCTGGTGAAACATCTCTATATTCATACATCAATAATTTCTATAGAAATAATTCTATAAATGTTGATTTATTATCCTTTAGTTTCCCTCTTGATTATATAGATATTGGTAGTGTTGAAGAATTAAGATCTGATTATAAAATGGATAAAAAATCGATTAAAGAAAGAATAAAAGAATTATTATGAGATTAGATTTATATCTTCTAAATAATGGATATTTTGATTCAAGAAATAAAGCTCAATATGAAATAAAAAAAGGGAATGTATTTGTGAATAGTTCCCCTATTTTAAAGTCATCTTATGAAGTATTAGATACAGATATAATTGAACTTAATCATGATAATGAACTTAAATATGTATCTAAGGGCGGACTAAAGTTAGAAAAAGCTTTAAACCATTATAAAATAAACCCTAATAATCTAGTATGTTTAGATATAGGCTCATCCACTGGAGGCTTTACTGATTGCTTAATCCAAAATGGCGCATCTTTAATATATGCGATTGACACAGGTAGTAATCAACTTCATGAATCACTCAAAAATAATAAAAAAATAATCTCTAAAGAGAATACTAATTATTTAAATCTAGATGTATCTAAATTAAATAAAATTGATTTAGTTGTGATAGATGTATCATTTGTTAGGCTTGAAGTTATACTTGAAAAAGTAATCAATGATTTTAAAGAAGTAAAAGTAATAGCGCTAATAAAACCACAGTTTGAGTTAGGAAAAGTTTATATTAAAAATGGAGTTGTTAAAGATCCTAAATTACACAACATGGTAATTGAAAATATAAAATCTTTTTTAGAACTTAAGAATATTAAATATAAAGATATAATTGAATCACCTATACTAGGTGGATCAGGAAATAAAGAATTCTTGATTAGTTTTGATTTATGAGAATAAAAAAATGCGAAATGTTTCGCATTTTTATTTTATTTAATTAAGAAAGATATTGAATTATTAAAGCTACCGCAGCTATTAAGATACCAAGTACCATGGCAGAACACATAATAATTAATAAGATTTTTCCACCTTTTGTTGCTTGAACATTCACATGTTTGATTTGAGATTCATCTTTAGTTTCAACTTTTCTTTTTCTTGATTCTGGCATTTTAGTTACCTCTCTAATAATTCTTACTTTTTATATTATATAAAAACTATTCAAAAAATACAAGTTTTAAATTATACTTTTTGATGTTTAACTGCATTATTTTTTATATATTGTCTTATTTCTTTTAACAATTCTTTAGGTGTAGATGCGCTACCCATTATTATAATATCATCATAATCCATTATTTTGATGTTTTTCACATCTTCAAGATTGGATACAAAATGAGTTTTTCTATATGGACTAATCTCATATAAACTCATCGCATTATTTGAATCTTTATCTCCAACAATAATTAAACAATTATATTTTGGATTAACTTCTTTTAAGAAATTTTGTATTTTAATCTGTGTTTCACACATAGTATTAACTATTTTATAATTTGGAGCAAGTTTTTTTATTTCTCTTTGAATCTCCTCAAGCTTTTCTATATTAAAAGTTGTCTGGTTGAAGACTATTCCATCATTAGAAGAAGAAAAACCTTTTAAATCATCTAATGATTCTATGATTTTAATTCTATTATCATCAAGACAACTCGCAATAGTCTCACTATGCCTCTTTTTGCCTATAAATATTATTTCATCATACAAACTTTCTTTTATTTTAATTTGATTCTTTAAGACGAAAGGACAAGTAGTATCAATCACCTTAAACCTCTTCATCTTTTCTCTTAAACTATTTGGGATTCCATGTGCACTAATTATAACAATGTCCCCATCTTTTAGCCAGTCTAAATCTTTAGTTTTAATTATTTCAACACCCATTTTAGTGTATCTATCATTGACTACTTTATTGTGAACAATAGGGCCTAAAAGATAAATAGTTTTTCCACTATTTTGAGCTATCGTTTTATCAAGAAGATATAAAGCTCTATATACCCCACCACAAAAACCGCTGTAATCTAAAATATCTATTCTCATGAGTTTTTCCTTTTATAATTTTCATTATTATTATATAATAAAAATGTTAAAAAGGATAGAAAAATGGAAAGAAGTGAATTATTAAGAGAATATTTAGAACTTTATGGTTTCAAATCATTAACTGAAGTTCAAAAGAAAGTTTTAAATAGCTCAAAAGAAAAAAGAAATATAGTCGTTCAAAGCGTAACTGGAACTGGAAAAACTCATGCATTTTTATTTCCTATTTTTTTATCAATCGATAAAAAGGTAAAAGATCTGCAAGTTGTGATATCATCTCCAACGAGAGAATTATCGAGGCAAATCTTTGACATGGCTAAAAAATTAGCAGAAAAAGAGGATATTGATATCCGTCTTTATGTAGGCGGAGATTCTATTGATAAAGCTAAAGCTAAACTCGAAAAATCTAATCCTCAAATTGCGATTGGTACTCCAGGAAGACTAAAACAATTATCTCTAGATTTGAATCTTTTAAATATTTATAAAGCTAATACATTCATTATAGATGAGGCTGACATGACCTTAGACCAAGGTTTTATTCCAATCTTAGATGAAATCCTCTCAACTGTTAAAGAAGATACAAGAATTGAAGTGTATAGTGCGACTATCCCAGTAGCTATAGAACCATTCTTAAAGAAGTATTTAAAGAATCCTTTATTTATTGAAATAAATAAAAAAGATTTAACTCCACTCAATATTTCTCATTATTTCATCAAATCTAAATACAGAGATAAAGTTGCTTTACTTAAGGAACTTATGAATTCAATTAATCCATATTTATCTATCATTTATTGTAATAAAAAAGAAACTGTGCTTAATCTTTATAATTCATTTAAAGATGATAAAAGAGTAACTTATCTTTTTGGTGATATGGAGCCATCAAAAAGAAAGAAAACTATGAAAGATATAAGAGATTTAAGATATACATATATAATTTCTACTGATTTAACTTCAAGAGGTCTAGATATCGAAGGAATATCTCATATAATTAATTATGAACTTCCAAAAGATACTGAATTTTATGTTCACAGAACTGGAAGAACTGGAAGAATGTTTAGCGATGGAATATCTATATCTTTTTATGATCTAGATGATGATTCATATTTAGATAAACTAGAATCTAAAGGCTTAAAGACTGAATATGTAGAGATAAGGGATGATCAAATTGTTGAATCAAAAGTTAGAAACGCCAGAAGCAGAAAAGATTTCTATAAATCGAAAATAAATATAGAAGCTGAAAAAGAACTAAGGCACAAAAGAACTATCTCTAAAAAAGTTAAACCTAATTATAAAAAGAACTTCAATAAAAAAGTTCAAGAAGAAAAGAAAAAAATAATAGAAAGAAATATAATTAATCAAAAGAAGAAAAAATGAATCACATAGTACTTTTTGAACCTGAAATACCTCAAAATACAGGTAACATTATGAGGACATGTCAAGCAACCAATACAACCCTTCACCTAATTAGACCATTAGGTTTTTCGCTTGATGATAAGGAACTCAAAAGAAGTAGTGTGAATTATGCTCATAATATTTCTTTTAATATTTATAATTCTTTTAATGAATTTAAAGATAAAAATAAAGGTGAATACATCTTTTTAACGAGATATGGCTTAAGGCCTCATACAGCTCTTGATTATAGCGATAAAAATAAAGATTATTATTTCATTTTAGGAAAAGAGTCTACAGGAATACCACTTGATATCTTAAAAGATAATATAGATAATTGTGTGAGAATCCCAATGAGCGAAAATGTTAGAGCGCTCAATGTCTCAAACAGCGCTGCAATCATCATTTATGAAGCTCTTCGCCAACAAAATTTTAATGATTTATCACTTTTTGAACCAGAATCTTTAAAAGGAAAAAATCATATATTAGATTGATTTATGAAAAGAATTAAATTTAGAGCGACTAGAGATGGAATGAGCGTCCTTGAAGTCTTAGAAGAAAATGGATTATCTCATAAAATTATAAAGTCACTAAAAGCTAAAGGTAATATTAGAAAGGATGAAAAAATTATATATCTTAAAAAAGAACTCAAAGAAAATGATTTTATCACCCTTATTTTTGATGATGAAGAATCTAAAATCTATCCAAAAGATATGAATATAAATATTGTCTATGAAGATAATGAAATGCTTGTGATAAATAAAGACTATGGCATTTCGGTTATGTCCACTATGGCTTTAAAAGAAGATACACTCCTTAATGGAATCATGTATTATCTTAAAGAAAATAATATTGAATCAAAAGTTCATATCATCAATAGATTAGATAGATATACGACAGGTCTTATGGTGGTTGCCTTAAATAGATTTAGTGCATCTAATCTTTCTTTATCTTTAAAGAATTCTTTAAGAAGAAAATATTATGCAATAGTTAAAGGAATTTTAGATAAAAAGGAAGATACAATCTCTTTAAAGATAGCTAAAGAATCTCTAATCTCAACAAGAAGATGTGTTAGAAATGATGGAAAAGAATCCATTACTAAATATAAAGTAATAAAAGAAATAGGTAATTATTCTATTCTCGATATAGAACTCTTAACTGGTAGAACTCATCAAATTAGAGTTGTCTTTTCTTTCCTAAATCATCCTCTACTTGGAGATGATTTATATGATAAAGATTATAATGGTGAAGAATTAATGCTTCATTCATATTATCTAGAATTCATTCATCCAATTAAAAAAGAAAAAATAGTATTAGATATTGGCTTATCAGATAGACAAAAAGATTTTTTACAGAGCATAGAGTAGTCTTTAGTTTTAATATTATTAAGTATGTAATTATGATGAAGTGGTGAAGTTTCAAACTTTTTTTGTTATAAAAAAATATCTTTAGATATTTTTATTTTTTTAATAAATTTTTAGCAATCAACTATTGACAGTGCTAAAATGTTGTTGTATAATGTTATTAGCATTCTTAATATTAGACTGCTAAATGGTGGTGATGTTATGTTGAATAAAAGGCAAAAAGATATTCTTAAAATTATAGTAGAAGAATATGTTAGAACTGCTGAACCTGTAGGATCTAAGTCTATTTGTGATAGGCTTAATGTTTCGAGCGCTACAGTCAGAAATGAAATGGCATTTTTAGAAAAAGAAGGATACCTAGATAAAACTCATTCATCTAGTGGTAGAGTTCCTCTTGAAAAAGGATATAGATATTATGTTGAGGAATTATTGCAAGAAGATGAAGAAGTATTTGAAGAGAAGGCATATGAATTAGTTGATACTATTTTCTCAAACAAAATAGTAGCAAGAGAAGATGCGATCAAAAAAGCATGTTCACTTTTATCAGAAATCACCAATTACACCACTGTTGCTTTAGGCCCCGATAGTTCAAGGCATAAAGTATCAAGAATTGAATTAGTTAATTTAAAAGAGATGGATTTCTTAATGCTAGTTATCACAGATAGCGGGCATGTTGAATCTAAACAAGTCTCATTTGATAAAGAAGAAGTAAATATTGATGAACTCACAAGAATTATGGATATTTTAAATGATGTTTTAAGAAACACACCACTAAATGAAGTTTTTTCAAAACTCAATTACATCATGGATAACCATTTAATACAAGAATTCTTATCGTATAGAGATTCAATCATCAATAACTTCTTAGATGCATTTATGAAATTCGCTGAAACTAATTATTATGTCGCAGGTTCATCTAATATGTTAGTTCAACCTGAATTCCAAGATCAAAATAAACTGAAGAAGTTAATCGACATCTTGGAAAAGAAAGAACTAGTAAACATTATCAAAGAATCACCTACTGATAGCTTATATATAAGAATAGGTAGAGAAACAGGGCTTGAATCAATCGATAACGCAACTATTATCACTGTTCCATATGAAAATGAAAATGGTGATAAAGGTAATCTCGCTTTAGTTGGGCCAACTAGAATGGATTATAAAAGAGTTATTCCTCTTTTGAAATATATCGCAAAAGATATATCAAAGAAATATAAAAAGTAGGTAATATTATGGAAAAAAAGAAAAAAGTAAATGTAGATGTTTTTGAAGATGATGCAAAAGAAACATCTAAAAAAGAAGCACAAAAAGATTTGAATAGGCTTGAAGCTGAATTAAAAGTTTTAAAAGAAGAGAATGAAAAGATCTTCAAAGAAAAGGAAGAATTAAATACAAAGTATTTATTAAGTCTTGCCGAACAGAAGAACTATAAAAAAAGAATAGATGAAGAAAATGAAAGATTCTATAAATATGCAACATTTGATCTATGCAAGGAAATCATTCATGTATTAGATACATTTGATTTAGCGCTTCAAAAAGAGCAGTCATTAGATGAAATGAAAGCATATTTTAAAGGATTTGAAATGACTAGAAGTCAATTGATAAATTGCCTTAATAAAGAAGGCGTTATAGAAATTGAAACTCTAGGAAAAGAATTTGATCCAAATTATATGATTTCAATAGGTCAGATGGAAGATAAAGAAAAGGCTGACCAAGAAGTCTTAAAAGTATTTATGAAAGGCTACATGTATAAAGATAGAGTCTTAAGACCTGCGAGCGTAATCATAAATCAAATAAATGATTCTTGTGAATCAGAAGCTAAAGAAGAATAATAAGAAAAAGGAGAATATATATTATGTCAAAAATTATAGGAATCGATTTAGGAACAACAAATTCATGTGTCGCTATAATGGAAGCAGGTGAAGCTAAGGTTATCACTAATCCAGAAGGCGGCAGAACTACTCCTTCAGTAGTAGCATTCAAAAATGGTGAAATTCAAGTTGGTGAAGTTGCGAAAAGACAAGCTATTACTAACCCTGATACAGTGAGATCCATTAAAAGATTAATGGGTACTAATGAAAAAGTATCTATTAAATCTACAGGTAAGAGTTACACACCACAAGAAATAAGCGCAATGATACTTCAATCAATGAAGAGAACTGCGGAAGCTTATCTAGGTGAACCTGTAACTGAAGCTGTAATTACAGTCCCTGCATACTTCAATGACCAACAACGTCAAGCAACTAAGGATGCTGGTAAGATTGCAGGTCTAGATGTAAAACGTATTATCAATGAACCTACAGCAAGTGCCCTAGCATTTGGTATAGATAAAAAAGAAAAAGATCAAACTGTTCTAGTATTTGACCTTGGTGGTGGAACATTTGATGTCTCTATTTTAAATCTTGCGGATGGAACATTTGAAGTATTATCAACTAGTGGTGATACACATCTTGGTGGTGATGACTTCGACCAAAGAATCATCGATTATCTAATAAGTGAATTCAAGAAAGACAATGGTGTTGATTTATCTAAAGATAAAATGGCAATGCAAAGACTAAAAGATGCATCAGAAAAAGCTAAGATTGAACTATCTGGCACTATGCAAACAACTATTTCTCTTCCATTTATCACAATGCAAGATGGCATGCCTGTACACCTAGAGAAAACGATGACTCGTGCTAAATTCAACGAACTCACAAGTGATTTAATTGAAAAATGTGGTATTTCAGTAAATAGAGCTATGAGTGATGCTAAATTATCTGCATCTAAATTGGATGAAGTATTACTAGTTGGTGGTTCAACAAGAATTCCAGCTGTTCAAGAATATGTAAGAAAAACATTTGGTAGAGAACCAAATAAATCAGTTAACCCTGATGAATGTGTTGCAATGGGTGCTGCAATTCAAGGCGGAGTACTTAAAGGCGATGTTAAAGATGTATTACTACTCGATGTTACACCACTTTCACTAGGTATTGAAACTCTTGGTGGTGTATTCACTAAATTAATTGATAGAAATACAACTATCCCAACATCTAAATCTCAAGTATTCTCAACTGCAGTTGACAACCAACCAGCAGTAGATATAAGAGTACTTCAAGGTGAACGTCCTATGGCTGCTGATAATAAAGAACTTGGAGTATTCCAACTCGCTGATATCCCACCAGCACGTCGTGGTACACCTCAAATCGAAGTTAAGTTCGATATCGATGCTAACTCAATCTTAAATGTTACTGCGAAGAACTTAGGAACTGGTAAAGAAAATAGAATTACTATCCAATCATCTTCAAATCTATCAGAAGCAGATATTGAAAGAATGGTCAATGAAGCTAAAGCTAATGAACAAGCTGATAAGAAGAAAAAAGAAGCAGTTGATTTAAGAAATGATGCTGATACATTACTCTTTAGTGTAAGAAAGTCACTCGAAGAATATGGTGATAAAGTATCTGAAAATGAAAAATCAGATATAGAAGCTAAATCAAAAGAATTAGAAGAAGCTCTAAAGGGTAACAATTTAGATGATATCAAAGCAAAGAAAGAAGCACTTGAAAAAGCTGCACAAGGTTTAGCACAAAGAATATACGAAGAAGAAGCAAAGAAACAAAACAACAATAATGGTGGAAATAATAATCAAGGTGGACCAGGAACAAATAACGGAAATGGTCAAGACCAAGATATATTCGACGCAGATTATAAAGAAGTATAATATAATTAAAGCCCAGTCAATTGACTGGGCTTAAGAGGTAAATATGGCATCTAAAAAAGATTATTATGAGACTTTAGGTGTATCTAAAGGTGCATCTGAAGATGAGATAAAAAAAGCCTATAGAACACTTGCTAAAAAGTACCATCCAGATATAAATCATGAGCCAAGTGCACAAGAAAAATTCAAAGAGGTGCAGGAAGCTTATGATTGTCTTTCTGATCCACAAAAAAGATCAAATTATGATAAATATGGAAGTGCTGACCCTAGTCAAAACTTCCAAGGATTTGGAGATGGTTTTTCTGGTTTTTCTGGTTTTTCTAGTAGTTTTGAAGATCTTGGAGATATCTTCTCAAGTTTCTTTGGTGGATCATCTAGAAGAGAAAGCTCATCTGGCCCACAACAGGGTCAAGATATTCAAAAAAGAATGGCTGTATCTTTAAATGATTGTATATTTGGTAAGAAAACATCTATCACAGTTCCATACTATGAAACATGTAGTCATTGTAATGGGAGTGGTGCAGAAAGCGTTTCTGATATAGTAACGTGTCCTAAATGTAATGGTAGAGGTAGCGTCATCGAACAGATGCAATCTTTATTTGGCGTAACTCAAACAAGAAGAACTTGTTCATATTGTTCTGGAACTGGTAAATATATTAAAAATAAATGTCATGTATGTAAAGGCGAAGGAAAAGTTAAAACTACTAAGACTCTAACTGTAGAAATCCCAGTAGGAATCGATACTGGTCAACAAATTCGTTTTACTGGGTTTGGTGATAAAGGATATAATGGTGGTCCAAATGGAAACTTATATCTTCAATTCGTAGTAAAAGAAGATCCTAGATTCCAAAGAAAAGGTGACAACCTATATTCAACTGTAAAGATAAATTTTGCTGAGGCAGCCTTAGGAGTAAACAAGAAAATAGAAACTCCTTATGGTGAAGATAACTTAGTAATCCCAGAAGGAACTCAAACTGATACTATATTAAAACTTAAAGGTAGAGGAGTCCCTAATATTAGAACTAAAGTTAAAGGAGATTTATTTATCAATTTAGTTGTGGAAACACCTAAGAACTTATCTTTAGAACAAAAAGAAATGTTAGCTTCAATCTTTAATCAAAAAAATGATACTGGATTCGGCTCATTCTTTAGAAAAAGAAAATAAAGGTTATTAAACTTTTATTTTTTTTATTTTTATTTATTCAAATCTTATGTTAAATTATAGTCATAGGGCGCTTATACATTTAGGAGGTTATTTTATGAGTATTATTAGCACAATCAAGAAATACATCAGAAAATTCTTCAATAAAGCTCAAGGAACTAGACAAGATAATTATGAAAGAAGAGAAAGTGATTATTCCTATAGTGATTTTGAGAATGAGAATAGAAAAAGAGAAGTAAAACTCGCAAGAATTCCGGCTAAATATGATCTCTTCCCAAGATTCCAAGGAAATTGCACATATGAAAAAGAAAAAAAAGAAATCGATTATGATAGATACACAATGGATTTCAATAACGTTTCTTTAGATGATTTTAGGAATTATGAAGAAGATATGATAAGAATGGGATTTAGACGTTCTACTGATGTGAGATGGGATAATAATAATCTATATATTATCTATGAACCTGAAAGAAGTAGAGATGGATATGGCTTCTTACACCTTGTTTATCATATCAAGAAATAAATAATATTCATTTACTAAGGTTTTATAACCTAATTTTTTAAGCACAGAATATGGAACCTTTTCTAGGTTTCTTTTGTTGTGCTTTCCAGTGTAGACAAATCTTAAATTATCTTGAAGATATTTATCTATTTCATTGAGTTTATCATGTTTAGTTATCACAGGGAAGAACCAATATTTCCAAGACAATTCATTATTATCACTTCCAAAAAATTTATGATTGTATTTCTTTATCATACTCTTTAAAGCGACAATTGGATAAAGATTTTTTCTTTTAATCCATCTTCTATAACTTCTAGCGCTTCTTTTAATCTTACTTTTCATTTTTAAGATAGTGTGATTAGTGAGATTGATATCATTTTTCATAAACTCAAATCCTAAAAATTCTATATTATCATTTGGCATAAAATATTTAACTTTATCTTCATTGACACTGAGTTTATATTTCTTTAATAACTCAATAAGCTTATTTGAATATATATCAAGTTCTTCTTTAGTATTTGAAAAAATGATGATGTCATCTGCGTATCTAATATAGAACACTTTCTCATTCTTAAAATATGAATCAATTTCTCTTATATAGTAATTTGCGTAAAAAGAAGAAATAGGACTTCCCGCAAGAACTCCTTTTTTCTCGCTTATTAATTTATCATTATCTATCACATATTCATCTAGAAGAATCTTCTTTGAAAATAAATAGAAATCCACATCAGTGTCTTTTCTTAAATTATCTAATAAAATATTTGGATCTATACTATTGAAATAATTAGAAATATCTAGTTTAAAGCCATACATCTTAGATAAATTCTTTATTCTTCTTAGACTATTTATCGCATCTTTGATACTTATATTTTTCCTAAAAGAATACAAATTATTTTCGAATAAATAGTCGTATTTATAAAGAAGATATGAGATATATTTTAATATCATCATCTCATCCTCTTTAAAACTATATACAATTCTTTTTTTGTTTGATGAATGTTTGTTTATAATATGTTTTGTTGGATGAGAAAAAACATATGAACCATCAACTATTTTTTTAGATATTTCATAATATTCTTGATTATTTATGAAATTAAAAAGTGCGTTTTTCTCGCATTCTTTCACAAATTTATTATTGTTTTTATATTGATAGTATTTTAACCAACTATCATAAGACGTTAATTTTTCTAGCACAATACTTAAAAGAAAAGGAGAAGAAATAAATTGATTATCGTGTAACGATAAAGACAAGACTATACATATTAAGGTTGCCTACAAAACCATTTTGTATAATATGCTTCATCCAGTTATAGGCGTCAATATAATTGACATCTTCTCCTAGTTATTATTATATACTATAACTAAAAAAAATAAAAAATGAAAGATTTGAATAATAATTACTCTTTAGTTTATATGTGCTATAATAGTGTGTAAAAATATTGCTTTTTGAAATAGAGGGTTATATGAAAAATAATATTTTTAAATCAATTTTAGCGGGTATTTTAATAGGAATTGGTTCATACATCTATATAATTATGTTGAACTTAGGCTATAAAGTCATCGGATCATGTTTATTCTCTTTAGGTTTAATTTCTGTGTTTTTACTTGAAGCTAACCTATTTACAGGAAAGATTGGATCTATTGAACTAAATTCAAAATGTATAATAAATTTATTAATAACTTTACTATTTAATTTTGTAGGAATTGGCCTCATAGCTTTAGTGGGGCTTCTAAATGGAGACCTAGTAATTAAGTCAGCAGAAGTAGTAGCATCTAAATTAAGTAAAGAGTGGTACCAAATATTATTCGATTCAATAATGTGTGGTGTAATGATAGAACTTGCAGTTCTATTATATAAGAAATCGAAGAATTTATTTACTACAGTACTTTCAATTATGGTGTTTATCTTAGCAGGTTTCGAACACTGTATAGCCAATTTATTCTATTACATTACTGGTTATCAATCATTCACATATTTCGCATTTCTAGCCTTTGTTTTTTATATCTTGGGGAACTCAATAGGCGCTATAACACTACATTTAATATTCAAACTAACAATCAAAGAAGAGAAACAAGAATAGATTAAAATGTCTAAAAGGCTGAGAAATCGGCCTTTTTTAATGTTTGAAAAGAAGTGTCAAATATTTTAAAATTTAATTTTTTAATAATAAAAAATTAAAAATATTAAAAAATATATAAAAATATGTTGAATTTATTTTTATTATAATTTATAATATAATTGTTTAGTTTAAATAATTAAAAAAAGGAGTGTTTTTATGGATTTCAATAAAATACTTCCAGAGAATTTTTTTAATCTATTTCAATCTAAGCATAAATCTCTATACATTGAAGCTTTGATTCGTGTATATGAGAAATATGAAACTGGTTCAATTCTTGGTATGCCTAAGGATGAAGCTAGGGACATAATTTGTGAATTACTTGAAGAAAGCCAAGTAGGTTTTTTAGAATTCTCTTTGGAAGATGAGGAAGAAGAAATTCCAAGTTATCGTGAACTAGCCAACTATTTCCTAAGACGTCTTGAGAAAACAGGTTGGATTATAATAGATGTCACAAATGATTATCTGGAGATACTAAATTTTAATGATTATGCGATAAGCATCATACTTGCATTAATAGAAATTAAGAAAGATTCAGAATATTCCCTTTTCAATGATAACTTCACTCTTGATTCACAAGAAAAAGCATTTAAGGGTTATATCTTTACAATTTATTCTTTGCTTAATTCAAAAACATTTGACTATGGTCTTCTCTTAAGCCAAGTGTACAAAAATACCATCAACTTTGTAAGAGAGATAAGAAAAGTAGATCATAAGTTAAGAGAATTTATTCAACTGATAGATAAAAAAGAAAACATCAAAGAATTAGTTGAGCTCTTAGCACAGTACAAAGAAGAAGTCATGGATAATGCATACTTTAGACTCAAAACTTTTGATAACATCAACAAATATAAACTCGATATTATCCATAAGTTAGAAGCGATGCAGGAAAATGGAGATATTATGGCAATTATCGCCAATGACTATTTGTTTATATCTGGAAATGATGCAACACTTGCTCAGTTTAAAGCTAATAAGCAAATCAATGACTGTATAGATATCTATAATTCTCTAGATTCGATTATGGATGAAATCGATAAGAAGAATAGAGATTATGTATCCCAAACTCTCGCTAAAGTTAAATATCTCTTAAATGATGCGACAGATGTTGCAGGAATACTTAACTTTATAATTAAACATTACACAGAAAAAGTTAAGAAAGGCCAAAGTGATAGTGGATTTAATGATATCAAGATGTTATTTGATCTAAATGTCTACAAGAGCATTAATCAATCATCACTCAGTGTTCCAAGAGGAACATACAAGAAACAAGAGATAAATGCATTAACTAAAGAAAGGATAGATTTATCATCATTAAGAGAATCATTCTTAGAATCATTTAAAGCTACATATTCAGAAGAAGATATTCAAATGGTACTAGATGGAATGATAGAACCTGGTTCATTTAAAGAAGTAGGTGATTTCGTTAAAATGGATGCGACAAGAGATGACATCTTAAAATTACTGTACATAGTAATTTATGCATCAGGCTTTAATGAATATACTATTTTAGAAAAAGAAAACTATATAGAAACAAACAATTTCTATATCAAGAATTTCGCTATTGAAAGGAGATAAAAAATGTTATTAGAACAATTATCCGCTCAACCAAGGGATGTACAAGAAACATTCCAAAAAATATGTAATCAACTTCTCTCATGTAACTATTTGTCTAGAGATAAAAAAGACAACACAAAACAATATTATTTCGTTGTAAACTATAAACAATTCTTTGATGAATTCTTCGCTATCTTAGGGGATGAAGTTATAATTAACAATGAACTTGGCTGCATTCAACTTAAAAACAACTATTCACAAGGCAGCCTTAAACTCAAAAAAGAAGAAACTTATATAATTCTTATCTTAAGAATTCTATATCAAGAAAAATTAATCAATACAACCCTAAATAATACTGTTCAGATTACAATTGATGAAATACACAACAAGTACCAATCCTTTGGTTTCAAGAGAAAGATATTTAAAACTGAACTATTAAGTGCACTTAGATTATTTAAAAAATACAATATCATAGATAATCTTGGAGATATGCAGATGTCTTCAACAAAGCTCTTAATATTCTCAACAATTACTCTTTTAATTCCAGTTATGAACATTCAAGAATGTTATAACTACATTATTCAATTAGAAAATGGGAAAGGAGATGAGATAGATGAAACAGTTAACTAAGATTAGACTCATCAATTGGCACTATTTTGAAAATGAAACTATAAATGTTAAAGGAAATATCCTAATGACTGGTATCAATGCATCAGGTAAGTCCACTATCCTTGATGCCATCAGTTTCGTATTAACTGCAGGAGACCAAAACTTTAACCTAGCTGCCAATGATAAAGGTAAAAGAGATTTAAGAGGATATGTTAAATGTAAACTTGGTTCACTAGATCAAGAATATTTAAGAGATTACGATTTATCTGGTCATGTATGTCTAGAATTTTATTCAGAAAAGCATGAAAAATTCTTCTGTTTAGGTGCTGTAATAGATGTTATCGGTAATGTTCAACCACCAAAAGTAACATTCTATATAATAGATGGTCCTATGAAAGATGAATATTTCATCACAGAAGATTATATAGTTAAGAATTCTCAAGATTTCAAGAAAGATAAAGTTACTCCATACATCTTCCAAACAAGAAAAGAAGCTAAATCAGCATTCAGAAATAAAATGGGTGGTGTTAGTGAAAAATACTTCACTCTTCTTCCAAAAGCTTTAGCTTTTAAACCTATCACAGATGTTAAAGATTATATCTATAAACATCTACTTGATGAAAAAGAAATAGATGTTAAAAACATCAAAGAATCTATTAGATCTTACAAAGAATTTGAAACTATCCTTAAAGCTACTAAAGCTAAAATTGAAGAATTAGATAAAATCTCATCAAGTTACTATACAATTAAGGAACTTAAAGAAAATCAAGATTTCTATAATTATTTATTAACTGATTTAACAAGATCAGATAATAAATTAAAAATAGAACAAAAAACAAAACTCGCATCTAAAGCAGATAGTGAACTAGATGCAATAAGCGAAAAAATAGAAAAGATAAAGAAAGATATAGAAAGAGAAGATGAAAAATCTAAAGAAATGTATGCTTCTTTATCTCAAGATAAAGATTTTAGAGCTAGTGAATTATATGATAAAGATATAAAAAGAGCTGAAAATGATCTCAAATATCTTCAAGAAAAAAGAAGAGAATTTGAAAGAAAAACTTTGGAATTCAAAGAAGATATCAATTCTTTATCTCTACAAGATAAAAAGTTCGCTCAAGAATTATCAAAAGTTAATTTAAGTATCGACACTATAGATAATGTAATAGATGCTCAAAACAAATTCAAAAATATTCAAGATGTAGTTGAAAAGAAAAAAGATCAACTAATCAAAGAAGAGACAAGCTTAAACATCAAGAAAACTGATACTCTAAATAAAATCCAAGATGTCTATAAATCATTATCACTTCTATCTAAGAATGATATTCCATATAGAGAAGAAATAGTTGAACTTAGACGTCAAATGGAAGAACATCTAAAGAATTTATATGGTGAACAAATAAGTGTCCATATTCTAGCTGAAATTATTGAAGTTAAAGATTCCTCTTGGCAAGATACTATAGAAGATTTCTTAGGTAATCAAAGATTCACTTTAATTGTTGAACCAAAATATTATAATGACTGTCTAGATTGTTACAACAATTTCAAGAGTAAAAAGATATATGGAATTAATCTATTAAATACTAAGAAGATTCAAGATTTTGATAGATATCAACCTAATTCTCTCGCATCTATTATTGAAACTGAAAACAAGGATGCAAGATGCTATATCAATTATCTTGCGGGAAGTTTGATTATGGTTAGTGATGTTCATGATTTAGATAAATATTCTCAATCAATCACCAAGAGTGGAATGCTTTATAGAGGCTTTGTCACAAGATATCTAAATCCAAATACAGAAAAACCATTTATAGGAAGAAGTGCTAAAGAAAAACAAAGCGAAAAATATAATAAGCTTGGCGAAGTATTAAAACAAGAATTCCAAAATATCTCTAATGAATTATCAAGAATTAAAGAGATTAAAGATTTAGTTCAATCACTAAATATTAATTATTTAATTGAACTCTTAAAGAACTTAAAAGATGAAATCAATACTAAGATTGAACTTGAAGAATTAAAAGAAAAGAAAAAGAATCTAGTATTAACAAGTGTAAATGAACTAAGAAAAGAATACGAAAATGTATTAGAAGGAATTAGAATTCTAGAACAAAGAAAGAGCACTGAACAGATATCTCTTGGTAGTAAGAAGCAAGCTATTGAACAAATCAATAACGATATAATAGCATTACTTAATGAAAATAAGGAAATAGATTTTAAACTTAAAGCTATTGAAGATGAACATTTAGATTACAAAGAAAGAGCTGAAAAACTCTTCAATGATGAAATAGAAAAAGGTAGATCTTTTAGAGATATTCAAACATCTTATACTAAAGAAATAACTGATGCCCTAGATTCAATCAAGTCACTTGAGAGAGGACTTGTGATGGTTCAAACAAATTATATTACTAAATATAATAGACCATTCAGTCCTGGTTATGAGTTTATGAAACAGTTCCTAGATGAACAAGACAAACTTGTCAAGAGTGAGCTTGTCAAATATGAAGCTAAGGTAAGAGAATCTAGAGAAGATGCTGAAAAACTCTTCAAAGAAGATTTCTTATCTAAACTTAGAAGTTATATTTTAGAAGCTCAAGATGAGATATCTAAGATTAATGAAACACTTGATAAGATATCATTTGGCCCTGATAAATATCAATTCATTTTCCCAAAATCAAAAGAATTTGGCGCAATTTATGATATGATTGTAAGCGACATCTCAACTAATCTTGGGTATTCAATTTTTGATGAAGAATTCGAAAGAAAATATAATCAAGAATTAGATGAACTCTTCAACAACCTATCTCAAGATGAAGAGAATTCACAAGGTAACTTAAACAAATACACAGATTATAGAACATATATGGATTATGATATCAAGATTATATCTGGAAGTGATGTATTCTATTTCTCTAATATATCTAAAGAGAAATCAGGTGGTGAAACACAAATCCCATTCTATGTAGCTATTCTCGCATCATTTGTGAGATTATTCGATAAAGCACAAAAGAGTGGACTAGATGATTCTATTGGACTAATAATTTTTGATGAGGTATTCGATAAGATGGATAACAATAGAATTAAAGCGATGATGGAATTCATTTCACACTTAAGTGTTCAAATAATCTTCGCGTGTCCTCCACAAAAGATGGAAGCATTATCTCCATTAACTGAAACAACAATAGTGGTATTTAGGAAGGACAAACAAG
Source organism: Caryophanales bacterium UBA1188 (assembly GCA_002310135.1). Lineage (GTDB taxonomy): Bacteria > Bacillota_I > Bacilli_A > Izemoplasmatales > UBA1188 > UBA1188. The sequence continues at coordinate 202,716 of DBYK01000003.1, read as the reverse complement.
CTGCGACATTTGTCACAAGCGAAAAATAATTTTAAAGAAAATAGAGCCAAGTGCTCTATTTTTTTATCCAAAATTGTTTTAATTGAAATTACAATACAAATATTATATAATATTTAAGGTTAAATATATAAGGAGGATTGTTATGATTTATACAACAGAAGTTGAAAAAATGTGTCCTATTAAAAAAGGTGCATATCATGGACCAGCTCCAATTCCAGAAGAAGGGAAATGGGTTCAAGCAAAAGAAATAAAAGATATTAGTGGCTTAACACACGGTATTGGTTGGTGTGCTCCTCAACAAGGCGCGTGCAAACTAACACTAAATGTTAAAGATGGAATTATTGAAGAAGCATTAGTTGAAACAATAGGTTGTTCAGGAATGACTCATTCTGCAGCTATGGCTTCTGAAATATTGATTGGTAAAACTATTCTTGAAGCACTAAATACTGATCTTGTATGTGATGCAATCAATACTGCAATGAGAGAACTCTTCTTACAAATTGTTTATGGTAGAACTCAAACTGCATTCAGTGAAGGCGGGCTCCCAATTGGTGGTGGACTAGAAGATTTAGGAAAAGGACTTCGTTCTCAAATCGGTACAATGTATGCGACTAAAGAAAAAGGCCCTAGATATTTAGAACTCACAGAAGGTTATGTAACTAGAATTGCTTTAAATGAAAATAAAGAAATAATTGGTTATGAATTCGTTAGTCTTGGAAAGATGATGGATGCAATTAAGAATGGTGTAGATGCTAATGAAGCATTAGCGAAAGCTAAAAACCATTATGGTCAATTCGATAATGCTTTCCAATATGTTGATCCACGTAAGGAATAAGGGGGACTATTAAAATGGCATTATTTGAAAGTTATGAAAGAAGAATAGATAAGATTAATAGCGTTTTAAAAGAATATGGTATTTCTAGTGTAGAAAGTGCACGTGAAATTTGTAAAGCTAAAGGCTTTGATCCATATGAAATCGTTAAAAGCATTCAACCAATTGCCTTTGAAAATGCTGGATGGGCATATTCAGTAGGTGCTGCAATAGCTCTAAAAAAGGGAGTTAAGACTGCTGCTGAAGCTGCAGAAGCAATAGGTATTGGACTTCAAAGTTTCTGTATTCCTGGTTCAGTTGCTGATGATAGAAAAGTTGGACTTGGTCATGGCAATTTAGGAGCTATGTTACTCCGCGATGAAACTAAATGTTTTGCATTCCTTGCTGGCCATGAATCATTCGCTGCTGCTGAAGGCGCAATTGGCATCGTTAAAAACGCAAATAAAGCAAGAAAAGAACCTTTAAGAGTTATCTTAAATGGTCTTGGAAAAGATGCTGCTCAAATCATTTCAAGAATAAATGGTTTCACATATGTTCAAACTAAGTTTGATTATTACACATCTGAACTTACAGTTGTAAAAGAAATAGCTTATTCTAAAACTGAAAGAGCACAAGTTAGATGTTATGGTGCTGATGATGTAAGAGAAGGCGTTGCTATTATGCACAAAGAAGGTGTTGATGTTTCTATTACTGGTAACTCAACTAACCCAACTCGTTTCCAACATCCAGTTGCTGGAACATATAAAAAAGAATGCATTGAACAAGGCAAGAAATATTTCAGTGTTGCATCTGGTGGTGGAACTGGTAGAACTCTTCATCCAGATAATATGGCCGCAGGTCCTGCTTCATATGGTATGACTGATACTATGGGAAGAATGCATAGTGATGCTCAATTTGCTGGTTCATCATCTGTTCCTGCACACGTTGAAATGATGGGATTCCTTGGCATGGGCAATAACCCTATGGTTGGTGCAACAGTTGCTGTTGCAGTTGCTGTTTCTGAAGCTTTGAAATAAGAAAAATGATAAAAAAAAGAAGTTTTCGCTTCTTTTTTTATTTTATTTATATATAATATTCATAAGGAGGCAAATATGAATACATTAGATGCAATACTTAAAAGAAGAAGCATAAGAGACTTTAAAGACACTATAGTCAAAGATGAAGATATAGAAAAATTGTTGATTGCTGCTATGGCTGCGCCAAGCGCAAAAAATATGAGACCTTGGGAATTTTATGTTATAAAAGATAAAGAGATTCAAGATAAAGTAAAAAAAGTATCTCCATATACTGATAAAAATTCTCCATTAATTATTGTATGTGCAGGAAGAGTTAAAACTCTAAATAATTCGCTCGATGAACTAAATGGTTTTTGGATTCATGATGTCAGCGCTGCAATAGAAAATATATTGCTTGAAGCAACTGAACTAGGACTTGGTTCACTTTGGTGTGGACTATTTCCTCATTTAGATAGATCTTCTTTAGTTAAAGAAATACTAAATTTAGAAGATGATGTCCATCCATTAGGCCTTATCCATATTGGATATGCAAATGAAATTAAGGAAGAGAGAACTCAATACGAAGAAAGTAAAGTTCACTATATTTAGGTTATATGCAAAAATTTAAAACATTAAAAGTCGGTGAAGAAGGACATTTGTCAGATTTAAAAAGAGGGCAAAGATGCGTTGTGCTCAATTTTCATAATGACAATAATGCCTTAAGAAGAAGACTATTAGATATGGGAATAACTAAAGGTGTAATAATTGAAATAAAGAAAATTGCACCTCTTGGAGATCCTATTGATATATCTTTAAGAGGCTATGAATTATGCCTTAGAAAAGAAGATATGTATGGAATTGATATAAGGGTAGTTGAATAATGATAGTTGGTCTTTATGGAAATCAAAACAGTGGTAAAACAACTCTTTTTAACGAACTAACTGGTTCTAATCAAAAAGTGGGCAATTGGCCTGGCGTAACCATTGAGAAAAAAGAAGGTAGAATAAAAGGTAGTGATATAGAAATTGTAGATTTACCTGGAATATATTCTTTGAGCCCTTATACACTTGAAGAAGAAGTATCCAGGAAGTTTTTGTTTGAGGAAAAAGTAGATGTAATACTAAACATCATCGATTCAACAAGTATCGAAAGATCTCTATATCTTTCAACTCAACTTCTTGAAACTGGAATAGATACTGTAATCGCCTTAAATATGGTTGATATTTTAGAAAGCCATGGGATAAATATTGATATAGATAAATTATCTGATGCGCTTGGTGTAACAATCATTAAGATTTCCGCTAAAAATGGGACAAATATCGATAATCTTATATCAACGATAAAAGAAGGTAATTATAAGAAGAATTCAAATCTTAAAATATATCCAAATGATGTAGAAAAATTAATTAATGAAATCAGCTCATCATTTAATGAATCTATAGATAATAAGAGATTCGCATCCGTAAAAATAATAGAACACGATAGAGCTTTTCAAATATTAAATAATGAAATATTAGAAAGTAGAAGCCAAGATATTGAAAAGAAATATGATATGGATGGTGAACAGCTCATCGCAAGCTTAAGATATCAGTTTATAGAATCCATCTTAAAAGATAGTGTCAAACGCACTAAAAGAGAAAACACTATTACTGATAAACTAGATAAAATATTATTGAATAAATATCTTGCGATACCTATTTTTATTGTGATTATGGGACTTGTCTATCTTTTGACCGTAGGAGTAGTTGGAAGATATACAGTAGATCTAATAGATTCTCTATTCAATGGTTCATCTAGTATTAAAGGACTTGGCCCACTACTTGAAGAATTGATATTAAATGCTGGAGGTAGTCCTATTAGTGCATCACTAGTATCTCGTGGTATCATTGCGGGAGTTGGCGCTGTGTGTAATTTCATCCCTCAAATAATCGTACTTTTCACCTTGCTTGCAATTTTAGAGACTAGTGGATATATGTCTCGTATATCTTTCTTCTTAGATAGAGTATTTCATAAATTCGGCTTATCTGGGAAGAGCTTAGTTCCTTTTATCGTAGGAAGTGGTTGTAGTGTTCCAGCTATAATGAGCTGTAGGACTATAGAAGATAAAGATGAAAGACACTTATCTATATTGCTAACACCATTTATTCCATGTAATGCTAAATTACCAATAATTGTATTATTCTCATCATTCTTTTTTGGTAGTTCATCATGGCTAGTATCATTTAGTCTTTATTTAATAGCATTTTTGATAATATTGTTATCAGGATATATCTTAAAGAAGTTATTTTATAAAGGACATGAGTCTACATTTGTTGCGGAACTACCTGAATATAAACTTCCAAGTTTTAAATATGTATTTAAAGATGTTTATGATAAAACATTAGCATTCATTAAAAGAGCTGGAACAATTATTTTCATCTTCAGTGTGATTATATGGTTCTTAAGTTCATTTACTTGGAGATTTGAATATGTAGATGGAGAAAATATTTTAATAGAGAATTCCATTCTAGCATCTATCGGTAATGCGTTCTCTTGGTTCTTTTACTTCATTCTTGGTGGGAATAACAGTTGGGCTGCGAGTGTATCAGCTATTCAAGGCTTAGTCGCAAAAGAACAAGTTATTTCTTCAATGTCTGTTATCGCAAAAGTGAGCGATAATGAAGCAATCTTTAATAGTCAGATATTTAGTTTCTTTACACCTATTACTGCCTATGCCTATATGGTATTTAATATCTTTAGTGCCCCATGTATAGGCGCAATAAGCACAATGAGAAAGGAATTTGGGAACTATAAAGATATGTTTAAAGCCGTCTTATTCCAAACATTACTTGCTTGGGTTCTTGGAAGTTTGATTGGACTTGTTCAACTTTTGATTTCAATTTAGCCCATGAATGAAGTAGATTTAATTGTCTTAATAACCGTTATAATCTTATTAGGACTAGTTATATATTTTGGAATAATTAAAGATGGGGCTAAGAATAATACTTGTAAAGGTTGTTCTTATAATAGAACTAATGGGGCAAAATTAGTAAGAGAATATAATAAGAAATATAAGGAGGTTTCAAATGAATCAAATATACTTAAAAATGAATAACGGACTTGAAATTCCACAATTTGGTCTTGGAGTATGTGATATTCCAAAAGAAATCACAAAAGATGTATGTATTAATGCGATAAAAATTGGTTATAGGCTGATTGATACCGCTCACATTTATGGAAATGAAAGAGAAGTTGGAGAAGCTATCAAAGAATCAGGCGTTGATAGAAAAGAGCTCTTTATCACATCTAAAATTTGGCCTAGTGAATTTAGGAAAGCTAAAGAAGCAGTATATGAAATGTTAGATAGAATGGGACTAGATTATATTGATCTCGTTTTGCTTCACCAACAAACTGGTGCTTATCTTAAAGCTTACAAAGCTTTAGAAGAATTAGTTGAAGAAGGAAAAGTTAAATCTATTGGTATTTCTAATTTTGAATCTAAAAAGAGATTAGATAAAATACTATCTAATGCAAAAATATGTCCACAGATTCATCAGATTGAATGCCATCCTTTTAGACAACAACATGATTTAAATAATTATACAAAAGATAAAGGTGTTTTAATCGAGAGTTGGTTTCCTCTCGCAAGAGGTTATAAAGAACTTATGAATAATGAGATTATAACTTCTTTAAAAGAAAAATATCATAAAACAAGTGCTCAAATCATTATTAGATGGCACATAGAAGAAGGATATATAGTTTTTCCAGGAACTAAATCAATAGAACACCTTAAAGAAAATATAGATGTATTTGATTTCTCATTTACAAAAGAAGAAATGGATATGCTTCATACTCTTGATGGAAAGAAGAAATTCAATATAATGCCACTCTTCCTTCAAGGAGCATTCAATACATTTCAAGCTTGGACTATCCTAAGCAAGGTAAAATAAAAGAAGTATCATTTGATACTTCTTTTTTTAAATAATATGAAGTGGAATTAATATAGCAAGTAGAAGTATATTTAGTCCAATTAAAGAGAATAAGAATATCTTCTTTGTTTTTGGTTGCATCTTAGGAACGAAGTTACTTGCTAAGAAGAACGGAATATATGTTGTGATGAATACAGGAAGTACTCCCCACCATTTATATACCCAAATAAATGATCCGTTTTCTGTTCCAGCGAGGAAAGATTCAATAATAGCAAATAGAAATGCCATTCCAATAGCTCCAGCTAGTCTCATTGTTATTTTGAACTTACCTTTTTCAAATAACACTTTATCAGGATCATCGCCTAACATTTTATATGAGATAATACCTGCAATTGAGAACATCATAGATAATTCCCAACAAACACCTATTAAAAGAATAAAAGTGGTACTTTCACCTGATACACACCATAGTGGATATCCTGTAATCTTACAAATTATAGCGTTAACTATTTCATATAACCAGTGAACTGAATAAAGAGCGATACCAGCTATAACTGCATCATAATTTTTGTTTTTGATTTCTGTCCAATAAACATAGAATACTACAGCTAGAATGAATATAAAAGTCCAATTGAAATTTAAAGTATCCCTAACATGACCTAATGCTTCTTGAACTCTATTCATCGCATCATCACTACTAGGGCCAAAGAAAATGAAATGCATAAACCCTCCTTTTTCCTTAATTATATCATAATAATAAATGAGAAAATAATAAAATATACAAAAATAGTAAGTGTCAATAAAAAATACTTGACAGTTATTTGATTAAATACTATAATTTATAAGGTATTAAAAATAGGAGGGATTATGGTTAAATTAAGATTACAAAGATTCGGTTCAGCTAAAAGACCTTTTTATCGTATAGTCGCTGCTGATGCACTCGCTAAAAGAGATGGTCGTTTTTTAGAAATAGTTGGTACATATAACCCAATTTCAAAGGTTAGTGATGACCAAGTTAAATTAGATAAAGAAAAAGTATTTAAATGGTTAGAAGTTGGTGCACAACCTACAGATACTGTTAAAAATATCTTCAAAAAAGCTGGAATACTCAAGGAATTTTCTGATTCAAAAAGCGCTAAATAATAGGTGACGACAATGAAAACAGAATTTGAACAATTAATTCTTGCGCTAGTAAGTCCTATAGTTACTAACCCAGATGATGTTTCAATTTCTTCTTTTGTTGATGTTGATGAAACAATAGTTCTCCAAGTTTTAGTAAACAAAGAAGATTTGGGTAGGGTTATTGGTAAGAATGGCAGAATAGCAAATTCTATAAGAACGATAGCACATGCAAGTGCCTCAAGAGCTTCAAAGAAGATCAAGATTGAATTTGATTCATATGAATAAATAATAAACAGCACGTGCTGTTTTTTATTTTTCATATTATAATATAGGTATGAGAGACTATATTGCTGTAAGCGCCTGTCTTGTGGGCGCTAATACCAAATTTAATGGTAAAAACAATTATAATCCCAAGATTAAAGATTTAATTAAAGGAAAAACAGTTCTTTTAATATGCCCTGAATTATTTGGTGGTCTTGAAACTCCAAGAGATGTATCAGAAGAAAAAGAAGATGGAAGAATTTACTCAATAAATGGTGAAGATGTGACAGATTTTTTCTATAATGGAGCTTATAAAACATTAGAATTCTTAAAAAATCATAACTGCTATGATGTAGTTTTAAAGAATGGTTCTCCATCTTGTGGCGAATATACTTATGATGGCATTTTCGCAAAAAGAAAGATAAAAAGACTTGGAGTTACAGCGAGATTATTAAAAGATAAAGGATTTAATTTAACTTATATTGACTGATGAAGACAAAGAAAATTGTATCAATATCAATATTAGCATCAATCGCTATCGTCTTATCGATACTTGAATCATTTATTCCAACTGGAGTTCCTGGAGTAAAGATTGGGCTTGCTAATGCTATAGTACTAATATGTTTTTACATGTATTCTCCTAAAGAAGCGCTAATAGTAGATTTCCTTAGGATTTTTCTTGTTGGCTTATTATATAGTGGGCTTTTTTCTCAAAGCTTTCTCTTATCTTTAGTGGGTGGAATTCTTTCTTATCTCGCGATGTTATTGTTCTTTAAAATAAAGAAGGATAATATTTTCTTAGTTAGTATTTTTGGGGCAGTTTTTCATTCTATTGGTCAGATTTTAGTTGCGATGATTATTCTTTCAAGTTTAGAAATAATATATTATCTACCTATTATATTTTCTTTATCTATTCCATGTGGAATCTTAACCGCAATAATCGCAAGGCTCACTCTAAAAGCCTTAAAGATAGAACTAAAAAAGCCCAATGTACTCATAACATCTATAATTAGTATTTCTCTCACTTCAATAATATTAATATCTATCATAACTATTTCTATATATTTTATTTCATATAAAAGACAAAATTCTGAAGGTTCTATAGCCACCCTCACATATCAAAATGAAGTAGTATTAAATATACCACTTAAAAATCCAAGTGATTATGTGGTATATAATAGAGATGTATTCGTTGAATATGAAGAAGTGGATGATTCATCATTATTCACATTATATCTATATAATAAAGATGAAAAAGATTATTTCTATATGGTTGTAGAAGTGCTAGATGAACAAATCAGAATTAAAAGTGAGACCTGTAAGAAGCATATATGTAGTAATAGAGGATTTATTAGAACCAAATATGAAAGAATAGTATGTCTTCCAAATACCTTTATAATATCAATCAATGATTATTCGCTTGATGAAATAGATAGTAAGATGTAAAAAAAGAACTAAATATTAGTTCTTTTTTATTGTGACTAGTTTTTCTAAATTTGAAGATATTATTATTTCATCATCTATTGTATAAATTATATAATCTATGCCATTTAAGTCCATATAACTAATTGCCTTATCTTTTCCCATCATATAAAAAATTGTTGAATAAATATCTGATAATTTTATATCATCCATAACTATAGTGATACTCCTTATATCACTAAAGACTGGTTCTTTGTTATATGGATTTAAAATATGAGAATATCTTTTGTTGTTATAGATGAAATATTTTTGATAATCTCCACTTGTTGCGATAACTTTTTCTTTAGGTGCATCTAATATTGAATATATCTTTTTTGTATCAACTGGATCAGTTAGTCCAATTAGGTATGCATTGTTTTTTCTATTAGGATTTCCATAATTAGTTATAATAGAAGAAGCACCAATTTGAATCGAATAATATAAACCCTTACTATTTAGATATTCGGCAATCAAAGATGTCACATAACCTTTAACTACCCCACCTAAATCAATACTCATGTTTTCTTTTATTTTGATTGTTAGACTATCTTCATCTAATTCAATCAAATTTTGATCTAAGTTAATCTCTTTACCAAAATCAAGACTTGAATATATTTCTTCACTAACCTCTAAAAATAAATATTCATCAAACAATACTTTATAGATATCAGTGAGTGAACCAACTAAGATATTAAAATATGGAAGTCCATCATCATTTTGAAATTTATTAGATTCATCGATTGAATATTTGATTAAATCAAATAGTTCTTTTTGAATACTAATTACTTCTTCACTATGAGAATTTATGTAATAAACTCCATTTACGTTATGTGGATAATATCTATCAGTTAAATTATGATATAGAGATAAAATATCGCTAATATCATTAAACTCTTGGCTTGGATATTCATCTCTATAAATAATTATTTCTATATCAGTATTAAAATATATATAATTATTTTTATATTCTTTTAATGTGTTTCTACAGGATGATAAAAGAAGAATAGATATAATTATAAAAAGAGAGGCAATTATTTTTTTCATACAAACAATTTTTCCTCCTTAATTATAACTAAATCATATTTATCATTGAAATTAATAAATAGTTCCTTGAAATTTGGATAAAGTTCTTTTAAGATTGTGATATTGTATTTAACTTTATCGCTATAACTTTTTTTAACACTAATCAAATTATCTAGGTGTTTTTCTAAGAAGAATGAATCTTTATATGTGATAGTAAGTTCTATAGTAATAGATTCTTTAAGAGTTGTAAAAGTGGCTAATTTCAGCGATTCACTAACTCCTTTAGTGTAGGCTCTTAAAAGGCCAGATGCTCCAAGTTTTATCCCTCCAAAATATCTCACAGTGATTGCGAGAACATTTATTAGATTCTCTTTTCTTAATACTTCAAGAGTAGGAAGTCCTGCGGTACCTTTTGGTTCATTGTCATCGTTGCTTCTTGAATCATTTTCTAAAATATATGCGTATACAACGTGGGTTGCTTCATTATGCTCTTTTCTTATTTCTTGAATTTTATCCTTAGCTTTTTGACTTGAATCCACATTAAAAAGATAGGTTATAAACCTAGATTTTTCTATTATAATTTCGTTTTTAACTTCACCCTTAATAGACTTCATGATAAAATTATATCATCTTTTTATGATAATAAAAAGTGCACAATAATGTTATAATGTAAAATGAAGGTAATATTATGCTTGATGATATACTAAAGAATGCAATTCTAATATTAAAGACGCTTGAAGACAACGGATATGAAGCATATATGGTTGGAGGATTCCCAAGAGATTATGTGCTTGGAATAAAAAGTGATGATATAGATATCACCACTAACGCTATACCTAGTGAGGTACAGCGTATTTTCCCGAACAATTTTTTTAAATCAATCAAATTTCAAACAGTAACTGTAGTTATGAATTCTTATACATATGAAGTCACAACTTATAGAACTGAATCTAATTATAAAGATCATCGTCATCCATATACTAAAGTATCCACATCTTTAAAGTCAGATATAAGAAGAAGAGATTTCACAATCAATGCGCTTTGCATGGATAAAGAATTAAATATAATAGATTATACAAATGGCTTAAATGATATAAAGAATAAAGTTATTAAAACTGTAGGGTCTCCTGATGTGAGATTCTTTGAAGATGCGCTTAGAATGTTTAGAGCGTTCAGATTTGTATCTAAATTAAATTTTAAAATTGATATTGAGACCTACCAGGCTATAAAGAAGAACGCTCATTTGGTGAAATATATTTCAAAAGAAAGAGTTAAAGAAGAATTAATTAAGATGCTTAATGCTCCATATTTTGAAGAAGCTTTACCTCAATTAATAGAATCTAAAATCTTATCAGAATACAAAGAAATAGAACACGCTTTATCATATCTTTATGCGAGATATAGAAAGGTTGATTTGATACTCCTTTTATCTCTTGCGACATTCTTTAAAGGGTCTATCTGTGAAGAATTAATTTTGAGTAAAAGAGAAAGAAAATTACTTGAAAAAATATATGAATACACAAAGCTTCTAACTTCGAGGTCTTTTTCAAGAGAATCTTTACTTGATTTAGATATTGAAGCTTTTGATTATTCATTTGAACTTATGAATCTTTTAGACAATCTCACATATAATAAAGATGATGTTTTAGATCTTTATTATTCTCTTCCAATTAAATCAATTCGTGATTTAGCGGTGAATGGAATGGATATAAAGAAGGTATTTAAAATAAAAGATTCTCCTCAAATCGGTGAAATGTTAAAAAGGGCGTTAACTCTTGTAATTCATTCGAGAATAGATAATAACGCTCACGAAATAATAGAAGAACTTAAAAAAGAATATAATGGTTAATGATTTCTGTCCATATCTAGACTCTTTTAATACTATAACTATAGTAATCAAAAAAGAGAATTATAAAGATGACTTAAGTTTTAGTTTAGAGATTGATAATAATACAAAAGTTAGTTTAGATATTACTAAAAAATTGGTTGAAAATGATGTGGTAAAACTTATCACATTTTTTGAATATGAAATAAACCTTAATAAAATATATTATGTTATATCTTCAAGTGATAGAAGAGAAGAATTAGCCCCAAGATTTATCACAAAGACATCTCTATTTGATACATATTATTCAAGCTTAGATGCTAAACTTGGACCTATTTATAATAATGAATATACTATATTTAGAGTGTGGTCTCCTCTATCTAAATATATGAGAATTGAATTAATTAATGATATTGAAACACTCACTTTTGATTTAACATTAAAAGATAAAGGTGTATGGGAGATTAAAATTAATAAAGATTTAGAAGGATATAAATATAGATATTTCTTTTATGTTTATAAAAAAGAAGAATCAACATATGACCCATATTCTTTATCTATATCACCTGATAATTTATATTCATATGTAATAGATAAAAATAAATTCTATATTCAAAAATATAATGTTAGTAATGTTGTATCAAGCCCAATAATATATGAAGCATCTATCAGAGATTTTACATCTTATTTTAAAGATTCAAACTTTAGAGGTAAATATGATTTATTCACAAAAGAAGGTTTGGTTAATAATAGTGGAATATTATCTTCATTTTCTCATATCTTATCTTTAGGTGTAACTCATATTCAAATAATGCCTATATTTTATTTTGGTGGAGTTATAGAAGAAGATGAATTCTCTAAATATAATTGGGGTTATAATCCTCTTGGATTCTTCTCACTAAGTGGAATATATTCAAAAGATGCGCTTAATCCATATTTAAGGATCAATGAAGTTAAAATGATGATAGATAATATCCATAAAAATGGTTTAAAAGTAGTTATGGATGTTGTATATAATCATGTATATATGCCAAAATCTTTTTCTATGAATAAATTATGTCCATATTATATATATTTATATGATGGAGATGCTATAAGCGAAAGAAGTGGATGTGAAAACGATCTAGATACATCTAAAAATATGGTAAGAAAAATAATAATTGAATCACTTCTATATTTATTAGAAGAATTCAATTTAGATGGCTTTAGATTTGATCTTATGGGTTTAATCGACACAATCACTATAAATGAAGCGTACAAGAGATTAAAAGAAAAGAAAGATGATATTTTGTTTTATGGGGAAGGTTGGGCTATGGCCAAAGATAATTCAATAATGGCTAATATGTATAATAAACTCATAAACAGAGATATTTCATTCTTTAATGATAATTTTAGAAATAATATAAAAGAATATTCTATAGGAAATAAAGTAAATCATAATGTTATTAAAAACGCTATACTTGGTTCTTCAAATTTGAGGTCTATATTTAGAACTCCAAATCAGTCTATTAATTATACAGAATGTCATGATGATTTAACATTTTATGATTTTATGATTAAAAGAGGAGTTAAGACTGAAGAGTTAAAAGATAGAGCGATTCTTTCTCTTGCCTTAGTTTTATTATCTTTAGGCATTCCTTTTATCTCAGAAGGTCAAGAACTTCTAAGAACTAAAAATTGTATTCCAAATACTTATAATTTAGGTGATGAAATCAATATGATTAATTGGGATAATTTAGATGAGTGCGTTATATCTAAAATTAAAGAACTAATTGATATTAGAAAAACTTATGATGTGTTTAATAAGGCTTCAAAAGATTTAAAGAATGTTAGTATAGATATTAAATTCACTCATGAAAATACTATTCTTTTTAAATTGGAAGATGATAATTATGAATTATTAATGATATTTAAGAATTCTATATCAAATGAAAATATTAAATTAGATGGTTATAAAGCTTTATCTAATTCCCTAGATTTATTTGATTTTAAAGAGTTAAGAGGAATTGGATACGCTGTATTATTTAAGGAGGTATAAAATGTTTGAAGTATTAGAAGATGCTTTATATGAATTTTATGGTTTAATTCTTGAAATCAATGATTCAACTTATGATACATATTCTTGTATTGTGAAGATGAAGGATGATGTTAAAGCGGTAATTAGAGTTAATAAGAATATAAATATTTTAAAAGGTGAGATTTATTATATTAAAGGTATTGGGCATAAATTTAAAACTAAAGTTCACATTTTTTCAAGTGAAATAAAATCATTATCAGAATTAGATTTAACTAAAGAAGAAATTAGTAATATAAAAGAAGAATTATTATCTATTGAGGTAATTGATGTGGATAATTCTATTCAATATATAGAAAAAACTATAGATGAAATATCTAATGAAAATATTAAAGAAATAACTAAGAGAATTTATAATAAATATAAAGATAAATTTATAACATATCCAGCCGCTACAAAGTTTCATCACGCTTATAAAAATGGCCTATTATATCACACATATAGCGTGCTTAAACTTGCGAAAGCATATAAAGAATTATATGTTCACCTAAATGAAGATTTACTCTATTCTGGGGTGATTCTACATGATATGATGAAGGTAAAAGAAATTGATGGCGAATTTAAGGAATATACTAAAGAAGGAAAAATAATAGGTCATATAAGCTTAATTTCATTAGAGGTTATATCAATCGCAAAAGAACTCGGGATAGATGATAAAGATGAAGTTAATTTACTTATTCATATATTATTATCTCATCATGAAGAAGGTGAATATGGTTCACCTAAAAAACCTCAAATAATTGAGGCATTAATTGTGCATCTATGCGATATCTCAGATGCGAGGATAGCGCCAACTATAGATGCATTAAAAGAAACTAAGGTTGGGGAATATAGTGAACCAATTTATGTGAATGATAAGACAAGATATTTAAAACATAATTTATCGAAATAAAAAACAGAACCATATGGTTCTGTTTTCTTTAATTATTCAAGATTTAGGTAGTAATTATAAATTTCAAGATATTTTAGAATTGATTCACTACCTGTGAATTTACTTGCATAATAAACATTTAAGAAATTATCGCTATTAAAATATGAAGTTAACTTTTCAATATATGGAGTTAGAACTAGTGAAGTTGGGAAATCTTTAGGGAAATTCTCAATTTCAAATTTAGATTTAGCGATATCTTTACTTGTGAGTAATGATTTATAAAGTGAAACATATAAAGCATTAGTAACTTGATCAATAGAAGGCTTATCGCTATCGTTTGCTGCCTTAGGATTTAAAGTAGAATCTTCAGTTAATTCATATTTGAATGATGGTTTATCTTGATATGGCTTAGTTAAAGTTATATGAGCACCATCTTTATCAAATGTGAGTGATTGATTTAGATGATATTTAAGATCTTTATATCCATTTGTATTGAAGACAGTCTTTAATGTCTCATTCATTTCATCAGTTAATTTTTCGCTGTATGAACTATAATCTATCGCAGAACCACTATTGTAGTTACCATATGCGAGGAATATGCCATTTCTCTTATAGATTCCATATGTAACATCATCTCTTGAAGCTTCATTGTATTCGCCTAAGATTTCTAATAATTTATTGCTAACTTCTTGATATGTTTTATCATCATCGCTATCGAATTCATCAATCTTAGCTTTGATTACTTCGAAGAGATTATTGATTAAATCATATAATTCACTTGTGTTACTTAGTTCACTCAAATCGTCTCTCTTATAATCATTATCTCTATCTGTGAAGATTAATAAATCATAAGCATATAAGCTATAGAAGTTATCATATAAATCATCGATTACTGAACTTACTTTGTCGCTGTAATCAGGATTGATTTGAACTTCACATGGAACATCAGTTTCACTAAATGTGTTATAGATAACAGTTAGAGCTTCTAAATCATTGAAAACATAATAATATTTTAAAACATCTTCTTTAGTATTTAGACCGAATTTAGCATATAAGAATAAAGCTAAATCACCATAAATATTTTTGCTATAGTTTTTCTCTATATATGCTTCAAGTGTATTAGCGAAATCAGCTTTTCTAAGTGATGCGTTTTTATTTATATCTTTTTCATTTCCATAAAGAAGTGAATATATAGGTAGTTGATTAGCGATTTCAGGTAAGCTTCCTAAGAAGATATAATAATTAAGATTTCTTTCTCTAACGAATTCATAATATTGATCAGCAGTGATATCTCTATCATTAACTTTTATTATCTTTGTCTCATCACCTTTAAGGTTTAAGAAATTATAAGAACTATCATATGAATTATTATAATCAAATGCGAATTCTCTATCATAGAAGGTGATAGAAGAAGATCTAAGTTCATTAAGCACTGTGTTTAGTTTTGTTGTATCACTGATTAATTCATCTAAATAATCATCTATTAGGGCATTCTTTTCAGCACTAGTTAAAAGTGAATAATCTTTTATAGCTTCTCCACTAATTTTATAACATACTGAGTTTACAGTACCATATTTAACTGTATCAAGAGTAGCCATATAAGTGTATTCATTCTCATTCAATGAGAATAATTTAGTAGCAATAGAAGAAGCATTTTCTTTTAATTCTTCATAGTTATATTCTATTCCTTGACTAGTAATAGGTTCTAAATATGTTGAATAAACAGTGTTATATAAAGATACGAATAAAGCTTTAACTTCGTCATTACTCATCTTAACAGTGTTATCATCAGTATATTTTCTTGAGAATACACCATCATATAGTGAAGGATCACTCGCTTTTCTTAATTCTGAATTATAGATAACAACTTTTTCATCTTCTAAAGCTTTTAAATAGTCATTTAAATTTGAATAGTTTATTACAATTCCATAACAGTCATTATAATAATTGCTTTCGTAAAATGATTTTAGTGTTTCATCAGTTGTGTAGAAATCACTGAGTTTATCATTCATTAAATCTTTTAATTTAGTTTTAGCATATACATCTCTTGCGGCTAAGAATTTGATGTAAGCTTGTTGTTTAGCTAAAGTATCAAAGCCCATTAGATACATAGTATATTGGTATTGCCTTTCAAGTTTTTCTTCCTTTTCAGCATCTCCACTTAATTCTGCAACTTCACTTGCATTTGTAGTAGAATATTTAATTCTATTGTATCTATTGATGTATTCTTTTGAATCAGTAGTAATTGTTGGGATAATCTCACTTAGGAGTATTTCATCTGCACATTGAAGTAGTAAAGAAATACCACCATAATATTTAACTTGTTTATAGATTTGTTTTTTAGTAAGTGTAATTGGTGAACCATCATAAGTTAATGTTACAGTTTCGCTTCCAGTTACATTAGGAAGAACATAATCGCTAGTATCATTATTTATGGTATTATTACATGCCATTAACACTAATGAGATTAAAATCAATGAAATAATTAATAATATTCTATTTTTCATGTCTTTCTCCTCCTAGTTACCATTGTCAAAGACACTGTCATTGTATAGACTTTCAAGATTTAAGAAAGCGTCATTATATTCTGTGCCGTTTGAAATAAGTGATTTAATAATCAATAATGAAGAATGATATGAGCCATTTTTATCATCTAGAGATTGTAGATAATCTCCATAAACTTTTTCAATCTTATTGATAAGATCAGTAGGCATTGAAGGATAATCATAGCCTGCTCTTTCTTTAGGATTATCAGTACTTCCAAATAGATTAGAATAGAAGTATCTTGCGAAATATAGTCCTATTTGTTTTGTTGAGATTGCATCTTCACTATTGATAGAAGAAGAGTTATAAATATGTGCATCATCGCTGAATTTAAAGCTTGGTCTTTCAAATGAATCACCGCTTACACAGGCGATAAAGTGCATTCCATATTCAGTTTCACATAATCCATCATAGATAGAATATGTTAGAAGTGAACTATCACCATTATATAACTTATCTTTAAGTTCCATAACAGCAGTTTGGAATTCGTCAACATAATTTTTAACAGTTTTGTTTGTTACTTCGCCTAAAGCTTCATATTTAAGACGTATTCCAAGTTTCTTATATATTTGATATTCATTTTCATCATCAAGGATATTTGAATCATCATATTCAGTGACAATAGTCTTTAATATTTGAGCATTTGTACTACTTAATGTTTGATCATCAAATATTTTCTTTAGATAATTCTTATAAATTGTATCTAATAAATCGTTTAAATCTGCTTCAGTTAAAGGAGTTCCATCATCTTTCTTGAGTGAAGTTGTGCCATCAACTACTTTTTCATAGAATTCATTCCAATTATCAGGAACATTGTCTTCATCTAAGTCAACATAAAGGAGAATGTGACTTAAATTGATACTGAAGTATTCGTTATACAATTTTTGGAAATATTCTGATTGAATTGTCACTGATTTACCATAATCAGATAAATCAAAATCACTTTCCTCAGTGATGTCAGATGATAATGCTCTAAAGAGGAATGCATTTCTCATCGCATTTTGTTTTAGTGATTCAACTATATCATCAAACGATCTTGCGCTATAGTTGTATAAGAATTCATCAATTGTGTCGTAATAGTCATAACCAAATTGAGTATAGTATTGTTTATAATATTCAAAATATTGGTTGTAGTATTGTGTCGCATTGTTGTATTCTTTCATCTTCCAGTTAGTACTTGTTAAGTAATTTGGATCATCACCATGAATTACTTCGTATTCTCTCATAGAGAAGAAGATCTTTTTTGTAGCTGCTTGAGTTATATAAGTTGCAATATTGTGTTTTTCAATATATTCATATAAATCTTCAGTTTTAATTAAAATTTTATCAACTTCTGTATCTAATACTTTAACTTTCTTAGTTGTTTGAACGAGTTTAGTATTAGAATAAGCTTTAGTCTTGAAATATTCACCTAAATTTTCAGTTTGAACACCATAAGGATTAGTAGATGAATTGTATTCAAGTAAATCTGTATAACTGTAAGAGAAGAATTTATCGAAGATTTGGAAACCAGCTTCTTTCCTTAGTTCTGCCATACAAGCATCTAAGAAACCATCAGCTTTTAGATAATCTTTTATCATTTTTTCCATTTCTTCATTAACCATATCTTCAGTAAGTTCATTGATAACTGATGAACTTAATTTGAATATTAGATAATATGGATCAGTTTCATTAGTTGTTAATGTTTGAGGACAAGTTAGATATGCATATTTAGTAGAAGAATCTATTTCCAATGTTTTGAATAGTGATTCAGCGAATTCTGGTCTTGTAGTGCTAACTTTATCATAGTTATAAACTAGATGAGATAAGGTGTCTCCAAGAACAGTTTCATCATCACTAAATATTGAAACATAGAGTAAAAATTGTTGTTGTTTACTAATTGGAATAGTGTTTTCTAAAGAAAATGAAGTACATTCTTCGATAGGTATACTATCTAAATTTTTAATTCTACTACCATCAGCTTTAAGTAAATAGATGTAATCGTAGTCACAATCTAGAATTGGATTATTATTAGAATCATATCTTATTACATAATTTGGAACATTAGATGCGCTTGATTCATTAAATACATAAGATGGTATGCCATCAATGCTTTTGGCTTGTCTTACACCTTCAACTTCTTCAATTTCAACTAAATATTCTTCATTACCTACATATTTTCTAATTTCGTTATTTAAATAAACATAACCATATTTCTTTAAATCTGAATTAAATAATTCATCAGAATAATTTGCACCATAACCGTTCTTAAAATCATCAACTGTAATATTAATGTTGATTTCATTTCTTTGGTTCTTGTAGTAATCATTGTATGCTTTAACATAAAGTGTAAAGAATTGTTCTGCACCTAATTTAACAGTATTTGAAGTAGTGAAATCATTTTGATCTTCAAAATCAACCATAGAAACATCATCTATGAAATCGCCTTCTCCTAAATCAGCATCATCAATTACTGTAGTTTCATAGATTGTATTTCCTTCAGCATCTTTTACAATGTGACCATCATCATCTAACTCTGGTGTATAAATTTCTTTAGCATACCATTGCCATTTATTTGTTGTGTCATTCCATTTAACTAAATATAATTTATCATTTTCTGTTGAATAATCAGATTGCCATGCATTATATGTAGAATTATAAATGTATGAAATTTTACCTTCATCATCAATTTCAGATGCTAAATTTGCATTTGGTACAAATTCTTCACTAGTAGAATCATCAGAATGAGTTACTGTTTGTTTTAAGAAAATAGGATTTAAATCATTATCTAATGAGATACCGTCTTCATTAGTTTTAACTTTATATTTTTCGCCACCAACATAGAAACGAAGTTCATCACTTACAGTTACTAGGTTGTAATTCTTCATAAATTCAATAGCTTCATTTGCGCTGTAGAATTTAATAGAAATAGCGATAGTATCCTTATAATTTGATTTTGCGTTAGAAAGAGCTGCTTCATAAGAAACATCGTATGTCTTCCCTGAAATAGTTTTTCCTTCAACGAGTAGTGACCTTCCATATTTTTCATACGCAACTTGTAATTTAAGGTAATCATTTAAATTACTGCCTTCAGGCCCATCTTGCGCATAACCAAGGATAGCAAGTCTTCTATAAAAATCATTGTTGACTTTTTGATCCTTTTCAGCATCGTCCTTGATTTTTTGTATCTCATCTTGATTATTTGTTCCATAGATGAGATATTCGAGTTTAGAATTGATTTCTTCTTGAGTCACACTCGAAATGACTGGTTCTAATAGTTTCTTATCTACCATTTGTAGGATAGAAGTCAATGGTCTTGAATCGATAATTGCTTTCCAAACATCATCTTTTGTGATGTTATATTTAACGCTATAGTCTCCAAAATCATAAGTAAGATTTTCAAGAACAATTTCGTTTTTATTGGAAATATTATGTTTTCTTTCAGACTGTTGATAAGCATTTCCTACTAATGTAAAAGCAACTATTGCAATTACCGAAATAAGAATTATTAGAAGTCTTTTACCAAAATTTCCCATAAAAAATATCTCCTTTATTAAGTCCAAGAAATATATTATCATTTATGATAATAAAAAACAATAAAAAAATTTACAAAATGAACTAAATTATTCAAAAATAATATAAATACTTGAAAATACTATTTTAAGAGAAAAACATTATGATATAATCATATTTGTTATGAAGGTATCTGTGTTATCTAGTTCATCCCAAGGAAACTGCATATATTTAGAGCACAACAACAAGAAATATTTGTTTGATTGTGGAATAAGTTATAGAAAACTAATTGAAAAAATGACCGCAATTGGCTCTTTTTTGGATAAATTAGATGGTATTTTTATAACACATGAACATTTTGATCATATATCAGGTCTATCGAGTGTAATAAAAAAGTTCAACACAAATATTTATATGACTAAAGGAACTTATAATGGTTTATCTGAGAAAGATAAAGAAAAGATATCTCCAATTTATATAAATTTTGTGAAAAAAGACAAAGTCTTTAAAGTGGATGATATCACTATTTATCCTTTTGGATTGTCACATGATGCTATAGATCCAGTAGGATATATGTTAACTTTTGGTGATAAAAAGTTAGTATATCTCACAGATACTGGTTCATTTGAAGCTGTAGATTTATTAAAAAACGCAGATTTTTATATACTTGAATCAAACCATGAACCAGATATGCTTATGTTAAGCAATAGGCCTTGGTCATTAATCAATAGAATATTATCCGCAAAAGGCCATTTATCAAATTATCAAAGTGTTGAATTATTCTCAAAATTAATAGGAGATAATACTAAAAAATTAGTATTATATCATCTTTCAAATGAATGCAATACAAAAGAACTCGCATTACTTGCGTTCAAAAATTATTTTAAAGCTAGAAAAATTAACACAGATAATCTAGAAATTTATGTATCTGATAGAGAGATGCCAATAAAATTATTAGAGGTATAAATATGTCTAAAAATAGTTATTATAAAGATAATAAAATTAAAGAAGTTTTAAGCAAAGAATTACATTTAAATAAAAAAGATATTTCATTTGATAGTGAAATAATTGGTGGTATGAGTAATGAAACATTCTTATATAAAGATATAAACTCAAAAAAATATGCAGTGCATTATTCCACAAGTGGATATGATTTATTTGTAAAAAGAGCTGCAGAATATGATGCATTAGATAAGCTAAAGGATTTAAAAATAATACAAAAACCAGTATATCTGTCTAACAAATTAAGAATATTTGAATATGTTGAAGGAACACCACTAAATCAAATGGATTATAAAGCGTATTATGCAAACGTTTCTGAGTCTTTTAAGAAATTGCACAATTCAAATAAGCTCTTTAAGTATAACTATAATCCATTTAAATACATAAAATATATCGAAAAATTAGATGATATTGAATTCAATGATTTGTATTACAAATCTATGGATATATTAAACAAAAATAAAAAAGAACTTGAGAAAAGAAAATTATATCCATGTCATAATGATCTACAACCAACTAATTTAGTATTAACTGAAAACAACGAAATACATATTTTAGATTTTGAATTCGCAAAAAACAATGATTATCTATTTGATATTGCTTCATTTGGAAATATAGATTTCAATGATTCTTTAAATCTCAT
The DNA here is from genome assembly GCA_002310135.1 of Caryophanales bacterium UBA1188. Taxonomy (GTDB): domain Bacteria; phylum Bacillota_I; class Bacilli_A; order Izemoplasmatales; family UBA1188; genus UBA1188. The sequence continues at coordinate 180,663 of DBYK01000003.1, read as the reverse complement.
TAAAATATATAATCCAAATTATACAGAGAACGATATTAAAATCTTAAAATTATGGCGAATATATATTAATTGTCTTTGGTATTTAGTTGCATTAAAAAAGGAACTTATGGGCTATAGTTCTATACTAAAACTTGATTTTAATGAAATTGCAATGTATTTCTTAAGTAAAAATAAAGCTATTATTGAAACATTATAAGTCAAATAACGTATGCATTATTTGGTGAATAATGTTTTTTTATTTAATTTAATTAAAAATAATTTATTGATTTAAGCAGTATTTTTTGATATACTAAAAATGATTTTAGTAAGGTGAATTATATGAGTGAAATTAAACCAAAAGAACAGAAAAGAATAGATAGTAATCAAAAGATTATTTTTTCTGCAATAAAAGAGTTCGCATCAAAAGGATACACAAATGCTAAACTTACATCAATTGCTAAAGAAGCCTCAGTTACAGCTGGACTAATTGGCCAAAGATATGGAACTAAAGATAATCTTGTTTTAACAATTATTAAAGACAATTTATTAATGAATGATGAAGATTTATCTTCATCAAATAATAATTTATTTTTGATTCTTGAGAAGCTCACTAAAAAAATTGTTAAATATTATTACGAAAATAATGATATTTTTAATTTCTATTTTTCTCTCTTTACAGGAAAAGACCTTTCTGATGAACTCACATATAGTATCAGAGACAATTTTTACAGTACAAATTTACCAGATTTGATATTAAAATTACAAAACGAAAACTTAATTATTGAATTAAATCCATTTGATTTCTTGAAAGAATATTTATATTATGTATTTTCTTCAATAAAAATTTTTACTAAGAGGAATAAACCTATTCCAAACATTGATTGGTTTTTAAATTATGTTAGAACTGCTGAAGAATCAGTGGAAGATAAAGTTAATATAGATAATGGTATTGATTATAATGAATATCTTAAATATTTAAATTTAAAAGAGATAGTTATTTTGGATTTAAATAATGGAAATACTACAGTTCTATATGAAAATAGTAATGATCCGATAAATAAATTAAAGAATTATAATTTTAAAAAGTTCGAAGAAAGAGTATATTATGATGTTAACTTTTACGTAATAAAACAAGATAAAGAAAAATATCTCAATCATTTTTCAAAAGAAACAATAATTGAAAAGTTTAAAACATGTAATTCATATTATTTCCATTTTAGAGCTTTAGTGAAAGACGAGATTCATGAATATGAAGTATCTATTAATAAATATATAGATTCATTTGGTGTAATGAATGCAATTTATTACATTTCTTGTATAGATGATAAAAATGAACAATATCTCAATAGAAACAAGAGAAATACAAACGTTTTGGCATTTACATCTGGATTTGAGATGGTGGATTACGTAAATCTTGATACTTTCGATATTACAAGATATAGAAAGCCAAAATTAAAACAATTTCTTTCTTTTAAAAATGAGGAAGATGTTAAAATCGATGATTTTTTAATTGGTTTTAAAGATAATTTCGTTGCTCCAGATGATAAAACATATTTCGCAAACAAAACTAACATAAATGTAATATTATCAAAAATAAATGATAATGGTATTTATTCTGTTAGTTTTAAATTGAAATTTGGTCCTTCAGTTAAATATTATCAGTTTATATTTGTTAAAATTGATGGTGAAAACGCTATGATGGTTGGCTTAAAAGATATAGATAGTGAAGTAAGAGAAGATATTTTTTATCTTCTTAAGGAACAAGAGCAAAGAAAGCAACCAATTTTCAATATTTTAGATAAATATTATGAAGCAATTTACTCAATTAATCTAAATACTGGTAGTTATGAAGTGTTTGTTTCTAATGGAGATTACAATACTTTCATCATAGATAAACTCACAAATGGTGACAATTTCTTTGATGATTTGCAAATTGATTCAACTAAGTTTATTTATTTCGATGATATTGAAAGAATAATTAAAGATTTAAATAAAAAATATTTATCAATCAATTTACAACTTTCTAAAGAATTATCATATAAATACAGATTGTTAGTAAATGATGAACCAATATGGTACACTTATGATATTTTTTATAATAATATTAAAATTAATCCATACATACTCGTGTGTATTAGAAAAAACTAAAATTGGAGAATAAAAAAAGATGAAAGAGAAAAAAATAATACCAATTACTTTAATAACTGGATACCTTGGAAGTGGTAAAACTACACTAATAAACTACCTTCTTACAAATACATCTGGATATAAAATGGCCGTAATAGTTAATGACATTGGCGAGGTTAACATAGATGCAAGTTTAATTGAAAAAGGCGGAATTGTAAGTGGAAAAGATGAAAATCTTGTTGCTCTTCAAAATGGATGTATCTGTTGTACATTAAAGAAAGACTTAATAGAACAAATTATTTCATTATTAAATGAAAATAGATTTGATCACATTCTCATTGAAGCATCTGGAATATGTGAACCAGTTCCAATTGCTCAAACATTATCATTTATGGAAGCACAACTCAAAAGAGCTAATACACCTATTATGTGCAAACTTGATGCAATACTATCAGTAACTGATTGCTTAAGACTTAAGGATGAATTTGGTTGTGGAGAAGTATTAGAGGAAGCTGAAAGAGGCGAAGAAGATATTGAGAATCTAGTCATTCAACAAATCGAGTTCTGTGATGTTGTCTTGCTTAATAAAGCAAGCGAAGTCTCAAAAGAAGAACTTGTAAGAATTAAAAAGGTTATAAAAGCTCTCCAACCAATGGCTAAAATAGTTGAATGTGATTACTGCAAAGTTGATTTAAAAGAATTACTAGATACTAATCTATTTGATTATGAAAAAGCATCTAGTTCTGCGGGTTGGATTCAAGAATTCGAAAATAGAGATAATGAAGTTGAAGAAGAAGATGATGATGAAGACGATCATGACCACCACCATCACCACCATCACCACCACCATGAGAATGGTATAGGTGAAAATGATGATGAAGGCACGAAAGAAGAATATGATATAGAAACATATGTGTATTATAGGAGAAGAGCTTTTGATAAAGATAGATTTGATGATTGGGCAGAAACTACTGATTATGGAAGAATGGTTATAAGGACTAAAGGAATTATCTATTTTACAGAAGAAGTAGATGATGTATACATCTATGAACAAGCAGGAAGACAAAAAATATTAACAAATACTGGAAAATGGTTTGCGGCATCCCTAACCGAAAAACAAATTAAAGAATATCTAAAGAATGATGCGAATTTTAGAAGGGATTGGGATGAATATTATGGTGATAGATTAATAAAGCTTGTATTCATTGGCCAAAATCTAGATAAGAAACAAATCAAAAAAGATCTAGATGAAATTTAGAAAACTGTGTTGACAAAAAAGATTAAATTGTATAAAGTAAGTTAAAATTTAAAAAAGGAGTGCTCAGATGGCTAGTTTTAGTGTTAATAAGATGATGGTTATGATGATGATGTGCATGATGATGAATCGTGCTTTTTCCATATCTTAATTAACACAGACTATTCTTAAATAATATAATAATAAACGAATGGTTTGTGCCATTCGTTTTTTTATTTAGTATAGGTGATGAAATGATAGAAATAAAGAATTTAAACAAATCTTTTAAAACTAAAGATAAAGATATAATTGCATTATCAGACATTAATCTAAAGATTAATGATAATGAAATATTTGGGATTATTGGCTTATCAGGTGCAGGAAAAAGCACACTTGTGAGAACCATTAATCTATTAGAAAGGCCCACAACAGGTGATGTCTTAATTGATGGTGTTAGTCTTCTATCTTTAAGTAAAAAAGAATTATTAGAAAAAAGAAGAAATATTGGAATGATTTTTCAAAATTTTAGCCTCTTAGAGCAAGCCTCAGTTATTAAGAATATCTGTTTTCCTCTTGAAATCGCTAAAGTCAAAAAAGATGAAAGAATTAAAAGAGCGAGATATCTACTTGATGTTGTGGGACTAAGTGATAAAGAGAATTCATATCCATCAAGCCTTTCAGGTGGTGAACGCCAAAGAGTTGCAATCGCAAGAGCGCTTTCAACCAATCCAAAATATCTCCTTTGTGATGAACCTACAAGTGCACTTGATCCACAAAATACATCACAAATATTATCTCTATTAAAAGAGATAAATAAGAATTTTGGAGTAACTATCATTATAATTACTCATGAAATGAAAGTTGTTGAAGATATCTGTGATAGAGTTGCGGTAATAGATTCAAGCTCTATTGTAGAGATTGGAAATGTAAAAGAAGTATTCATAAATCCAAAATCTAAAATGGCTCATGACTTACTCCTTAGAAATCATAATAGTAAACATATAGAAACTAGTGGTGGAGAAAGAGTAAGAGTGACATTTGACGGGCTTTTATCAAAAGAACCAATTATCTCGAATATGATTTTAGAATTAGGCCTACCAGTCAATATCTTATATGCGGATACAAAAGATATAGATGGAATTATTTATGGTCATATGATACTTGAACTTCCAAAAGAAGAAGATGAGAAGAAAAAGATATTATTGTGGCTTGAAAAGCACAATATAAGCTATAAGGAGGAAAAAGAAGATGTTTAGTGATTTATTTTATCAGTTGATTGAAGAAAACATATTTCTTCTTGGAATATTTGAAACATTATATATGACAATCATTTCATCTATCATCGCATATATCATAGGGCTACCTCTTGGCATAATCTTAACTATAACTGATGAGAATGGCCTAACTCCAAATAAATGGATTAATAAACCACTATCTGTTATTATTAACTTCTTTAGAAGTATACCATTTGTAGTGCTTATGGTCGCAATGCTTCCAGTATCAAAATTAATTATAGGTACATCACTTGGAAATGGAGCAATGATTATAATGTTAATTATTGCAGCAGTTCCATATATAGCAAGAGTGGTTGAGACATCGCTAAAAGAAGTAGATAGTGGAGTTATTGAGGCTGCAAAATCTATGGGTGCAAATGATTTTGAAATTATCACAAAAGTTCTATTAAAAGAATCAATGCCATCATTAATCTTAGGTGCAACATTAGCGACTATTTCTATCTTAGGTTATAGCGCTATGGCATCAACAATAGGTGGAACTGGGCTAGGACAAATCGCAATTATATATGGACACCAAAGATCCAATTCAGATATAACATGGCTTTGTGTAATATTGATCACAATAATCGTTATATTTATACAAGAAATAGGTAATTTAGCAGTTAAAAAGATAGATAAAAGAAAGAAAATATAAGGAGATAAAAGAAAATGAAAAAGGTATTTATATTAACATTATTAATTATTACTTTATTAGTAGGTTGTAAGAAAGGAAATGAAAAGACTATTGTTGTTGGAGCATCTTCAACTCCTCATGCAGTCATTTTAGAGTATGTTAAGCCTAAATTAAAAGAACTAGGATATGATTTAAAAATTAAAGTTTATGATGATTATATTCTTCCAAATAAGGCTTTATCTGAGGGCTCACTTGATGCAAATTATTTCCAACATAGGCCATATTTGAATAGTTATAATAAACAGAATAAAACTAATCTTGTATCACTTGGCCTAATCCACTATGAGCCATTTGGAATATATGGTAAAGGAATAACTAGCCTTGATGATTTAAGCCAAGGGGCTAAAATAATTATTCCTGCAGATGATTCAAATGAAACAAGAGCATTGCTTCTTTTAGTTCAAGAAGGACTAATCACTCTAAACCCAAATAAAACAGTTGAAACAGGAATCACTACTTTAGATATATTAGATAATAGAGGTTATGAAGTTGTAGCTGTTCAAGCTGATACAGTCACAAGCCAACTTAATAACTCAAACGATGGCACTATAGCCGTAGTTAATGGTAACTATGCAATCCAAGCAGGCTTAAGTGTAAGTAATAGCCTAGCCTTAGAAGATGCAACAGGTGATGCAGCACAAACATATGCCAATATTATCGCAATTAGAAGTGGTGAAGAAAATAGTGAGAAGCTATTAGCGCTTCTAAGTGTTCTTCAAACTGAAGATGTTAAAAACTTCATAAATCAAGAATTTGGTGGTGCGGTTAAACCAATATTCTAAATTATATAAAAAATTATATAAAAACGCAAAACTGGAATTATCGATACTAGTTTTGCTTTTTATTTTTTGTTGCGTAGCATTATTATTTTTGTAATAATATAGGTGATGAAACTAATTAAATAATAAAAGGAGAAATGTTATGAAAAAAATTATTGTAACATTGTTATTCGCCTTATTTTGTTCTACACTATTAGTTTCCTGCGCACATACTAAAACACTTACAACTACTAAGAGTAATGATACACCTACTACAACAAATAGTGGTGGGGACAATCAAACAACTCAAAATAGCGATAACATAACAACAGCACAAAATAATGGCAATGTTACTACTAATGATAGTGGTATTATTACCACTAAAGCGAGCAATTTAGAAGTAGAAGGAATGCTAAACGAATTGCTTTCTTTTGATTTTACTTTACCATCAACTATTTCATCAACTGGTTATAGTATTCAAGAAACTGGTGCAATAAAAGATTATTATTTCTTTTTTAGTTATGGTTCAAATTTCAATTTCAATACATTCCATAGTGAATTAAGCCAACAAATCCCATATTCATGGCTAGGTGGTGGAATCGTAACTAGTAGTTTGATAGAATACGATTATTTCTCAGAGTGGATGAAGCCAGAAAATGACTATTATGGTCCATCATTCTTTGCGGCTATGGGAAATAATACTTTAATTTTAGCTTATTCATATGTACCAGATTATCCATTTGATGGAGAGTGGCCTAGCACGCTTATAGAAAAGACACTAAACGGAAATATTGTTGTAAGAGTTGAAGAATCTGTTTTCTTTGAATGTGAATGTGAATATGATAGTATTACTGTTTCAACAACTGAAGTAATCAATTGTGATCAATATAAAACAAGATTAGTTAGTGATGGATTTGTAGTCTCAGATTATTCAGAAGATACTTATTATAAATATCTAGAAACTGAATTAATAAAAGTTGAATTCACTGTATTTGAGAGTTCCTATAGTGGAATGTTTGAAGCATCAATCAAATACTCACTTATTTCCCTTGTTGGTGAACAAGATAATTGGCCAACTGAACTTAGCTCTTTATTTCCAAACTTCACAATTCCAGTATGTATGGATGCTACAAGTTTTACATTTATAAGTGAGACAGATGGTGAAAATAGTACTGCATCATTAACTTGTTTTGGACTTGAAGAAATAGATGTTTTCAGTTATCAAAGATTAGCGATTAATGCTGGATTTGATGTGATTGATGAAACTACTTTAATCAAGGATAATAAATCAAAAGGTCAAACTTTAAAATGTCTAGCTTTTTATGATGATGAAAGTTTAAGTCTTAAGTTAATTTTCACAGTTGAAGCATATAAAGATCCATTCATTGAAAATATCAACACAGACTTTAATGCAACTTGGACTGAAATGATTTATCAATATAAATTAACTAAGAAAGATAAAGATTTCTATTATCAAAAAGAAAATTCATATAGTCAAGGAGCAATTGATGAGGCTGTTTATTTTAAATACAATAATGAAGCAAATAACTATACTAAATATTCATACAAAAATGGTTATTATTGTTGGAGAAATGAAGGCGACCTATCTAAAAGAGTTGTATCAAATCAATTAAAACAAAATTACTCAAATTGTCTATTTATGGATATTCCAAAAGATTATAGCCTTTCTGAAACAGAAGAGACATTATTTGGAATAGAATGTAAAGTATATAAGGCTTCATCAACTTCGATGAAAGAAGTAGTTATTACTAAAGATAATCTTTTTGTATTAAGATATAAACCTAATTCATATCAAACAAAAACATTTGATACTTTCATAACTTCAAATGTTTCATCAATTGTGCTTGATTCTAGTTTTAATAAACAATACGAGTGGCCAAGTGAAAAAGTTACTAATATTGGAGCATTCCCAAGTTATGCTGGTAGTGCCACAACTTATCAGGTATTAATTGATTACACTAACACATATTCTATAAAGGTATTTGATATTTCATTAGAAGATTATAATGGATATATAGAAACTCTACTCTCTAATAATTTTAAGAAATACGATAATACTACATATGTAAAGAAAGATGAAAGAAATGGACAATTCTTAATACTAGAATTGACTTACAGTAATAACACAAATGGAACTTTAACTGTAGATTTCTCATTTAATTACCTAGATTATGAAGAAAGAGAATGGCCAGGGGCAAGTTTATCAAGGTTATATGACTTCCCAGTATTCGATATTGAGATGGGATATTATGGTAGATTTGATGGTGGTTCTTTATCAATTTATTATGCGACTGTAGAAGAAACTGAAGCATATATTGAAAAACTATTAGAAAATGGATTCACTAAAAAAGGAAGATATTATTATATAGTTGATCCTAGTGATGAAGACAAATGGGATTATGTGGCAATTACACAGTTTAGTAATGGTGTAGCCTTAGAATTCAGCCAGATGGATAGCCCTTCTTACCCTAGCGCAAAAGTGAAAAGAATAACTGATAATTTTGATTCTAACTTCACTTTATCATCTTATGATACTATAAATGGCCTATTCACAAATATATATAGCACATCATCATCAATTTCATTCTCAATTGAATCTTCAAATGAAAATGAAAAGAATGCATATAAAAATAAATTGATAACTGATGGATTCTTAAGAGATATGAATAATGAATATGGATACACTGGTGAAGGTGATTATTGCATGTATAAGATAAATGATGAAAAAGTCTTAGTAATTCAAGTAAGTAGTTATGAATTCCAAGATTATAGTATTTCAGTTTATATTTATGTAGAAGATTTAGACTAAATAAATGAAATAAAAAAACAAATGGCTATGCCATTTGTTTTTCATTTGCCTATAGATTTTTAAGTTTCCTAAATTCTGATTTTGCTTCTTCAAGGAGTGGTTTATAGTCCATATCAACCTTATTTTTAAGATTTTCAGATATAGCAGTAATTGGCCTTACAAGTGGAGTAAGTGATAAGTTAGAAAACATTCCTTTTAAAGTATGTGCAGTTTCAAAAGCACCTTCAAGATTTTTGTCATTAATTTGTTCTTCTAGTTGATATATTCTTGTATCATTTAGTACTTTATTTACGAGCATCAAATAGAAATCAACATTATTCATACACCTAAGAATAGCTTCATCTACATCAGCGCCAAATTCTTTTAGTGATTCAATATTTAACATATTCCTACCCCCTTATTTCTTTCTTAATTAATTCTTCGAATTCATAATCTGGGATTGGCTTTGAGAAATAATATCCTTGGACAATATCACATCCCATCTCTTTTAGTAGTTCTAATTGCTCTTTGGTCTCAACACCTTCTGCGATTACTGGGACTTCAAGCATCTTAGAAATCTCTATCATTATCTCTACCAAACGACAAGATTTTTTATCTATACAAATATTTTTTATAAACTTCATATCAAGTTTAAGTGCATCTATTGGAAGAGTTGTTAACATATTTAGTGATGAATAACCATTTCCAAAATCATCCATTTCAATCATAAATCCTTTATTTCTTAAAGCATTTATTGTTTCAATGATTTGTTTAGAGTTATCGGTATAAGCAGATTCAGTAATCTCAAGAAGAAGATCTTTTGATTGAATAGAATTTTTATTCAATAATTCATCTAATATATTTTCAAGATTTGGATTGAATATATCTATTCTTGATACATTCACAGAAACTGGAATAGTAATAGAATATTTATCTTTCCACTCTTTAACTTTTGATGCAGCTTCAGCCCAAACATATCTATCTAAATCTTGAATCAAACCATTTTCTTCAAAAAGAGAAATGAATTCAAATGGACTTACTAGTCCAAATTCAGGATGGAACCAGCGAACCAAAGCTTCACAACTTGTAAGATGCGCTTTCTCTTTTAGAATATTATATTTAGGTTGATAGAATACTTTGAATTGTTTTTCTTTTATAGCTTTATTAAAATCATTGACTAAACGTTCAAGGCGGAGTTCTTTACTGTGAAGCTTTTCATCATAGAAATCAAAAGCAGTAGAATAAGTACTTCTTAGTTTTTGACATGCAAGTTTAGCTCTATCGAACTTTTCTTCCATATTGAGACTGTTGCCATCATCTAAATAAATACCAATTCTAATACTAATCTTATGATCAATTATTACTTCATTAACTTGTGAGATATATGATTGTAGTTTTATTTTTAAATCATCACTATGAGGAAGATATATACAGAAACAATTGCTTTCGCTCCTACAAGCAAGTCCACCTTCTTTAGTATTAACTATATTGTGAATAAAACTACCAATCTTCTTTAATACTAAATCTCCATATGCTTTTCCATATAATTCATTTACAATATGAAAACGATTGACATCTAACACTAAAGCATCCATCAAGATTTCGTTTTGATTATCTAATAGTTTCCCATATTCAAAGAAGAATTCCTTATTGAATAGTCCAGTGAGTTCATCTCTTTCAGTTTCATGAATTATGATACTATTTTCTGCGAGTTCTATTGAGTGTTTAACTCTCGCTCTTATTACATCAGGTAAATCATATGGTTTTGTGATAAAGTCTGCAGCTCCAAGCTGGAGACTTTTGACTTCAGCATCCTTTTCTGAAGTTAAAACTATCACAGGAATTCGTCTTAAATTATTGTCTGAACGGATATATTTTAGTAAACCATATCCATCTAATTCAGGCATATGTAAATCAAGTATTATTAAAGATAAACGTTGCTTTTCAGATTTAATTATATCTAGAGCTAAAGCGCCATTTTCAGCATAACTAATTTCATATAAATCTTTAAGCATCTCTCCAAGCATTTCACGCTCTATAAATTCATCATCAACAATTAGTATTTTACGATGAAGACCCTTTTTTCGTTCTAGTAATTCCTGCATAAGTCTGTACCTCTTATCTATCTTTTAACACATTTATGCCTAAAAATCAAGAAATTATATTAGTTATATCTTTTAAAAGATATAGAATAAGCACATACCCTTATTCACTAGGTTATAAATAATAAGAAAAATAAAAACTTTTCAAAAACGATATAATTTTTGTTAAATCAAATAATATTAAAAGTAAAATGCCATTTGACAAGTGACTGTATAGATATTGAAAAAAATGAAAAAACATCTAATAATAAGGGTGTAAAGGAGATTAAAAAGTATGAAAATGACTTTAGAAGAATACAAGAAGAAAGTAGAAGAATGTCTAGTAAAGAACAACAATTGTTCTGGAAAGGAAACCGAAAAATTGATGAAACTTTACGAGCAAGACTTTCAAGAGTTTTTGAATATAAAATTAAGTCCCGAAGCAACAGCGGTTGGGATGGCAATGCATCTGTTGTAAAAACAGGCGATTTTATTATAAGCAAAGTTAATAGTGATTTATTCCACGATATATTTGAAATATCAAGACATTATCTGTATAATGGTGAACTAGTTGATTTACACGATAATTACAACGATGTTGATTGCTACATTTCAGAAGATGGTATGAGTGGATTTGCCATTGAAAAAGATGGCAATTTGATTAGCGTATATAATTTGAGCATTAAACGTGGTTTTTTAAGTGCTATATCTGATTTCATCAAAGCCAATGCTAAAATATTGGATTGTTATAATAGTCCAAAACAACCTCTAATGGAAATATATGCTAAAAAGTTGAATTTCAAAACTGCATCCATTATGGACTATAATATGGATTACGACCATCATTCTATTGGCAAAAGGTTTAATTACCCACAGGTTGCATTTATGGTTAATACGAATGCAGATATTGAAACAAAGCATTTTGATAAAGATAGTTACGATGAAGCAGTTGCATATCAAAAATCGTTTATAGAAGTAATACCTGAAATCGCAAATCAAAACAATGAAGGTCTTTCAAATATTGCAAAAAGATTAACATTTGAAAACCAAAAGAAAACATTTGAAATAAACAATGATAAATATCTTAAAGATGTTGAAAAATGGAAAATGGCTGATAGATTAGACAACGATACAGTAGAGTATGTCTATGATTATATGAATGGTAGAAATAATGTGGGCAAACTTCCAAATTATGATAGAGTCATAAAAATAAACGCTTTTACATATGCTGAAGATTATCTTGGTGAGCATATTAAAGATTTAGAAACTTGGTCAGATGAACTATATCAAAGCGTTTTAAAAGAATCGCTTGATAAGATACTTGAAGGCAAAAAACCTGTTGGTGCTAATGAACAACCTACACTATTCTTGGTTTCAGGACTTCCTGGTGCTGGTAAATCATCAACAGGTGTAAACTACTATATAGAGAATGGATATGTTGAAAATGACAATGACATATTTAAACAAGTTGAGTCGCTTGAAGAATATTATAATGGCGGTTTAGGTGCTGGAGTTGTTCAAAAATTAGTAGGTGAAGTTCAATATGATGTATCTAAACATTTATTTGATAATAGATATAATGTTGCCATACCATTGGTTGGAAAAAAAGAAGAATCTTTTGGCAAATGGCTTTCTTTGGCAAAAGATAGAGGATATTTTGTTAAGTGGCGACACGTTGACGCAACAGAAGATTTATCTATATCAAGTTCATTTGTAAGATTTTTAAAAACAGGTAGATATGTTTCGCCTAATTATATTCACGGAGAAAATCTTGAACAAAAAGTTAATGAAACAGTAAACACAATCTTAAACAATAAGGGGGTAATAAATTATAATGGAAAAGAATATAGAATTGATGACTATGAAGGAGTTGAGGGAAGCCTTCAAAGAGAAAATGGAGAAAATAGGATTCACAGACAAGGAATTGATAGAGAGAGCGGACAGAGAGGATATGATACATCTTCTCAAAAACGAGAAAACAACCGCAATAACAGCGATGTATTGGTTGACAATGGACTAGACCAAAACAAACCACAATTCTCAAAAGACATAGAAAATATTCCAGATGAGCAATTACTCTCATCATATCTTAATCTAAATGAAGAAGAATTATTAAATCTATCTAATTCTTATGAGGTAGCAAGAGCAATCAATAACTCTATTACATTTATTTTTAATAGACCAATTTATTGAGGAGGAAATATATGACAAATCAAGAAAATATCAAGAAAGAACCACAAAAGCGATTTGATTGGGAAGAAGCGAACGAAAGAGCATTTATGAAGCACGGCTTGAAAGGGGAAAGGATAATGTCGGACGGGACTTGCTTCGTAATTACATCCAACAAGCAATCGCAAGAATCAATGAAGAAGAAAAAATCCAAGAATTAAGTGAACATAAAAAAGATCTAGCATAAGACAAAATCTATTCAAAGAATTTTAAAAATTCGGGATTAAATCAATGCTCATGTTAGAAGTGATTTGAGGAAGTACAATTTATCAAAAATAAGTATTGTTTCTTTTAGAGATGATGTTGAAGTATTTGATAATAAAAACAACAGCAACCAAACTAACTTAATTACATCTATTCATCCAAGATTATTAACAGCTAAAAGCAAAAAGAATAAGATGTTTTTAAATGAACATAGAGGCAAAATAATATATATTAATCCTAAAATATATGAAAAATGAAAAAAGACAAGTCATCTGTCCAATACGGAATAGAGGGCTTGTCCTCTGATTTAATTATAACAAAAAAGGTTTTGCTGTTAACAATTGAAATAATGGTATGTTAGATATATTTATTATGTAAATAATTAAGCCTCATTTGAGGCTTTTAATTTAATAAAACAAATAAAAAATGGCTATATTTAGCCATAAATAATCTTCTGGAGCAGGTGAAGGGAATCGAACCCTCATGTTCAGCTTGGAAGGCTGACGTTCTGCCATTGAACTACACCTGCAATAAACAGCAATAAGATTTTATCACTTGATACTAGTCAAGTCAAGAATATTTTTGTATGATATAATTGTATTGTATAAAGTGGTGAGAGATATATGGCAAGTAAGAAAAGTAGTTCATCAAATAAAAAAGTTGCGAAAAGAATTGTAAAGGCAACAACTAAAGCTATAAAGAAGAATAAGAATATTAGTATACCTATTATTGTCTCTTTATTTTTGGTTTTAGTTATTTCTTTAATTGTGCTTCACAGTTTAAAAATAATTGATTTATCTAATTTCTTAACTTTCTTTAAAAGCAATGAAACAACTACGATTGTAACCTCAAAACCTACTACTACTTTTAACCATACTGGTGATGGAGATTATAATGATGGAATATTAGAATCATATTCATCTAATATAGAGTTATGTGATGATGGATATGTTGAAAATGTTATATACGAGAATTTCCAAATTCATTTTATGGAAAACGGATCACATAAGACAGGTGATTCAACATACATAAAAGCGGGAGATATAGATATATTAATTGATGCAGGTTCAACTCAAGGAAGCGCGACTACACTCGAATCATATATCAATAATTTCTGTACAGATGGAATTCTTGAATATGTGATTGTAACCCATGCTCATAGCGATCACTGGGCAGGAATGTTTGGGAACTCTAAAAGCAATCAAAAAGATTTTTTCAATGAGACTGTAGGCTATACAGGCATACTATATTATTATAGAGTTGGCACATTAATTGATTTTTCATTGACTAATAAAACAGAAGAAGATAAAGCAAATTCAAATACTGAATATTATAAATATACAAAAGCGGTTGAATATGCAGTATCAAATGGGACAATTAATTATAAAGCACATGAGTGTTTTGATAATATTAATGGGGCTTCAAGCCACTATGTTTTATCAGAAGAGTATGATATTTCATTTGATATTGTCTATAATTATTATTACTACAATAATAGTTCTGATGAAAACAATTATTCAGTTTGTACAATGTTTAATTATGGAGACTATCATTTCTTATTAACTGGTGATTTAGAAAAAGAAGGGGAAGAAAAGATGGCTGAATATTATGATGGTTCTACACCTTTTAAAACATTACCACATGTAGAACTATTTAAAGCGGGTCATCATGGCTCTCAAACATCTTCTAATAATTGCCTACTTGAGAAAATTACCCCATCAATTTGTTGTGTATGCTGCTGTGCTGGTTCAACTGAATATACTCCTAACTTAGTAAATATTTTTCCAACACAAGCTTTCATCGATAGAATTAAGAATTATACAGATAGAGTGTATGTGACTACTCTACTAGATGAAGATCTGACAAGGTCAACTAATGAATGGGTATTTAAGTCTTTTAATGGAAATATTTGTGTTAGTTCAAATGGAAATTATATAGGACTTTATGGGTCTAATAACTTAACTAAGTTAAAAGATACAGAATGGTTTAATGAAGAAGTATATGTTATATCAACTTCATCAGGCTAGAATGTTGCACCTTCAAAATCAAGCAAAGCATATTACGATTCATTAACTGCTGGAGCTATTTTAAGGCCTAGAAGAACCTGGATAATAGAGTAAAAAAAAATAAAAAAATAGGTATTGCAAAAATAAAAAGTATAATATATAATACATACTGCGATGTCGCAGTAGTATAATGGTTATTATACGTGCTTGCCATGCACGATATGGCGGTTCGATTCCGCTCTGCGGCTCCAATATAGTTGGTCTATAAGTCTTTTCTGACTTATTAAAAATAATGGCCAAATATGGCCAAGAAATGAAATATCACTAGTCTACGGATTGGTGATTTTTTTCTTTATTATCGCTCGATTTTTCATTTTTAATAGAAAATAATAAATCGATATATTTTTAAACAATTATATATAAATCAAAAGAAAACTGGTTTATAATAAATCGTAAAATATTAGTTATAAAGGATGGATTATTATGAAAAAAAGATCTAGCGAAATAATAATTAAGTATATTTCTGTTGAGGGAATGTTTGGCATTAAAGAACAACAATTCTACGAAATTAACGAGAATATTGATGACTTTATTAATAAAAACAATGATTTAAATAAATATGCAGATTATTGCTTATTTGATTCTGATGAAGATTTAAAAATATGCGCTGATGATTGTATACCTAACACTCAGCTTGAACTTATGGTTAATTCAAAGGTATTACATATTATTAGAATGCCAAAATATATAAAAACTGATAATGATGGAAAGAAGTTATTAGTCAAGGGATTGTTGTCATATAACTATGATGGAAATGCTATAGACACGGTATCTAACAACAAATTTAAAGATTTTTTGGCAAAAGAGATTGGATTGGAAAAATGATTGTGTTTTCATGAAACATTTTATCCGATACACCTGTACAAATGAAACATATAGTCTGGCACACATAGAAATAATAAGACTGATTCTTCAGTCTTTTTTATTTGTTTTTACTGTGTTAAAATAAATTAAAATAATAATTTAAGGAAAAGAATATGAAAATAGTTAAAAAGATTTTGCTTGGAATAGGCATTGTTTTAATCACTCTAATTGTTGTATTTGTAGGTTTCATTATTTTTTCAACTGCCACAACTCTTAAAGTAAAAGATATAGAATCTATGGAAATAAGTGGTGAATCAGAAGAGGTTTTAACACTCAATAATAATATCAAATTATTAACTTGGAATATAGGATATTCTGCTTTAGATGAGAAAATGGATTTTTATTTAGATGGTGGAGTTAATTCTTTAGGTGAAAGTGAAGAAAAAGTTATTGAAAATATGAATTCAATAATGTCTCAAATTTCATTAGTTAATCCAAATATCTTCTTTATTCAAGAGATAGATGTTAAATCGAAAAGAAGTTATAAAGTAAATGAGTTATCTTCATTTATTGAAAGATTCAGTAATTATGAATCTAGTTATGCTTGTAATTTTAAAGCTGGTTTTATTCCAATTCCTATATATTCACCTATGGGCATTGTTGAAGGAGGTATCACAACCTTTTCTAGATATCACTTATCTACGTCAGATAGAATTCAACTTCCGATTCCTTTTAGTTGGCCAGTTTCACTTTTAAATCTCAAGAGATGTTTATTAGTAAATAGAATTAGTATTAGTGGTTCTAATAAAGAATTGGTGTTAATCAATTTACATCTTGAAGCTTATGATGATGGAGAAGGAAAAGCAAAACAACTAAAACAATTAATGGATATAATGGAAGAAGAATTGAATAAAGGAAATTACGTGATTGCGGGTGGTGATTTCAATCAGACTTTTAGTGAAGATTTCTTAATTAAATATCCTAAGATGAATGATTGGGTATGTCCAATAATAGATACAAGTGAATATAGTAATTTCAGTTTCTTAATGGATGATACTCATCCAACATGTAGATCTTTGAATAAACCTTATTATAATAGTGATAAAGCTACACATCAATATTACATGCTTGATGGATTCATTGTGAGCAATAATGTTGAAATAGTGAGTTATGAAACTATTAATTTAGATTTTAAAAACACTGATCATAACCCTGTATTATTGAATTTTATATTGAGATAAAAATAATTCCAAATGGAATTATTTTTTTATTATACTTAGTTGATGAAAATGTGAAAAAAATATAAATAAATATAATATTATTTATTATTAGAATGTAAAAATATTGCATTTTAATAATGTGAGTGATAAAATCAAGGCGAAAAATACCACAATATGGAGGAAAAATGAAAAAAATATTAAGCGTTTTAATAATTTTTATTATTACATTATCATTATCAGCTTGTAGTTTACTTGAGATGTTAAATCCTATATTAAATCAAACAACTCAAAACAATAATGAACCAACTACAACTGTTACTCAAAAAAATGAAAATCCTACTAAACTAATTGAAAAAGATAATCAAGGTGTTTATGTTGATAGCCAAGGAGAAATGGCTTATGTATATTCAGATAGAGTTGTTATTGGTGAAGAAGAATATTCTCTTCTTAGCGACTCTGAAGGCATTTATGCATTAGTTGATGGACAAAAACAATATTTAGTTTTTGGAGAAGGAATAAATATTGGTGGTTTAGAAATAAAGTTTTTCACATTTGGAGATCACGCTTTCAATATCACTAATCATAGATTACCAATTGATATAAACAATACTTTACTTGAAACAAGTGAAGTATATCAAAAAATACAAGAAATATATGATTCTATAAAGTCATTTGAATCTCAAGAGAGTTTTGCATATGAAGCATCATTCAGTATTTCTATTTCAAATGAAAAAACAGGTGAAATTGGTGAAATTGAAGAAGAAGGATTCGATTTATTAGCTTTATTAGATGGCTTATCTGTAGAAGGAAGTGGTTCAATAAATATTCAAAATTTCAATTTAAGAGATTTGAGTAATATGCTTGGACTAATTGTTTTTGATATCGATGGCGAAGCAGGAGAAGACAAAGTATCAGAACATGTTAGAGTAAACTTCCAAGATGGAAAGATTTATATCGTAAGTTATGAAGATGATCCAGAATATAAAAAATATGAAGTTGATGAAATTCCAGATGATATCGATTTTGAAGAAGTTTTAGATTTCGATTTAATTGATGTACTTAAAAACATTTATTCAGAAGATAGTTTCTCTGATTTCGCAGAAGTATTTAATACATTCTTAGCTATAGAAGATGGATTCAAAGATTTAGATTTCACTATTGATGATATTGAAGAATTATATAGTGATTTAGTAACATTCGAAGAAGGTGTGTTAGATATTAATATCAATTCTGAAAAATTAACTGATTTCGCTAATAAACTTAAAGGAAAACTAAGAGAAGAAATAATACCTAAACTTGAAAATGTATATCAAATAATGCTTGAAAATTTCCCTGATATGGATATTGAGAGTTCTGAACAATTTGAGGAATTTGTTTTAACATATATCAATCAATATACAGCTTTAATCGATGAATTATTAAATGAAATCACAATTAATGATTTCAGCATTCATTTGGATTTAAATACTTATGAATTATCAGTTAATATTAACTTCAGTATTTGTGATGTAACTTCTCTAGAAGATGAAGAAACAGGTGAAGAAGTAGTATCAACTAGTGAAACCACATTCCAAATCAATATTTCTTTCGAACAAAAAGATGTTGTAGATGTTGAAAGAGTTGATCCTCAAGATTATATTGTTACTTATCAAAAGATTATTGATGGAGTTAAGGAACATCTACCTGAATTAGATTTTCCAGCATTCCCTAATGAATATTTTGAATGTGATATGGAAAGATATGAATATTTTAATGGTGGTGTCAGTTATAATTTTGATTTAGATGATTTAGATTTAGAAGATGCAAGATTATTGTTTGCTCATCTTGTATCTCAAATTGATGAAGAACTCGACACAGAAGAAAGCACATATTGCAGCAAATCATATGTTGATTCTGAAACAATTTTAAATATCTATATATCTATGGGCCATAGTTACAGCGAAGAAGATGACGATAATTATTATTTATCTATTACTATTGAGAAAAAAGAAAATGATCTAGATAAAGTTTCTGTAATAGTAGAAGAAGGAATAGAAATAGAATTTGATCGTTCTTTTGATGATTATGTATGTCTAAGTGATTGGGGCGAAATTTCAGGAAGAGCTTCTTGGGAAGATTCATCTAAAACTTTAGTAACCCTTTGGAATGATCAAATATTAAGTTATAATAATTTAATTTGTGATTATGACTATTCAGAAGAAGGTGAATTAATTGAAACAATTATTGGACCAGCTGAATTCAACACAAATATTGGAGTAGGTGATGTAGAAATCGAATTCAAATTAATGGATTTTAATCCTTGGGAAGATGACTACTTATATGTAAGGGTAGATGAATATGATGCAGATGTATTATGCCCTACGTATGCATTAAGAGATAGTGAAATTAAGATTAAAGTATCTCCATCAAAATATGCTCAAGATGTCAGCGAATTTATGGTATCTTACTCATTTAATTATAACGATGAGGATCCACAAACTACAGTAGTTGAAGCTGGTGAAATTCTTGAAATTAATATACCAGAAGATGCTGAAACAATAATTGTTAGAATAGAACCAAATTCATAAAAATATAAGAATAAAAAAATAATATAAACCAGTTTATGATTTTCATAGCTGGTTTATTTTTATTGACTTAAAAAGGAAATACATTTATACTATAATTGAAGATGAAAACCTTTTACATAATGACTTAACAGCTAATCTTCTAAAATTAGATTTTTTTTATTGTATTTAATGTACATAAAATTTAAGAAAAGGGGAAAAGAAATGAAAAAATTATCTATTTTAGCATTATTTGTGATCATGGTTTTATCTCTTGTAGTAGTTGGTTGTAAACCAAGACAAGAGAAGAGTGAAGTGCAAAAAATAATTGCACAAGCAGAAACTATGACACTAGAAGAGCTTGGAAGAAAAGCTATCGAAGAGTCTAAAGGAAAGACTTTTTATGGAGTAGGTAACTCAAGCCGTGGAAAATCTGCACTACCTAAATTTATCGAATACTTGAAAACACTAGATGAAACTTATACATTAACATTCGAATGGCAACAACCAAAAAATAACAAAATATTTGATCAGCTTAAAGCAGATTCATTAAAGGCAAAAGGTACTTTTGCGATGACTCTAATTCAAGATGGTAACCAGATTGAAAGTAAAATGGTTAAAACTGGTATATTAGATACTTTCATTCCAAAAGATTGGGCAAAGGAAAACAATATCAATAGAAGTGAATATACAGGATACCTCGCTTTACAAACATTAAATAAAGTATTTATGTTTAACAACAAAGGAACTAAGACATTCACTAACTGTTGGGATTTCGTAATGCCTGGAGAACACGGACAATTTATGGACATTGATTCTGAGATTGTCGGAAAGAATTTCTTATATATGTTAACTAAGCCAGAATATGCAAAGAACTTAAAAGATGCATATGATAAATTAGATAGTGCTAAGAAAGCATTAATCGATCCAACAATAACTGCTGTAACACAGGATGCAGCTGATTTAAAACTTGATCAAAATGGAAAATATGCATTAGCATGGATTAAATTATGGGTTGAAAGTTATACAACAGTTAATGATGATGGGCCAATTTGTAACAACCTTGTTCAAGCAAGCTCAGTTGATCAATTTGGACTTCTAGTTTATTCTAAACTACGTTCTGTTCAAGAAACAGAAACAGTATCTAAGAGTAATGTAACAATTGCTGCATATCAAAATAATTATGAAGGAATGGGTGGATATGGATATTGCCATTATCTATTTGTAACAGATAATTCTCCACTTCCTTGGACAGCTTGTGCATTTATTGCATATATGACATGTACAGTTGATGGATTTGAAGCTTGGGGTAAAGATATGGGTGGATATTCATCTAACCCTAAAGTTGCAAGAGATACAGAGACAAGATTCAAGCACTTAGAGAATTCAGGTGATAAAGGATACACTTGGTGGGTTGAAAACGGTAAACTCGTTTTAGAAGATCCTGAGTATTGTTCAGAAGTTGCATTCACTGTAGGTGCATGGATTGAACTATTAACTAAATATACTGGTTAGATAAGTTTAATTAAACAATGTTTCAAAGGCGTAAATTACGCCTTTGATTTTATAGGAGAATAATATGGAAATAATTAATGCTAGACCTATTAGTAAGGGAAAACTATTTTGGGCAAAAGTGAAAACATTTTTCTCTAAGCCACAAAATGTTATTCTTGTACTTATGGGAATAATATGTACATTCACCACGTTTGCTCCAATAATCGCTATTATCAATGACACTATTCAAATTCATCCTGGCACAATTGATGCTCATTTAACAGGAAAAACTGAAGGATATACATTAATAAATTATATAGATTTATTCACTGGTCCACTCGCTAAAATTAATCTGTGGACTCCTCTTTTAAATACTTTAATCTTGGCTATTTGTTCTTGTTTAGTGTCAATTATTTATGGCGGGCTATTTGCGTTTCTTGTAACAAGAACAAATTTAAAATTAAAAAAATACTTAAGTTCAATATTCATTTTTCCATACATAATGCCTCAGTGGACTTTAGCAATGGTTTGGCAAAACTTGTTCGACTCAATCGCTGTGACTGGCACTAAAAATGGATTACTCGCAGGATTATTCAATATCACAATGCCACTTTGGTGGTGCCAGGGATTATTTCCAAGTATCTTAGTATTAGGACTTCATTATGCGCCTTTTGCTTATATATTAATAGGCGGTATCTTTAGAAATATGGATGCAAATTTAGAAGAAGCAGCAACCATTCTAGATACGCCAAAATGGAAAATAATGACTCGTGTAACTCTTCCACTTATTAAACCAGCAATTCTATCTACTATACTTCTAGTATTTGGAAGTTCTATGGGTAGTTATCCTGTACCACACTTCTTAAGACTCACAACTCTATCTACTAAATACTTAGAGATGAATGTCAGTAGAGCAGGAGAAGCATCTATTCTAGCTGTCATAATGATGTTCCTTGGAATTGGAATAATGTATTTCAACCAAAGAAGTTTGAAGAGTAAAAAGAGTTATACTACAGTCACAGGAAAATCTGGCCAAACATCAGTTATTAATATTGGCAAGGCAGGGAAGCACATAGTTGCGGCGATATTCTTTATCATCACTTTCTTTACTAGTGTTTTCCCAATTATTTCATTTGCGTTTGAAACATTCCTTCCTAATCCTGGAGATTACAGTTTCTTCTATACCTGGAATGCGAATAATCTTACAACCAAATGGTGGACTACTAGTGAGAACTTAACTGAGAGTGGAATGTATGGTCAAAAAGGAATGTTATATAATGAGACTATTTGGAGAGGATTTGGCGGAACAATGCTTGTATCAGTTTGTTCGGCATTGCTTGCTGGAACACTTGGTACTCTAATTGGATATGCAGTATCAAAGAATAGAAGATCTAAATTATCTAGTTATGTAAATGGTGTAGCTTTCTTACCATATTTAATGCCATCAGTTGCTGTTGGTGTTGCGTTCTTCGTTTTATTCTCAAATGAATATTTCAATTTATATAATACATATCTACTGATTATAATTGTTGGTACTGTTAAATATATTCCATTTGCGAGTAGAAGTTCACTCAATTCGATGCTTCAATTAAGTGGAGAAATAGAAGAAGCAGCCTTGATTCAAGGTATTCCATGGCATAAAAGGATGTTAAATATCATTATACCTATTCAAAAATCAACTATTATAAGTGGATACCTTTTGCCTTTTATGACATGTCTTAGAGAATTATCTCTATTTATGCTTCTTTGTGTACAAGGATTTATCTTATCAACATCGCTTGATTATTTTGATGAGATGGGTTTATATGCGTTCTCAAGTGGTATTAACTTAATACTAATTGTCACAATTCTTATCTTTAATACACTTGTGAATAAAATTACAGGCGCTAGCCTAGATAAAGGAATTGGAGGGTAAAAAATGCCAAAAATTGTATTAACAAATGTTACAAAACGCTGGGGAGATTTTTATGCAGTTGATAATCTAAATTTAGTTATAGATGATTGTTCATTTGTGACGCTTCTTGGCCCATCTGGCTGTGGAAAGACAACAACTTTAAGAATGATCGCAGGTCTTGAAACACCAACATCAGGAAAGATTGAAATAGGTGATCAAGTAGTATTTGATAGCGAAAGAGGAATCAACGTTCCAGCGAATAAAAGACACGTAGGATTTTTGTTTCAAAATTATGCGTTGTGGCCAAATATGACAGTATATGAGAATATTGCATTTGGTCTTAAAAATCAAAAGAAATATACTAAAAAAGAAATAGATGAAATCGTAAAAAGAGTTTCACACGTTGTAAAAATAGATATGTTTATGAAAAGATATCCATCTGAACTATCTGGTGGTCAGCAACAACGTGTAGCTATCGCAAGGACATTAGCGCCAGCTCCAGAAGTAATCTTTATGGATGAACCTCTTTCAAACCTAGATGCAAAATTAAGGTTAGAGATGCGTTCAGAACTTCAAAGATTGCATCTTACAACTGGAAGGACATTTGTTTATGTAACACACGATCAAATGGAAGCTATGACTCTTGCTTCAAAAATCTGTTTAATTGATAATGGTGTGCTCATGCAATATGCATCACCACTTGATGTATATAACTATCCAAATAGTTTATTTGTCGCAGATTTCGTTGGAAGTCCATCTATCAACTTTGTTGAGGCAATAGGAACTCAAGCAGAAGATTTATCGATGAATTTTAAGATATTTAATAAATATGATGTTATATTCAAATTTAATTCCAAATTAAACATCAAAGATTTTAGAAAGCTTGAAGATAAAGAAATTGAAGAAAAAGAATTAGAAAAAGAAAGAATTAAATCTGGTAAATCTCAAGTTGAAAAAGGAAATAAAGATGTTAAATTCAAAGTTAATATTATGACAGTAGAAGAAGAAAATAGACCTGAATTAACTGATGATGACTATATCATAGGAATTAGGCCTGAGGCTATTTCTATTGTTGAAAAGGGTGGAATTGAAGCTGAAATATATAGCGCGATGCCAACTGGAATGGAAACAACTCTAAGGTTAAAAATAGGTAATTATCTATTAACTGGTGTTGTATTTGGTGGCATTACATATAAACTTCAAGAAAAAGTAAGAATTAAATTTGATAGCGATGGAATAATGTTATTTAGTAATAAGAGCACTAAATTAATAGGTACTGGAACAATAAAAATTTAAATAAAAAAGAAGCATTCAAATTAGTAAATGGTTTATGTATCATTTGGCTAAAATGAGTGCTTTTTTGTTGTTATAAAACAGTTTAAAATAATGATTTAATTCCCTAAACACTAAAAGAAAATATATTTTTTTTGAGAAAATATATTATAATATTTAGATAGGAGATAGTAACGATATGAATTCAATGAAGAAGGTAAAGCTATCACCTTTCCAAATAATGCTAATCGGATTTTTATCTGTTATATTGATTGGATCAATAATATTGATGTTCCCATTTGCAAGTAAAAATAGGGAATATACACCATTTATTGATTCGCTCTTTACATCAACAAGTGCTGTTTGTGTTACAGGACTAGTTGTATTTGATACTGCAACACATTGGTCACTTTTTGGCCAGATTGTCATACTTTTATTAATACAAATAGGTGGTATGGGTGTTGTAATGATGGCGACTTCATTTGCCCTTATATCTGGAAGAAAAATTGGCCTTTTCGAAAGGGATACTTTAAAAGAAGCTATATCTGCGCCAAGTATAGGTGGGATAGTTAGGCTTACTGGATTTGTTTTAAAAGGAATAATAACTATTGAATTTTTAGGTACAATTTTATTGTTACCTGTTTTTATCAAAGATTATGGTACACAAGGTATTTGGATGGCTTTATTTCATTCTATATCAGCTTTTTGTAATGCAGGGTTTGATATTATGGGAAGTGCTACTGGTGAATTATCATCACTAACATCTTTCTCTAATAATGCTTATTTAAATATCGTTGTGATGTTATTAATTATAATTGGTGGTATAGGATTTTTAACTTGGGAAGATATTGCGACTAATAAATTTAGAATTTCTAAATATCGTATGCAAAGTAAAGTTGTATTAATATTTACGTTGATACTAATCTTCTTTCCTGCCTTATATTTTTTCTTATTTGAATTTAATACTCTTCCAATAGGTGAAAGAATATTTGTATCATTATTCCAAGCAGTAACTCCAAGAACTGCAGGATTTAATACGATTGATCTTTTAAGTATCAATGGTGTTGGAATAATAATGATGATGTTTTTGATGCTTGTAGGTGGTGCACCAGGTTCAACTGCTGGTGGTATGAAAGTAACAACACTTGCTGTACTATTTTCAACTGTTCTTTCAGCTTTTAGAAACAAAGATGAAGTTTCTATAATGAAAAGAAG
Organism: Caryophanales bacterium UBA1188; assembly: GCA_002310135.1. Classification (GTDB taxonomy): domain Bacteria; phylum Bacillota_I; class Bacilli_A; order Izemoplasmatales; family UBA1188; genus UBA1188. The sequence continues at coordinate 154,766 of DBYK01000003.1, read as the reverse complement.
AATAGAAAAAGGCGCAGTAAGAAATGCAACAACTCTACTATACATTTATATATCACTATTCTTGATTGTTGGTTCACTTATCAGTTTAATAGAAGGGCTACCTGTGCTACCTAGTCTATTTGAGGCTGCATCAGCGCTTGGAACTGTAGGTCTTTCGCTCTCTATTACAGCATCTTTAGGTGTAGCATCTAAAATAATGTTAATGATTTTAATGTTACTTGGTCGTGTTGGAAGTTTAACATTTATACACGCAACTCTCGGTAAGGTGTATAATAATAATGTATCAAAATATCCAGTAGAAAGGATTACAGTAGGTTAGAAATATGAAAAGAAAATCAATATTGTTAATAGGTCTTGGAAGATTCGGAAGACATATTGCAGAAAAATTAAATGAATTAGGTCACGAAATAATGGGTGTAGATATCAATGAAGAAAGAGTCAATGATATTCTCCCATTAGTTACTGATGCTCATATAGGTGATAGTACAAATGAAAAATTCTTAAGAGAACTTGGAATAGATAATTATGATGTTTGTATTGTAACTATTTGTGGTGATTTCCAAAATTCACTTGAAACAACATATCTATTAAAAGAATTAGGCGCTAAAAAAGTTGTTTCAAGAGCAGAAGGAGATATTCAAGCTAAGTTCTTACTTAGAAATGGCGCAGATGAAATAGTATACCCAGAAGAGCAACTCGCATCATGGATGGCGATTAAATATAGCGCAGATAATATTTTAGATTATATTGAACTTGATGCAAATTGTTCTATATTCGAAGTATCTGTTCCAAAACAATGGGTAGGTAAAACCATCCTTGAAATCGATTTAAGAAAGAGATTTAACATCAATATTATTGCGATTAAAGTTAATGGAAATCTTGATGTTTCATTTACTCCAGATACTATATTAAATGAAAATAAAACATTGTATGTTATAGGTGACTTTAAATCTATTCAAAAATGTTTCAGTATTTAATTATATAAAAGACTTTTAGAATTTTCTAAAAGTCTTTTATTTATTAGAGTTAAGACATCTAATAGTAAATCATTTTTAATTGTGATAAAATTTAAATAAGATGTTTCAAAAAACTATTTAGGAGAATTCACATGAAAATAGGAGTAAACACTTGGGGTTTATCGAAAGTATTTAAGAAGTATTTAAGAGGAACATTAAAAAGGCTTAAAGAAATAGGTGTTGATGAAATAGAACCTTGTTTTGTATTAACTAACTCATTTAATTTTTTTAAAAGAATAGGTTTCTTTATAGGCCTAAGTCTAAATGGTACTTCTGGAAGTAACTGGTTTTATCATCTGATAGATGAAAAGATGAGGATTGTTAAAGAAGAAGGATTTAATGTAAATTATGTTCACTTAACATTCATTATGCCAGATAAAAAAGCACTTGGGAAAATGATCCCAACTGCTAAAGAATTAGCGATTAAATACGGAATTAAAGGATATGTTATTTCTCTACTTCCAAAGGATATTAAAACTGCTAAAGAATATCTAGATGACATCAATAAATTCAACACAGAACTTAAAGAATTAAATTGTAAAACAATTTATCACAACCACAGTGAAGAGATGGATACCGCATTAGATTTTCTAATGGAATCAATTCCTGATATGTATCTTGAATTCGATGTTGGATGGTCTATAATAGGTTCTAAAGACCCTCTTGAAATATTAAAAAAATATTCTGATAGAATTAATATTGTTCATTTTAAAGATGTTCCTATAGGAGAGAATAAAGATTTATCAGTTGTATTAGGAGATGGAGCACTTGATTTAAAAGGAGTAGTAGAAGCTACAAAAGAAAAATTTCTTAAAGGTGAAATAGAATATATCATCGATCAAGATGTGAGCAAAGGTGATATTATTTTAGATATAGATAAGAGTATTAAAAATATTAATAAATATTTATAAAAAAAATGAACTTTAAAAGTTCATTTTTCTTTATTGAATATAATCTGATACTATATTTGCGATATATTCTTGGCCTAATTCATTTGGATGAATTCCATCTTTACTACAATAATTTAAATAATTTATATCATTTAAAAATACACTTCTAAGGTCAATTATTTCACATTTATTTTTGATCGCATTCTCAATAATCGCATTATTAAATAATTCTTGGTGTCTACTCAAGTTAGATATATCATTATTCAAAAACTTCAATACATTTTTTCCATCACTAATTTTATTAATTATATTATTGAAATAATATTCATTATTTAATGGGAATAGTGTGATGAACACTATTTTTATATTATTATTCTTAAGTGTTTTTGTCATATCATCTAGATACTTCTTAAAATCTTGGTATGATGTCTTAGGGCCATGAGAAAGAGATGGATTTATTCCAACTTTTTCCCAGTCATAATCTGCATCATTTCCACCTAATGATATAACTAATAAGTTTTTCTTATTTATATCTATTGAATCTAAATATTCATCTATTATTTTTTTATCTATAACTCTTTTTAAAGATTGGCCATATTTAGAATTATTTAATATTTTAATATTAAATTTATTTTCAATTACATTAACTGCATTAGTTTCAAGCTTTTTAATTTTTAGTTCATCATCAATAAATATACCTTTTGAAATAGAATCTCCAATAACTGTGATATTATAATCATTAATTTCCATAATTTAAGCCTCCTAAGGCCTATTATATTTAAGGCTTGGAATAAATGCCACCTACTAATTCTCTCCTTAACTATATTAAAAAAATTCACAACTCTACTCCATTAAATAAATTATCTACTAGAAGTAGAATAAGGATAATAAATATAGGCGTATATGGGTTTTGTTTAAAAAGATAATGTTTTTTCTAATTTATTTTATGAAATTGGTAAAACAATTTCTACAAAAATAAATTTACAATTAATAGAATAAATTATATAATAAAGGCAGTTTTATATACTATAAAAATGGAGGCTTAATTAATGAAAAGAATTATTTTATTGCTCTTAGTATCATTCTTTTCTTTATTTTTGCTTGTAGGCTGTAATATTATTCCAGAGATACCTACTAATATAACTATTCCTCAAACTGAGGATAATGAAGATTATAGAAGGGTTATTTATCTCAAGGCAACTCAAGCAGGATTTGAAGGAACTTACGAAGAATGGCTTGAATCAATTAAGGGTGAAGCTATAACTATCACCGTAATTGACAATAATTTATGTTGGAAATATTCATCTGAATCAAATGATAAATATCGTGTACTATTTAGCCTTACACAGCTTAAAGGAGAAGAAGGCCCTGAAGGTCCTGAAGGCCCAGAAGGTCCTCAAGGTCCACAAGGCCCTAAAGGTGATAATGGTAATGATGGTAGAGGTATAGAAAAGATTGAAAAAACTAATACATCTAATGACGGTTTAGTTGATACATACACAATCACTTTCACTGATAATACTGTGTTCACATTTACTGTCACAAATGGTAAAGATGGTGAAAATGGTAGTGGTGAAGCTATAGTTGGTCCTGAGGGTCCTCAAGGTCCAGCCGGTAATGGCATTAGTTCAGTTAGAAAAACTGGAACTAGTGAGGATGGCTTAACTGATACATACACAATCACATTTACAAATGGCTCAACTACTACATTCACTATTAATAATGGTAAAGATGGTGAAGATGGAGAAGCTGGTCCTGCTGGTAATGGTGTAAGATCAGTTACTAAGACTGGAACTAGTGAAGACGGTCTAACTGATACATATACAATTTTATTTACAGATGGTTCTACTACAACATTTGAAGTTACAAATGGACAAAATGGACAAAATGGTAAATCAGCTTATGAAATCTATATGGATTATCATCCTGACTATAAAGGAAATGAAGAACAATGGATTGATGATCTTGTTAACGGAAGACTAAAAGACCCTGATGTTAATCCTGAAGAACCTACTGATTTAGAAATAGTTCAAGAAGCACTTTCAAGAGTGGATCTTCCATATGAAATGAATACAGGAACAAGACTTCAAACTTCAAGTGGTAATGTTAGATTTACATGGTCATCAAGTAATACAAGTGTAGTTAATGTAGCTGCTGATGGTCTTGTTACTATAAATTTACCTGATGAAACTGTAAGAGTTACTTTAACTTGTACAGCTACTTTAAATGAAGCATCAGATGTAAAACGTTTCTACTTAACTTATGATGCGCCTTTAAACACTGAACTTGAAGATGCAGTTAATGCAATCACACTCCCAGAAAGTCTTACTGATGGTATGACACTTCCAACATCTAGTGGAAATGTTAGATTTATGTGGTCATCAAGCAATGCATATATTGTAAGTATTAAAGCTAATGGTACAGTAACTATTAAAGCTCCAGATATGAAGCCTCAGATTGTAACACTTACATGTAATGGTATTTTGGATGAAAGTGTTTATCAGAGGACTTTTGAATTTGAAATTCCTGGATTTGATTATCAATCTAATTTAATAAGTGTAGTAGAAGGAATTGACTTAAATGCACTTGATGTTTCAAATGGTGCATCTCTTCCAACTCCAACAGGATATATTACATTTACTTGGACATCAAGTAATAATGATGTACTTAGTGTAGTAGATAATAAATTCGTCATAAATAGTCCTGCTGATGATACATCTGTAACACTCACTTTAACTGCAGAAAGTAATGGTTACACTAGACATAGTAGTATAGATATAACTATTGAAGGACTATATTATGAATATCTAACTATAGAAGAAGCTAAAGAAAGAGAAATTGGAAGCGAAGTAACAATAAGAGGTATTGTTGCTGGATTTGTATATAGACTATCTGAAGATCAAAAACAATATAGATGTGGTTATTATGTTGCTGATGAAACTGATATTATCTATGTATATTCACAGTCATCAAGTGAAATTGTAGCATTTGGTGATGAAGTATACTTCAGTGCTACTTATTCATTAAGTGGTACAAAGATTCAACTTACTGATGTAGAGAATCTAGTAATTATAAGTAGTGATAACACTCCAAAAGAAAGCGCAGTAAGAGAATATAGTCCATCTGAAATAGTTTCACTTGATGAACCTGATCAACATGCATACATGTTCACTGGTAAGATAATAAGATGCAATGATGGAATTCGTATATATGACAGTGAAGCTCAATTAAGTGATCCTTGCTTATATCTATACTTACATACAGCAAGTCAAAATTATGACGATGAGTTAGTTGGTGATACTATTGCTGATGCTCCACTTGTTGATATGATATTTGTTGTATCACATGTTGATGAAAATATTTGTTTTGGTTCTATTTTAAGAGCTGAAATTAATGCTGATTATGCTAATCATTTACTCTATCAACAACAAGCAGGAGAATTAGCTCAAACTGTAGCTCGTGCATTTAATGATACATTTAATATTGATGGACTTGGTCAAGATATAAGAATTAGAAATAGTTATCCACACTTAAGAATAGAAGTAATTCTTTTAGATAACCCATATTATAAACATATAGTTTCTGAAGTAAGTGAAGGTTTATATAGAATTAATTCTACAGTTGAAGCTACATTCACTGAAAATATATGTATCAATATTTATGGACGTGAAAATGGTGTTTTATATGCTAATAGTGAAGCTACATTAAATGTTGTTTCAGTTGATACAAGTTATAGAGTATTCTTAAGACTTGCTGAAAATACTGAGGTAAGACTTAATGGTGTTGTAAAGAATGCTATATTTGTAGGTGATTATTGCACTAGAGCTTACATTGAAGATGAAGCTGGAAATGGATTTATTCTTGCTAACGGAAATAGTGATGATTTATCTTTAGGTGATACAATAAGTGTTTATGGTAAAGTTGGCTTTAGTGAAACTGGTGCTCGTATCGTTAAAGAATGGACATATGATAAGATTTCTTCTAATGAAAGTTTTGAATTATCACTCTCTTCACAAACAGCTTTAGTATCTTCAAATGGCTTAAGTGTAATACCTGAAAATAAACTTATTAAACTTGAACTCAGTTATGTTGATGGCAGATATAGATGTGGTGATGTTATAATACCATCAATCTTACCATCAATAGGTCAGGTATTAAGACCAAACGCAACTTTAAGTGTTGTTGGTATTGTTGAAAGATATGGCTTTACTGATAACCCTCAATATATCTTAAGTGTATGGAACCCAAGTGATTTAGTTTTATTAAGCGCTGGTGAAACATATGAAGTAGTAAATAATGGTACAAGTGAAAGCCCATATACAGCTGAAGAAGCATTTGAATTAATCGCAAATGGAACTTATCAAATACTTGAAGGAACTAAATATGTAGTTGGTACTGTAGCTTATAAGAATGATGAAACTGGAACTGCAATTATGTCTGTTAATGGACATGGCGTTTTAGATACTAGTCAAATCTATACTAATAATATCCACTACGGTGGTGATATGCCTCTTCCATTTGAAGAAGGCGATACAATATTATTAATCTGTTATCTATCTAAATATGATAATGTAACTCCATATCTTCTAGGTGCTGCATGTATTAAAGTAAATGATACATATATTGATGGCACTGAAGAACCTATAGATGAACCAGAAGAAGTAACTCATGCTGGTACACTTGAAGATCCATATACAGTACATGACTTCATGCTAAGATATGCTGACCTTGAAGATGATAATGCATCATTTGAACCTGTATATATAACTGGTGTACTTAACAATAACCCACGCTTAGGTGAAGTGCAAGTTGGTGATTTCTTTATAAGAGATGAAGATGGTAACATCATCTATGTTACATCAGCTGAAAAATATAATGGCCTCATTCCTTACGAGGGAGATAGTGTAGTAATACTTGGTTATGCATTTAAATCTGGAAGCGATCTAATGGTTGCAAGTTTCTATCATACTGATCCTGCAACTGAAGAAGTTCTAACATTTACAAGTAGAATAGTATCTCAAACTCGTGGATATGGTTTCTTAGGAATATATGGTAATGTTGGATTTGATGTTATATATGATGGAGAATTAGAAGTCCTAAATGGCTCTACTGTAACATTTGAAATCGTTCCAAAAGATGGATTTACAATTGCTCAAGTTCAAATTGGCGATGATATAATTGACCCAACTGTAGATGGTATTTACAGAGTAGAGGTTAAAGGCTATACATATGTTAGCGCAATCGTTAATTATGATGCGATCCATGTAGGTGAAGCACTATCTCTTGGTGGCGAATTATCTCTTGGTGAATCTTCAAATTATATAGTAATTAAAGGTTTAGTTGAATCATGCGATGAAGGCATTATAGTACTATGTGATATAACTGATTACACTAAGAAGATTAATGCTAATTTATATCTTGAAAGAGATTTAGCACCTGGAACATTCGTTTTAATCTATACTAAGTTATTAAATGAAGGTAATGGTATTGAATTATTTAAAGATTCAACAATCATCTATACATATGAATTTGAGGGTGATGGAACTCTAGATTCTCCATTCACAACAAATGATATATTTGAATACTCATATCATTTAGGCCTTACAGAAACTAGTCCTATAGAAGTATATGTAAGCGGTCTAGTAACTTATATAGGAGAAGATTTTGTTGAAATTTGGACAGAAGGTCTAAATAGGTTGTTCATTAGACTACAGAATCTAGATCTTGGTGGTGATAGAGTTTATGTTGGCGACACTATTGTTGCAAAAGGATATATAGTAAGTGGTGGTTATTTGGCTTATAAAGAAGTTGATTATGAATTAGTTCCTCCAACACTAGTTTCATATGAAAGAGGAGTATCTTTAATTTATGAACAATATCAAAATGAATTCACATATGATCACGTTTATATAGATAATGGCACCGATAGTAAAGAAGCATTAAATGGCACAGAAATTACTTTCCATGTATTAGAAAAGAGTAAATATTATGGATATCAATTAAATATTTATGTAAATGGTGTATTAGTTCCACTCAATGAAAATAATGAAGGGACTATAACTATTGAAGGTGAAACGTATATAAGAGCTGTCTTATCTTATGCAAATGTTGATGTATCTTTAGTTCAAAATGCAATAGATAAGAATGAAGATGAAAATGATAGAGTTGAACTCATCATTCATGGTAAGACTAAAAATGCTATATATGATGATGAAAGCGGATTATATACATTTGATATCGTTGATTTAAATAATGATGAAATCCATTTCCAAGTTAAAGATTTCGACTATAAGAATGACCCTGTTTGGGGTGGTGTATTTGATGATTATTATGATCCAAGTAATAATGTAATTATAGATTTACTTGCTACTGTAGATGAAGACGGAAACATCTATCCAATGAATATATTTGTAATATGCAGAGTTATTCATGAAGGAACTATAGATGATCCATTAACTCCACTTGATGCTATAGAACTTGGTGATACATATTACTTATCTTCAAATAAGAAATCAGAAAATAAGATGTATGTATATGGTAATGTTTCATCAATTGAAAATACTGATTACTGTAATTTCTATATAACTCTTGATGAAGGAATTGGCTTATTTGTATATGGTCTTTATAATCAAAATGAAGAATATTCATATGGTAATCTAAAAGAACTCTCTATACCATTTAATGTAGGCGACAAAGTATTATTATATGGTTATGTTCAATTATATATGGATGATAAAGGTCAAGTAGTTGTTGAACTAGTAGATACTATCCTTGTTGAAATTAATGACACTGAAGTAGAGGAATTCACTGAAGACAATCTTCCTCTATCTCCAGTTAATGAAGGAACATTAGATAGCCCATATAGCTCTAAAGATGCAATTGTTGCAGGAAGTGCTTTAGAAGGCGGTGCGTGGTCTTTAACATCTTTATACGTTACTGGTTATGTAAGAAGTATAGGCAGTACTTATGAAGGATATTATCAAAATGTAATTATTGCTGATTCAATGAATACAAGCCATCAATTCTTAGTTTATAGAGTTTATAGAGATGGTGAAGTATCTGATATTGAAGTAGGTGACTTTATCACAGTTAGAGGATATATAACTAACTATAATGGTAATACTCCAGAAATGACTGGTAAGTCAAACGGTGATGGTACTTATACTAATCCTCAAATAGTTGATGTAGCAAAACATTAATATTTGTTAAAAATGAACATAGTGGTTCTCTTAAATTAGGGCCATTATGTTCATTTTTTTATTTTCCATATATAATTTATTATTTTATATAAAATATAAATTGACTTAAATAAACTATTATGATAAAATTACTACAAGAAAGATGAAAAAAGCAAATCCCAAGCAATTGAGAGACGCAAAACTATAGGGTCCTAAGTGGATAGCCAGCTGCCATGTTCTAGTGAATTGGCGGTTTTTTATTTATTAGAAGGATTATTATGTACACAAAGAAAACACTAACCAAATCTATAATAGTCTTCTCCCTAACCATCTTATTGGCTATTTTTGTTTTAATAGTTGGTGGGAATAATGTATTTGGTTGGTTTACAATTTCTGATTCGAATAATGTTGGAAATAATGTAGATGTTTTTGAAGATAAAACATTAGTTGATTATTATGTATATATTTATGATGCAAAAGCTGATGGAACTATTGAATATTTATATTCTAGTTCAAATAATAATTCAATAGATTTACATGATAATAATGATGCAACTTTAATACAACAATATGATACAGTTTTTACTGAAAGAAATAAATATACTCCTTTTATAATAAGAATTCAATTCAGTAATCTCGAAAATGATAATAGTATGTCACTTTCTGGAACAGTTTATGTATCTATCACAAGAAATATGTCTATCGTTTCAAGTCATGAGCACAGATACTCATCAGATATTTTACGTTTTTCCCCTTTTAAAGATGCAACTGCATATTCTAAATTATTAGAAGAAGATGGTGCAAATAAATTTTATGAATATGTTAATGAAGGTAAAACTTTTAATAACGTAGAAGAAAAAGGTTATTATCTGAATACTCAAACTGAACAAAAAATAGCTGCAGCTTCAATAGTATCTGACTGCTTCCCAACAGGAGAAGTGGTTAATAATAATAAAGTAAAAAAAGAAAGAATATCTTTTAACATAAGTTACACAGAAAATGATTGGCACGATGGCAAACTAAATATATTTATATATGTATGTTACGATCCGCTTCTTATGAGTGAACTAGGATATACTGGACTTTCAAACACCACAGAAATTGGCGCAAGAAATATTCAGTTACCAAATGATTTATTAAATTTGTATGTATATCATAGCGAAAATTAGAGGTAATGAATACATGAAGAGAAAGAATACTAAAGGATTGTTTTTAATACTAATTTTAATGTTATTATTTATAACATCTTTTGGTGTTGTTCAAGGTTGGATGCTCAAGATATTTAAAAGGGATGTAGATTTTGAAACATCAATTCGACTTTCTTATTTTGAAAGTGGAAATGGTGATGAATTCATGACAAATGATGATAGATTAACAGGCCCATATGAAATTGCCCACCCTGTCCAACTCTATTATTTCGCGTGGCTTCAAGATATAGGATATTTCAACAACAAAAAAGATGAATCAGGCAATATCATTCCTACATATTTCTACCTTTCAGACAATTTAAATATGAGTGGTTGGGTATTACCATCAATTGGAACTAGAGAATATCCATTTGTGGGTAGTTTTGATGGTACAAATCATGTTATTTCAAATTTAGTAATTGATAATAATAATGCTGAGCTCACTGACTCTATTTCAGACATAGAAGGGTTTGATGTAAGTGGACCAGATGCACAAATTGTGGGATTCTTCGGTGTTATAGGAGAATATAATGGTGCCCATTCAACAAATAGTGAAAAAATACAAGTTGTGAACTTTGGACTTGATAATGTCACAGTTAAAAGTTCTACACCAACATTGAATAAAACATTAATTGGTATTGTTGGTGGTTATGTAAATGCTCCAATTGGTAATATCTTCGTATCTGATAGCTGTAGTTTATCAATTGGAAGTGAGACAAATCCACAACTTGATCCACTCTCATCAATCACAGAATCATTCTCAAATTACACTTTAATTGGATATATTACAGAAAAATATCGTGAAACTCTAAATTCATCTACTAATCCAAGAGATGAATCTTTATATGACCCTGCAAGAGGTAGTGGTTGGGGCGGATCTATCGATATGCTTAGTCTCTATAATAGACTAGTTAACACAAGAAGTGTTACAACAAACGATGTCACAGTTCAATCTACTAATGTATACTACAATGGTAGTGATACTCCTACTAGTACTGGTGGTACTTCATCATCTATTGGCTTCTTCTCCACAGATAAGTCTGTATCAGGCCAATATATTCAAGCATATTATGCAAATAATTATGATGGGAATTACGCTTCTAATTTTAACTATTTATATGGTTATGATCAATTCTATAATGAAACAAGAATTGATTTTACAATAACACCTAGCAGTGAAGAACAATTCAAAATCACAATAACAAATAATACTGCATATAATCTTTATTTCAATGGAACAGCTTTCTCTTATAACAACAGAAATTCCACTAATTTCCAATTATCTAGTGAAGGTTATCTTTATACTGTATATAACAATAAAGTCTATTATGTAAATGCATCAAACACTACTGATGATTCAACTCTTACAGTTGGCCAAGATTATTTAGCTTCATATGGAATAACTAAATGGGAAAGATTTAATGGTCTTTTAAGAATTCAAGATACTAATTCATATTTAGGATTTAATGGGACTAACCCAAGAATAAGAACTAGTGTTCAATATGCCTCAACAATAGGAACATCAGGTGGATTTAGTATCTTATCTAATAATTATTATATGAATGCGACTGACTCTCTTTCATATTCTCAAACTAATAGTACAACTTGGTATTATGATGAGGATAGCCATGATATCTATTCATTCTTCCAAGGAACAAGAGAATTCTTGGTAAGAGATGGCCTTGGCGTATCAGTAAGCACTATAAGAAATACAGATTGGACTAAAACTGATAATTCAATATATACAACTATTGGTTCGTATACATTCTATTTATCATATTTAAACGATGCATATTATTTAGTATTAGATGAACCAAATAGAACTCAAGTTGATGGCGCTTTTTATTATGTTCATGATGGTTATTATATGAATTATACAGGAAGTGGTATCGGAACTGGAACTGATGGTGCATCTAGAGATAACGCTACTGTATGGCTTTTAGATAATTCTAATCATTTATATACAAACTATAATGGTACAACTTATTATTTAAATAATAATGGAGTTAATCTAACAGTTCAAAATAGTGGTACTACAGAATGGAATTTTGAATATAATCATTTATATGTCACTATTAATACAACTAAATATTATTTAGTTTATAGTGGTTCATGGAAACTTACACAAGTTTCAAATGTGGCTCTACCAAATATGACTTTTACAAGTGCAACTTGGTACACAATCATGAACACAAACGCAAGTAAATATTTCAATTTAACTGGAACTTCTTCATTTGGTTCATCTGATAACAATGGAACATTCTGGTATGCACCTACTTCAAATACACAAACATCCCTTTATACAACATATAATGGTAGAGTTTATTATGCAACTGGTAATACATTAGGTATTACAACAACAGCTAATTCTAACTGGAGAAGGAATAATAACTATTTAACATATAATGGAACAACTAGATATCTTCGTTATTATAACAGTGTCTTTTCATTAAGCACTAATACCAACTCTACTAGAATAACTATGACAATTACAGGTGTCACTGTAAACTCTATTCAGTCAGGTAATACTTATCTAAATTTAAGTAGTAGTAATGCTATAACAAGCACAACATCTGTCACAAATGGTCAAACTAGATGGGTTGTGCCTGATTCTAGTGAGTCAAGTAGCATTTATACTAACTTTAATGGCAATGCATATTATTTAAATGTATCTAATGGCAATCTTACAATTCAAGCTAATTCAGCTAATCCGTCTGTATGGACTAGAAGCTCTACTGGTGCACTTACTACTACATATAACGGTACTCTTTATTACCTTAATTTAAATGGAACTACATGGAGAGTTACCGCAGTAGAAGGCTTCCCTTTGTCTTCGATTCAAAATCAAGATTCTAAAGATGAAATTAATGATGCATACAAATTATCGCTTGATAATACTAATTATCTTACTACAAATAATACATCTTTAGGTTCTACTCTAAATCAAAGTGCAGCATCTATATTTAGAGTAAGTAATAATCAATATTTTACTGGATTTAATGGTAATAAGTATTTTATATCTTTAGGTCAAAACGATTTATCTATTACTAATAATTCAAGTTCAAATTCAATTATTCATTTCTCATCTTCTTATGCATTATCATTCTCTTCACTCAATACTTCAACATTTGATGGGCAATTAGTTCAAAGAGTTGAAACAAAGATTAATGCGTATGAGGAAGACTGCTATTTCCCAATAATAGTAGAAGAAGATGAATTTGATAATTTAACTGATAAAGATGGTAATAATAAACCTACTATCACAGTTGGAGGAAGCACATGGAGCTTATATCCACATGAAAAGAATACTGGTTATGTAATATCAGGTGGAAGACAAGATAGTGTCGCAAATGGTTTCTGGATATTAAGAAGTGCAGGCGAATCTTTAACATTCAGTTTTACAGGTACTACAACAAGTGGTAAGATTTATTGTAATTATCAAGGTAGCAATTATTATTTGACTATCACTAATGGTGTTATTGCATATACAACTGTACAAAATGATGCTTGTAACTGGTCTTATCCATCAAGTGGGGCTAGCGCAAACATTCAATGTAAATCAGGTGAAGGCAACGGAAAGTATTTGTATATAAATAGAGGCAAGCCAACAATTAGTGATAATAGAACTTCGTGGGCTAGAACTGCTAATGGACAACTACACAATGGTGATAATTATCTAACATTTGGTATAGATAGCACAGATGGTTTCGGCTATGGTTATACAAATGCTGCAGGTAATATTCGTGTTTCACTATATGAAAAGACTAAACTTAATTCATCTTTAAATAATAATACTTATTGGGATTCAACTGTAGTATATACTAATGATGATACTACTAAAAATGTGCTTGGATATAATTCAAACAAAACTAATTATACAACTATATCTGATACAAATGGTTTCAAATTAACTGGATATACAGCTAAGAAATTATCTGATGTTGGTTTTGAAATACCAAAGAGATATAGTGATGCAAGAGATAAACTCAATACATTACTTTTAGAAAGTAATGTATATGGTCTACACTTTATGGATGCATCAATCAGTATGGGAAATTTGATGACTGCAAGTAAAGTTCAAATCAATAGTATAGATTATAGCAACTATCAAATGCCTAGAAATAGTATAGACTTTATCCTACAAGAACAAGGAAATATTGTCTTATTTGCGGGATCATATTTCTCAGGAAACGATTGTCTATTCTCGCTTCACCAAATTTATAGAGATACAGCTAATGATAATAGCGAAAGTTCTATAACTAAGATTAAAGAAATACAATATGTATATACATTCTCTATAAACTTAGGTGAAAATACAGTCACAAATGTATTCTATTACTACAAACCTGATGGAATCGACGATAATGGTAGTGTTGGAACTTATTCATTCCATTATGATATCGATGGTAATTATAATCCTAATAAATATTATGATATGAATGGTGAAGAGTTCTCAGAACAAATCACAATTCTATATAAACATTTAATTAATGGCGATAATTTAAACACATTAATTGATAATATCGATGTTACTGGACTTTCACAACAAGAAATTGTAGCTAAGAAAGAATCATTTAGAGAACAATTAGATCTAATGCTTGATAGCCCAGATACATATTTTGTACTTAAATTCAATACTGACTGGTTAACTAATCCACAAAACTTCGTTCAAGAAGCTCTATATTATTTTGAAATTCCAGCAGCAAAAGGTGAATACGCTCTTGGATCGGTTTCAGGTAAAACTGGTGCATATCTACTCTATCTTGATATCGCTGCTTATGGTGAAGCTGAATCTGACAACTCTAAAGAATTCACTACTGACTTAAAATTATATGAAGTGCCTTCTGGTGTTCAACTTGTTAAAGATTCATCTGTAGATCAGTTTGAAGTTTTAACTTCAAAACCTAAGAATTGGGATACTTCATATTCTCAATATTATAAGAAAAGTGGCAATTCATATGTTTTAAATAATTCTAGTGTTTGGGATGAAAATGAAACATATTATATGGAAGTCACAAGAGATTTATTCTATGAATCGCTCTTTGTATTGTTAGAAGAAGAGCCTGCTGATTGGGCACAAAATTATTCATCTTATTTCATAAGAGAAGGTGAAGGATTATCAACTAATCCATATAAATACGTAGCTAATACAAGTAGCGCATTTAGCTCTAACACATACTACAAGATTAAAGATATTAATTTAGAAGAATCTATTGTCGCATCTATCAATAGTGAGATGTATGTTTATCCAAAAGGAACTCAACCACCTAATTTCCAAGAATTATATGATACATATTATATAAGAACTGGTGGTGGATACGCTCATAACCCATATATCTATACTAGAAACACTGATAGCACATTTAATGTTGAAGCTGTATATGTTGCATTCACAGGTGGTTTCAGTGGAACAATATCTATTAAAAACGTTAAAGAAGAAGGCTCAAGAGTTGAATACAACATCGTTGTATCTAAGACTATAAGTGTTAACGATGGAGATCTTGAAGAAGAAGAAATCTTAAGCACTATGGGCCTAGATTATGAACTATTAAGAGAAATGCCAGATGATTGGAATTCAAATTATTCATCTTATTATGTTTATGTTGGTGAAGGAACTGAAGAGGACCCATTCAGATATGTACAAAATGAATCACCTTCATGGGCTCAAGATACATATTATCTAAAAGGATATTATTATAAAACAGTGAACAACATTACTGCACTATATCCTGAAACAGGTAAAATCACTATAGAAGATGGAACTAATAAATACAATCTATCTACATCATCTAAAGAAGTAGTAAATGTAACTAGAGCTGTCGCAAGAGACGAAGAAGTTCCTGCTCAATCACTTATTCAAAGAGAAGTTGCTATTGAAGACTTCGGTAACCATGATGCAACAATCGTTTATGATGAAGAAAACAATAAAACAGATTCATTCTCTAAACTAATTCGTGATAAAGCAAAAGATGGCAGTTATAAGAGTGTAATATCAATTGGTTATTCATTCAATTCAGAAAGCGAACCAACAATCAACTTCTATGTTAGATATTATCCATACAACAAATATGTTGTAGTAGTACGTGTTCTATCTAACATGAACAATGTATCAATTACACTTCTTGAAGACTTCAGTGAATATGATGTAACACTAATATATTTTGATAGTACAGAAAATCAAGAAAAAGAAATTGATATTTCAGAAAATATTATTATCAACATCAAAGGCACTGAACTAAAAGAAAACTTAAATAGTTAATATAATTAAGATCACTTTCGAAAGTGATCTTTTTATTTAATGTATATTATTATCTAAAAAAGTAGATAAATAATATATAAAAGATAATATTTTATATATTAATTATAATAATTATTATCTTATCTCTTTAAAAGAAAGATTTAAGAGGTTATTAATAACCTCTTTTATAATTTAATTATTTATTTATGACAAAAATACGACAATTCATGATATAATAATTGGAGTATTAAAAGAGGTTCAAATGTACAACTTAGTAATATTTAGTGATGAAGAAGATTTTATAAATAAACTCGAAAAGATACTTTACAAATATGCAGAGACTAATGAGATAAATTTTAATATTGTTAGTTATGGAAATGTTGAGTATTTTTTTGCTGATTATAAAATGAATTATGATTTGTTATTCATCGATATAGACCTAACTGATATAAATAGTATTGAGCTTTCAAAAAGAGTTAGAGAACAAGACAAAATGATTGAAATTGTATTTGTTACTTATCTCGCTAAATACGCTATTAAAGGTTATGATGTCAGTGCAATTGATTTTATAGTTAAACCTTTAGAATATGATGTTATTTCATCTAAAATGTCTAGGATACTAAGTTCAATTGATTACAATAAGAAAAAAGATTCTGTGGTTATTCCACTAGTTAGAAAAATAGTTAAGTTGTATTTAAATGATATAGTTTTCGTTGAGATTTATTCTCATGATATAATCATTCACACTGTATATGGCGAATATAGGTCTTATGGTAGTATGGTGATGATTCAAAAATTATTATCTGATGATATTTTTTCAAAAGCTAATAGAAGTACACTTGTAAATCTTGAATGGATTAAAAAGATTGATGGAAGTAATGTCATTGTTGGCAATACTTCAGTTTCTATTAGTAGACCAAGAAAAAAAGATTTTTTGATTTGTTATAGAAAATATGTAGAAAAAAATTATAAGCATTTTGATTTTTAAAAATCTAAATGCTTTTTCTTTACAATTATTTAAAAAATAATTATAATCAAATATAGTTAGAGGTTTTTATGGTTAGTGATGAAGTAATCAAACTAAGAGAAGAAAAAGAGAAGAAAAGATTATATAAAATAAAAGGTAAGCATAGGTACTCTTTTTATTTAGTAGTGCTTTTTGTGATCATTGTTTTAGTCGATGTTTTAGATAATATCACTACTAATACAAATGGAAATATTACGAGTTGTTTTATCAATGAATTCTTTGTAAGAGGTATGGGTTTAACATATGAAGAAGGCTATTCAACTCACAATATGTTTTTTATTATCACATATGCATTTGGGCTTATTACTCCATTTTATAAAGCATTAGGTGATAAATGGGGTAGAAAACCTTTATTTGCGATTTCTACTTTAGGAATGGCAAGTGGTCTTTTAATAGTTTTCTTCTGCACTAATTACGTTTCTTTTTTGATAGGTAACTGTGTTACTACATTTTTCTTAGGACATGATATCCAAATATTATATGTTTTAGAAGAAGCTCCAAGCAAACATAGAGCCAAGATGTATAGTATCATCAAAGGCTTAGGCGGACTTGGATCTTTATTTATTCCACTTCTAAGAGAAACTGTGATGCACAATAACGAACTTGAATGGCGTAATGTGTTTATTATTCCAGGACTTGCGGGTATAGTTTTAGTTTTATTCGTTATTGTGTTCGTCAAAGAATCTAAAGTATATGTCGATAAAAAAATAGAATATCTTGAGACACCGATAGAGATTAGAAGAGAAAACGAAAAGAAAGAAAAAGAAGTAAAAACTGGACTTATTCCAGCTGTAAAATATGTATTTAAGAATAAAGAACTTAGAATGCTTCTAATTATAAAATGTATATTTGATGTCGCAATACTTGCGGTTCAAAGTTATGAATCTATATTGGCTAAGTTTGAATATACTACTGAAGAAATATCTAAAGCTGAATATTTCTATCCAATTTTCTATTGTGCAAGTGTGCTTATTTCTGGCTTTTTAGCTGATAGAATAGGAAGAAAGAAAACTATTTTAGCATTTGGAATAATTTGTTTCTTTGCATTTATAAGCTTTGTAACATTATCTTATATACACCTCAATAATCCATATATAATAGGTGTAATGTATGGACTATATTTAGGTGGTTATTGGATTGGAAGAGATTATATGGAGATTATGTCTACTGAGATGGTGCCAACCAAGATTAGAGCCTCCATCATAGGTGCATTTGGCTTACTAGTTCATATGGGTATGATTGTTGGTTTAATCTTAAATAGTGTTTTACCACTATTTATGCCAATATGGCTATCATCACTTATTATTATTTCTCCAAGTGTTTTAATCTCTATTATTTTACTAATTTTAAAAGTAAAAGAAACAAAAGGTGTCGATTACGAACAAATATCATTTGTAGAAGAAGAATAATATGTTATAAATATAATAGATAAAACTTAAATGGAAGACTCAAGATGAAGAAACTGTTCGCTACAATATTAACTATTTTAATTATGGTTTCACTTATATTTATCTCTTTAAAAGAAGTTTATGCATCAGATAACTTCGATTTTTTGAGTGAAAAAACTGAAACTATATACGATAGTGAAAGTGGTCTTTTAACAGGTAGAGCAAACGATATTAAAGAACTTGAAAATGGTTGTATATTTATAGGACAATATTCTGGCCTTACAAGATACGATGGGTCAATCTTCACAACATATTATGGAACTGATGAAATAGATTTAACTAGTGTTTCTTGTCTTGAAGCATTAGGCAATACCCTTTTTATTGGTACTCAACATGGCTTAATAACCTTAGATGGGAATACATTCAATAAAGTTGTATTGTCTAGTAATCAAATTTGTATTAATGACTTATTCTTGTATGATTCAAATATCTATATAGCGACAAACAACGGTCTTTATAAATACAATGGAAATACATATATCAAATTAAATAATTCAAATGTAACATCTGTTTCCGCATCTTCAATAGGTTATGTTTACATAGATCAAGATGGGAATGCTTATGATAACACTGGAGTGCTTATTAGTTCTTCAGTTAAAAAAGCTTATCTAAAAGATAATAATATTTACTTAGGCAAAAAAGATGGAACTCTTCTTATAAATAATGAAACAGTAGATATTACATCTTCTAAACCTATAAATGATATTTTATGTAGCGGTGATACTATCTATATTGCATCTGATATAGGGCTTTATATTTATGAGGATGGAAGAGCATCTAAAGTTCAAGGTTTAAAATTAAATGAAAATATAGAAAATATGATGATAGATTACCAAGGCAATCTATGGCTTGCATCAAGCACTAAAGGTATCTCCAAAATAACAACTAATCAATTCACTGATTTATTCTTTAAATACAATCTCAATCCTTCATTTGTCACAAGAGTAAATTATTATAATGATAATCTATATATTGGAACTGAAAGTGGTCTTGATATAATAGATGAAAATTTAGGCGTATCAATTGAAAATGATTTAACTGTATTATTAGATCAAATTAGAATAAGAGATATAGCAGTATTCAATAATAAAATATATATCGCAACTTATGATACAAATAATACTTATGCAGTAATAGTATATGATGGTGAGAATATTTCATATATTAATAGCGATATGCTGGTATTAGAGGGTGAAGTAAATACTGAATCTGCATCACAAGTTAGAAATTTCACTGTCATGAATAATGCGCTTTATATAGGCACAAATTATGGCATTACAAAATATGATGGTTCATCTTTTGAAACAGTAAAATCTACAAGGCCATTATATTTATATAATGATGGTGAATACATTTATGCTTGCCTAGATAAAGGTGGAGGCCTTCAAACATATGATTCTGATTTGAACCTTATAAATACTATTATAGGTAGCGAAGGCTTAACTGTACTTAAATGTCTTAAAACTGAATATGGGCTACTTTACACTTCAAATGCAAAATTATTCTTGTATGACGGTTTAGAAAGTAGAGAAATTAATTTAAAGATTGTAGGATCGATATTCGATTTATTTATAAACGATGATCATTTATATCTTGGGACTGATATTGGTTTATATGTAATGGAAAAAGAGGATATCAATAGTGATGATATTGTTCTTACAACTTATGATAAATCGTTAGGGCTTAAAAGTGCTATTTCAAGCAACGCGACAGGTTATTATGATGAAGTTACTAAAGACTATTATTTCTGTGCATCTGATACAGCTTATAAATTTTCACTCAATTCATCTAAAAGAGTGAGCGTTCCTTTAAAGATTGGTATAAAAGATATAGTTGTAGATGGAAAAACATATAATTCAAATAGTATTAAAGTGGACAGAACCACACAAAGAATAACTTTTAATATTTCGTATTATAATTATCTTTCTAAAAACAATTATAAAGTTTATTATCAATTAATTGGTTATGATGGGGTTGTTCATGAGACAGAAATTCAATCAAGTCAAACAATTAACTATATGAACTTAAATGGTGGAAAATATACATTTAAGTTATATGCGAAAGATGACTATGGTACATATAGTCTAAATACTATTGAAATAAGTGTTGTAAAAGAGAAGAAGTTCTTTGAGAATTTATATGTGATTATTATTTCTATTATTCTTCTCATTTTGATTCTTTCAGGAATTGTATTTTTAATTATTAAACTTGCGATTAGAAGGTCAATCAAGAAACAAGAAGAATACAAAGAGATTACACTAGAATCTATTGAAGCAATTGCGAGAACAATAGATGCCAAAGATACATATACTAATGGTCATTCACTAAGAGTAGGTAAATATTCAAGATTAATCGCTAAACATTTAGGAATATCAGGAGAAGAACTTGAAAATATTTATTATATTGCGCTTCTTCATGATATAGGTAAAATTGCAATACCTGATAGTATCTTAAATAAACCAGGTAAGCTTACAGATGAAGAATTCGAAATAATGAAGTCTCACACAACAAGAGGAGCTAAAATCCTAGAATCAATTTCTACAATTCCTCATATTGTTGAAGGTGCTAAATATCATCATGAAAAATATGATGGAAGAGGTTACCCAGAGCACATCAAAGGAGAGGAAATTCCATATATTGCAAGAATCATCTGTTGTGCAGACTGTTTCGATGCTATGGCAACAAAAAGAGTATATAAAGAACCATATGAAAGTGAAAGAATCATATCAGAATTCGAAAAGGGTAGTGGATTACAATTTGATCCAAATATTGCAAAAGTTGTTGTAGAATTGATAAAAAATGGTATATTAGTTGGTGAATAAAGGAGTAATAAAAATGGAAGAAGAAAAAATTAAAGACGAGCAAGAAGTAGAACAAGAATCTACTAAATCAAAAGAAACTGAAGAAGTTGATGATGATAAACTGATGGGAATACTTGCGTATTTATTCATTTTAGTAATTATCCCATTAGTCGCAAGAAAGAATTCTAAATTCATTAGGTTTCATACAAACCAAGGATTAATTCTTTTAATTATTGAAGTATTTGCTGTTGCAGTATGCAATATCTTAAGTATTATACCTTATGTAGGTTTAGTGTTCTCTATTCTAGGCTATCTAATTGATCTTGCATGTGTTGCTTTAGCTATTATTGGTATAGTTAATGTATGCAATAAAGAAGAAAAAGAATTACCTGTTGTTGGAAAATTTAAAATTTTAAAATAATGAATTTTAAGAAGACAGTCAAGTACTGTCTTTTTTTATGAAAATTAATGAAAATCTAATGAAAACATTTTCATAATTCTTTTGATTGATTATTATTTACTACTTATGTAAAATATAAGTGTACATATTAATAAAAACCAATATATACCTTTATTTGATGGCGAAGGAGTTTCTACCGTGTTGCCATAAACACGACTATTGGGAAAATATTAATAATATCATATGTATGATATTTTGTATGTTTTTCTTGATAATCGATAGACAAAAGGTGGTCTGTCGTTTTTTATTTATTTTAATTTTAAGGATTAGATGATGAAAGAATTAGAAGAAAGAATTAAAAAAGAAGGAATTATTCTACCTAATGATGTATTGAAGGTTGGAAGTTTCTTAAATCAACAAATAGATATAGAATTGCTTTCTTTGATGTCTAAAGAAGTTAAGAGATTATTTGGAAATGAAAAAATAACTAAAGTATTAACTGTTGAAGCATCTGGACTTCCTTTCGCAACAATGATTGCAAATGAATTTAGAGTTCCATTAGTCTTTGCAAAAAAGTCTTTAACTTCTAATATCAGTGGAAGTGTTGTAAAAGCTCAAGTTGAATCTTTTACACATCAAACCACTAACACAATATTTGTTACTAAAGATTATATAAATGAAAATGATTATGTTCTAATCGCTGATGATTTTCTCGCTAAAGGTAATGCCTTAAAAGGACTAATTAGTATAGTTCATGAGTGCAAAGCTAAAGTAGTAGGCTGTGCTATCCAAATTGAAAAGGCATATCAAGGTGGTGGAGATGAAATTAGAAAAAAGGGCATTAGAATTGAATCTTTAGCATCTATTAAATATATGAGTGATAAGGAAATTATTTTCCAATAAATAATAAAAAAATGATAGGAGAAAAGAATGAAAAAATTAACAAAAATTTTATTCACATTAGTATTTAGTTTAGCGCTTGTACTCTCATTAGCTGCTTGTACACAAGGTCAAAAGAGCTATAGCTTTAGTCCTGTTAGCAAAGAAAACCTCAAAATCGGTTTAATCTGCTTACATGGTGAAGAATCAACATACGACAAAAACTTCATCGACGCTATGAAGAGTGTTGTTCAAGAAATGTATGGTAATGATTGGGAAAATCATTTAGAAATCAAGACTGGTATTGATGAAAGTTCTGAATGTCTTGAAACTGCAAATGAACTTGCTAAAACTTGTCATCTAGTATTTGCTGATTCATTTGGTCATGAAGACTATATGATTCAAGCTGCTGCACAAAATCCTTCTGTAAGATTCTGTCATGCTACTGGAACAAAAGCTCATACTACAAATTTAGGTAACTATTCAAATGCTTTTGCTTCAATTTATCAAGGTAGATATCTAGCTGGTTATGCTGCTGGATTAAAATTAAATATGTTAAAAGAAGCTGCTGGTTCTAGTTTTGTTGCTAAAATTGGTTATGTAGGTGCATTCCCTTATGCAGAAGTTGTATCTGGTTATACTTCATTCTTCTTAGGCGTTAAAGCTGCTTATGATGGAAACGACTTATCAATGACTGTTAGATACACTTCATCTTGGTATAACTATGATGCTGAATATGAAGCTGCTAAAGCTTTAGTAGAACAAGATCATTGCGTATTAATCAGCCAACATGCTGACTCTATGGGTGCTCCAACTTTATGTAAAGAAAAGAACGTTCCAAACGTAACTTACAATATTGAAACTAAAGACACTTGTGCTGCAACTTATACAGCATATTCAAGAATTAACTGGGCTCCATATTTCAGATATATCGCTAACTGCACTATTAATGGTATTAGAATTGATGCTGACTGGACTGGAACTATTGAAAATGGTGCTGTAGAATTCGCAGTATCAGATAAAGCTGATGTTTGGGGTAGTGCTTTAACTCAAGCTTCTGTAGCTGCTGCTGTTGAAGTTCAAAAATTAGCATTAATTGCTGGAAAAGAAGTATTTGATACTGATACATTCACTGTAAATAACGCTAGTGTTACTACATATTTAGCTGACGTCAACGACTGGGGAGATTTCGCTGGTGAAACTGAAGTTATTTTAGGTGGTGTATTCCAAGAATCATTATTCAGAAGTGCTCCATATTTCGATTTAAGAATTGATGGCATTACTGAAGTTCAACCACAACCTCAAGAATAAAATAACTCAAATATTTTATTAAAATAGAACTAGGTGGGCATAGTGTGCCCGCCTAGTCTTGTTATTATTTATTTCTTTCTTGGAGTGTTCTATGGAAAAAGAAATAGCAATAAAACTTGTAAATATTTCAAAAAGATTTAAAAACATATATGCTAATAAAAATGTGAACTTGACTCTTTATAAGGGTGAAGTTTTATCTGTCTTAGGTGAAAACGGAAGCGGTAAAACCACTCTTATGAATATGCTCGCAGGAATTTATCAACCTGAAGAAGGAGAAATATATGTTAATGGAGAATTAGCTTCTATACATTCTCCAAAAGATTCATTTAAATATGGTATAGGTATGGTTCATCAACATTTCAAACTTGTTGATGTTTTTACTGCATATGAAAACATAATTTTAGGTTTAGATAGAAAGACATCTAAAAATACCATAAACGAGATTAAAGCTATCGCTCAAAGATACGGATTTGAAGTAGATTTAAAGAAGAAAATACACGATATGTCCGTCAGTGAAAAACAAACTGTAGAAATTATTAAAGTGTTGTATAAGAACGCTAATGTATTAATTTTAGATGAACCTACAGCTGTTTTAACACCGCAAGAAACAAATAAATTATTCAATGTTATTAAGAAGATGAGAGAAGATAATAAATCTATAATTATTATCACTCATAAACTTAATGAAGTTATGGAAATTAGTGATAGAGTCACAATTTTAAGAAAAGGTGAATATATTACCACTTTAAATACCAATGAAACTAATGAGAAAGAACTCACAGAATATATGGTTGGTAAAAAGATAGATCTTAATCTTGAAAGATTAAGAATTCAGGCAACTCAACCTATCCTTGAAATAAGAGATTTGAATGTTTTAAAAGATGATGGTACAGTCGCTATAGAACATCTTGATTTCTATTTAAGAGGTGGTCAAATTTTAGGTGTTGCTGGGATTGCTGGATGTGGCCAAAAAGAGATGTGTGAAGCTATAGTTGGGCTTAGAAAATTTAAAGGTTCTATAACTCATTTCGGAAAAAGTATTGTTGGTTTTAGCCCTGAAAAGATTAAAGAGATTGGTATCTCTATGAGTTTTATTCCAGAAGATAGATTAGGGCTTGGTCTTGCACCAAACCTATCTATTACTGATAATATGCTTCTTAAAACTTATAATGATAATAAAGGTATATTCGTCGATAGAACAAGAGGAAGAAAAGAAGCAGAAGATTTAATCAAAAGATATAATGTTGTTGCGCCATCTACTGAAGTTCCTGTCAAGAATTTGAGTGGTGGTAATATTCAAAAGATATTAGTAGGAAGAGAAATAGGAACTAATCCTAATGTTATTATTACTGCATATCCTGTTAGAGGGCTTGATATAAATTCTTCATATATGATTTATGATATTTTAAATGAAGAAAAAGCTAAAAACACTGCGATACTATTTATTGGTGAAGACTTAGATGTTCTTATGACATTTTGTGATAAGATAATGGTTTTATGTCATGGAAAGAATATGGGTATTATTCATACTAAGAATACTAATAAAGAAGAAATTGGTCTTATGATGACTGGGGCGCTTGATTTAACTCAAGTTAAGAAAGAAGAGAAATATGGTATTGCAGAGGATTCAAGACTCTCAGAAGACGAATGGAAGAAATTAAGAGAGGAGGATCAAAAGAATGAAGATAGAGAACAATCATGATCCTCTATTTACTGTTTTTAAAAGAGAAAACATCACTAAAAAACAACAATTTTTAATTAGATTTATTGCGATTGCAACTTCAATCCTATTTTCAATTATTTTATGTTCAATAATTGTTAAAAAGGATCCTTTTACTGTGCTTGGAATAATTTTCCAAGGTGTGTTTATAGATCCTTGGAGATTTTTAGAAAATAGTGCATTACTTTTAGCGTTTGGCGTTGCGATAATTGCGCCATTTAAGATGAGATATTGGAATATGGGTGCAATGGGCTCTGTAATGGTGAGCGCTCTTGCATCTTATGTTTTAATCAATATATTTAAAAATTGGGTAGATAATGAAGGTGGGAGTAACGCTTTACTTTTAATTATGATGTTTGCTGCTAGTATTATTGCTGGTATTATTTGGTCTATAATTCCTGCGATATTTAAAGCATTGTTTAACACCAATGAAACATTGTTTACTCTCATGATGAACTATATTGCATCTGCACTAACTTTATATGTGAACTATATAATGGCTAAAGAACAAAAATTAAATCCTGGCATAGTATCATTCTATGCAGGATTCTTTCCAACTATTATTGCTCCTCAGTTCGTTCCTATTGTAGTAATAATAATTATTACTGTGCTTATGACTATTTATATGAATAAAACTAAGCATGGTTATGAGATAAGCGTTCTTGGAGATTCGCCAAAAACAGCCCAATATGTTGGAATGAAGAATAAGAAGATCATCATTAGAACATTAGTTTTATCTGGGCTTATTTGTGGTATATTAGGTTTCTTATATATAAGTTGTAAAGATCATATGGCAAGCGATTCAACTGGTGGTTCTTATGGATTTACTGGTGTACTAGTAGGATGGCTTTCTAATTTCAATACTATAACTATGGCTATAGTTTCAATGTTTTTAACATTCATCACAATTGGTACAGAAAAGGTATGTTCTGTATCAAATGTTGGAAATAGTTATATATCAAGTATTGTGGTTGGAATAATATTCTTCTCAATTTTAATTAGTGAATTCTTTATTAGATATAGACTAGTTGTTAAGAATAAGAAAAATGTTGATACAGGAGGTGTTAGATAATGGCTACTTTTTTAATTAACCTTATAACATCTGCGGTCGCAATGGGCACAGTTTTCCTATATGGTTGTGTCGGTGAAACATTGATTGAAAAAGGTGGAAATCTAAATTTAGGTATTCCTGGTGTTATGTGCCTCGGTGCGCTTGGTGGAGGTGTTGGAGTTACACTATACTATATGATATTTGAAAATGAAATTTGGTTTTTCTTAATCCTTTTTTCATTAGTATTCACGATGATATTTGCGATGCTTGGAGGATTGATTTATGCTTTCCTAACAGTTACTTTAAAAGCGAATCAAAACGTTACTGGTTTAGTGCTCACTACTTTCGGTGTAGGTGTGATGAAATTCTTTGGTAAAAACTTTAATCTTATTACTTTTTCACAATCTAGCGCAATCTTCAAAAAATTCTTTGTAGGGTATGAAGCATTAGGCGATTTCGGGAAAGTATTCTTATCTCATGGTTTTTATGTATATCTTGCAATTGTTCTTGCTGTTTTAGTATCAATATTTTTAAATAAAACTAAAACTGGATTATTCTTAAGATCTGTTGGTGAGTCTCCACAAACTGCTGACTCACAAGGAATAAATGTTGATAAATATAAATATTCTGCTATCCTTGTAGGCTGCGCTATAGCTGGACTCGGTGGAACATATTATGTATTCGATAGATTCGGTGGTCAAGGTTTCAGTGATGCCGCAATTGATGCTTTTGGCTGGCTTGCGGTTGCCCTTGTAATATTCTCTACTTGGAGACCTGGAATAGGTATTCTTGGTTCAATCCTTTTTGGTGGATTATATGTTCTACCATATTGTATTGAAATATCTAAATCACAAATCAAATTATTTGCGATGCTTCCATACATAATCACAGTATTAGTGCTAATCTTAACTTCAATGCTTGATGCTAAGAATAGTCAACCACCAAATAGTTTAGGAATTAATTACTTTAGAGAGGAAAGATAAATGAATAATGTAAGACCAATTGAACTTGAAAGAATTACAAATAGAGAACTCGCTTTGAAATTTATTGATGAAAGCGTAAAAGAATTAAAAGAAGAGATTAAAGATGATAAAGTATTGCTCGCTTTATCAGGCGGAGTTGATTCTAGTGTTACCGCTGCCCTATTAATTAAGGCTATAGGGAAGAACTTAGTGTGTGTACACGTAAATCATGGTCTTTTAAGAAAAAATGAAAGTGAAGGCGTTTTAAAGGTATTTAAAGAAGAATTAGGCGCAACTTTAGTATTCGTTGATGCGAGTGAAAGATTTTTAAATAAATTAAAAGGTGTAAGTGACCCAGAACAAAAAAGAAAAATCATTGGAAAAGAATTCATCGATGTATTCAGTGAAGAAGCTAGAAAACTAGATGGAATCAAATTCTTAGCTCAAGGAACAATTTATCCTGATATACTTGAGAGCAAAGGAATTAAAGCTCATCACAATGTTGGAGGACTTCCTGAAGATTTAAATTTTAAGCTTATAGAACCTGTGAAATTCCTCTATAAAGACGAAGTAAGGCAAGTAGGTCTTGCCTTAGGCTTAAAAGAAGAAATGGTTTTCCGTCAACCATTCCCAGGCCCAGGACTAGGTGTTAGATGTCCTGGCGCTATCACAAAAGAAAGATTAGAATTAGTGAGAGAGAGTGATTCAATATTAAGAGAAGAATTCAAGAAATGTGGCCTTTCAAGTAAAGTATGGCAATATTTCACCATAGTTCCTGACTATAAGAGTGTAGGTATAAAAGATAACAAGAGAACTTTTGAATATTTTGTAGTGATAAGAGCGGTTAATTCTATCGATGCGACAAGCGCAAGTGTGGAAGAGATTCCATATGATATCTTATTCAAGATTAGAGATAGAATCTTAAATGAAGTTGATGGAATTAATAGAGTCTTAGTTGACATAAGCCCTAAACCTATCGCAACTATTGAATGGGAATAATTATAAGAACTACCTTTTGGTAGTTTTTATATGTTTATAGTAGAATATTATAAAGAGGTTTCTTATGAATTATTTGTTTTTAAATAATGGTTTTTTCTTTAAATATGTGAAATTAGAAAATGTCAATTTCAAATTATATAACTCTAGATCGAAAGATGATTTAGAGTTCTTTATAGATGAAATAAAAGAAAAATCTATATCTTTAAGAATTAAATATTTGATTTATGATAAAGAAACTTCTAAATCTCTTTCAAATGGAATTAAGATTAAGAGACTCAAAGAAGTAATTAAGAATGTGAATGTAAAATTGAATGAATTATCTCAAATTAATTATTCTTATTTAGATTTTGATTTTAAAAATGGTTTTATCAATAAAGAATCTAAAATTATTATATCGCTTGTTGATGAGAATTGCATTAATCTAGAAAAGATTAATGAATTCGGGTTAGAATATGTTGGTGGAGTAATTGGCAATATCAAGAATGGTTTTGGTGAATTAAAATCAAGGAATTATAAATATATAGGAGAATTTAAAAACAATCAGAAAGAAGGATTAGGTTCTTTAATTACTAAAGATGAATTCTATATAGGAGAATTTAAACAAGATAAGAAGAATGGTCATTTTAGAGTATACTATAGTGATAATTCAATTTATATTGGTGATTTCATAAATGATAAAGCTTGTGGAAGGGGACTATTCATTTATAATGATGGAAGTTATGAGATAGCTAAATATTTAGATGATAATCTACTTGTGGATGAATCTAAAAAGAGAAGGTTATATGTTAAATATAAGACCACTAGAGGATTAATAGATGATATATCATTTAATTTAGAAGAAGGTTTTATCACAATCAATGATTTCCTAGCGATTAAAGTTAAATCCATATCTGATGAATATGCACTTATATCATTGGTCTATATGGTTAAAGATGAACTTTTAAATGATAAAGTTATTGAAAAAGAATTGAAAATAAACTTAAACAAATATTTAGATGAAACATATAACGAAATAGATGATGGTAAAAATAATGATTGTTATATTTCTATTCTATATCCATCTAATAATCTAGAAGATGATGAAATATATTATAGGTATTATTTCAGCGATATGTCATATTTTATAGGTGAAACTATAAATAATAAGCCTAAGTATGGCAAGAGAATATTTAGAAATGGTGATTATTATATTGGAGAATTTATAGATGACGAATTTAGTGGATTAGGTGAATATCATTATTCTAATGGTGATATCTTAATTGGCTCGTTTAAGAAAGGTGAACCAAGTTCTAAAATGAAATACATCTCAAGTGATGGTCTAATTACGTATAGAAAATATTTAAGTTTTATATATGGTTTAAATGATGGAGCTTTGATGTATAAAGAAGAGGAAGATATTAATAAATTATAAAAAACATGAACGAATTAAAAGTCGTTCATTTTTTTATCAAATAATATTGCATTTTGGTTTATAATTATTATTGGAGAAGTTTTTATGAAATTTAAAGATTTTTTTAAGAAAGAAAACATAGTTCCTTTTATTAAAAATACTTTAATAGTAATGCTTGGGACTTTTATACTCGCTCTTGGGACTGAAACATGTATCATTCCATCTGGCCTCGATATAGGTGGTGTATCTGGAATCGCTATTTGTTTCGTTTATGCGAATATAAATATTGAGCCAGAATTAGTAATCACTATTCTATGTTGGATATTATTCTTTTTAGGTTTAATATTCCTTGGATGGTCTTTTTCAACTCAAACTATTGTCTCAACAATAACTTATCCAATATTTTTATATCTAATCAATTATTTACTAAATAAATTTAGTTTTTTATCGATAATAGATTCTCCATCTTTAGAATCAAATATGCCTATGACACTTTTGATATGTTCGATTCTTGGCGGCATATTAGTTGGTGCAGGATGTGCAGTAGCATTTATTGGTGGTGGATCAACTGGTGGAGTTGATATAATCACATTTATAATTTGTAAATATATTCCAAGAATTAAAAGTTCTCATATGATATTTGTGATAGATGCATTAATCATATTAGCAGGTTTTATAGTTAATCCTATCCACGATGTAGTTTTAGCATTTTTAGGAATTTTAAGTGCCTTTATAGGTGCAGTAGTTATAGATAAAGTGTTTATTGGTTCTACTCAGTCATTCATTGCTCAAATAATAACTGATAAACACATTGAAATTACTGATGATGTTATAAAAGAATTAGAAAGAACCACAACTATCGTAGATGTTGAAGGTGGATATACTAAGAAAAACCAAAAGATGGTTATGGTTTCATTTACTATAAGAGAATATTCTAAAATCATAAATATAGTTGCGAAAAATGATAAAAAAGCTTTTATGACAATTGGAAGAGCTCATGAAATTAATGGTGAAGGTTTTAAGCCTATAAAATAAAAAGGGTGTTACCCTTTTTATTTTTCCATATCAATTTTTATTATATTTAATCCTAGTTTTTTGAATTTATTTACTATATCAAGACTAGCATTTGTAAAACAATAATCATATTCGCTAAGTTTTGCGGTTAGGTAAGTACTCTCATTCATAAATTTTGTTTCATCAACTAATAATATCTTAACAGAACTCCTTTCTAGAACCGCAGTTTTTACTGACGCTTGTTCTTCAGAACTCTCAAATGTCCCATCTTTAGAAATACTTGTACAAGAACTTATAAATAAATCAAAATGAAGTTTTTCGATATTTTTAATGGTTGAGTTGCCGATAACAGTATTGTTATTGCTTGAAATATATCCACTTGGTACAAAAACACTGATATTTTCGATCTTTGATAATTCCATAGCAAGTACTAAAGAATTTGTTACAATAGTCTTTTTCTTAAGGTAGATGTATTTTATGATGCTCATAGCAGAAGAAGAGTTGTCGATAAATGCTGTTTTAAATGAAGGAATATAAGATGATGCAAATTTAGCTATTGCTTCCTTTTCTTTAACATTTTTAGCAGCTCTTATAAAGATAGATAATTCTTCTGGATTTTGAAGAAGTACAGCACCACCGTGATTTCTTTCTACTAATCCAAGTTTAGATAATTCATTTAATTCTCTTCTAGTTGTTGCATCGCTACAAAAAACTTGTTTTGAAATTTCATTAATCTTACAATATTTCTTTTTCTTTAAGAAATTATATATGTCGTTTTGTCTTTGTGTTAATGCCATACTTATACCTCCAATGTAAATCTATACTTAATAAAAAGTATATAAAATAAATCCTGCTCATATTTGCTCAAATTTGATTATATAATGACAAATATAATTTGTATTGTCAATCTTTTTTGCAAATATTGAAAAAAAACAATCAATAACATATATTAATGGTAAGGAAAACAAACATAAAATTGTTTTTAAACAATAATAGGAGGAAAAATGAAAACAAGAAAACTTTTTAGTTTAGTTGCAATTGCATTTATTGCATTATTTGTAACTGTGCTTGCTTCTTCAAAAGTTTCTGCTATTGGTGTTGATGGCTACAAAGCTGTTTTAGACTATCAAACACTTGCAGAAGCACAAGAAGCTGCTAAAGAACTAAACATTGAAATTACTGGTGAAGGTTCAGTTCTTCTCAAAAACGATGGAACTCTTCCTCTTAAAGCCGGTAGTAGAGTAACTGTATTTGGTTCTGGATCTACTTCACTCCAAGGTGGAACAGGAAGAGTTGACACTGCTCTTGCTGATGCTGGATTCAACGTAAACTCAGTAGTTGTTACTGAAGCTATGGTAAAGAACCACACAATTACTCCACGTGAAATTAGATTATTTGATGATATAGCTGTTGTCGTTTTGAAACGTGGTGGTAGTGAAGGTAACGACCTTTCAACTGCGACTAATGAAGTTTCAAATGATGAAGACGAAAACATTGGTGGTTGGGAGCATAAAAACCTAGCTGTTGGATATGTTAATGGTGTAAGAAAAACTTACAAACATAACCAAATGTTAACAGCTGATGAAATCGCAATGATCGAATTCGCTAAAGCTAACTGCAATAAAGTAATCGTATTACTCAATACTTCTAATGCTATGGAAATGTATAACCTTGAATATGATGATGAAATCAATGGCATCATGATGATAGGTCGTCCTGGACAAAATGGTATTACTGCAGTTGCTAGAATTTTAGCTGGTGAAATCAACCCATCAGGTAAACTCGCTGATGTATGGCCAAAAGATTTCAGTGCTGATCCAACTTGGTATAACTTTGGATCTAACATTCAAAATGCTGCTGAATCTAACACTTACTTATTTGCTGATGGTAAACAAGCTAATAGTACTGGTTATCATGGTATTGATTACGAGGAAGGTATTTATCTTGGTTATAGATATTATGAAACAGTATATCAAGAAATCGCTAAAGGTAACTTAACTTATAATGAATCAACTGGTGAATTAGCTGAAATTGCTGTATATGGAGACGGAACACCTAACCTTAGTGCTGCTCAAGCTTGGTACTTTGATAATGTAGTATATCCATTTGGATTTGGTTTAAGTTATTCTGAATTCGATGCTTCATGTGAACACGTATATCTTGGTGGTGTAACTGAAGTTGTTAGTGGTAGTACAATTGATTACACTAAACTTCAATCTTCAGTTGGTCATCCTGCTCAAGTTAAATCTTTAGTTGTTGAAGTTGATGTAGAAAATGATTCTTTATTTGCTGGTAAAGAAGTAATCCAAATATATAATGAAGCTCCATTTGATGAAAATACAGAGATTCAAAAGAGTGCGGTAGCATTAGTTGGATTTGCTAAGACTAATGAATTAAAACCTGGCCAACATCAAAAATTAGAAATCGAAATTCAATTCCAAGATTTAGCATCTTGGGATGAAAGCATTGGTTGCTATGTTCTTGAAGCTGGTACATATACATTACATATAGGTAATTCATCTTCTTTAGATTATGGTATGTTTGATAGCTTCCAATTCGTGTTAGCAGAAGATGCAGTTATGGCTCTTGATGACTTCAGTGACAATGAACTCTTCAACTTATTCTCAAAAGATAACCAAATTTTCTGTTCTAAGAGAGTTAACAATGTTGACTGGAATATGGATGGTGTTGTAGATGTTAATGACAAACTATTCGATGAAGAATGGACTGAACTTGACAGACATCATTTAGTTGCTACATTCCCTCAACCTCCAGTTAAATCTGGTGAAGTTGAAGGAACTCCAGTTGCTGATATCCCAGAATTCAACAAAACTTTAGCTCATGACGTTGATGATTTAGTTAAAGTTACTACTGCTGGTACAGGTACTATCAGTGGCAGTACTCCTGATACTGTTAAGTATTATAAAGTTACAGTTGCTATGGAAGCTGGTACAGAAATGGTAACTAGTGGAGAAAACAAGAACGTAGATGAAGTTACTCCAACTCTACATGGTGGCTTAATCGTTACTGAATTCTTCTCTAAATTAACAGGATTCTATAATAACTATAACTTAGATACATGGACAGCTTGCGCTACATTCAGTGATGAAACTGCTTATGAAATTGGTGATATCGTAATCTATGGTGAAGCAGAAGCTGCTAAAGTTTATGAATTCACTGCTGCTCATGCTGCTGGTGCTTGGAACGCTGAACAAGTTAAAGAATACAAGACAATTGACCAAATGTCAGCAAGAATCGTTGGCGAAGGTTATTATATCTATAGTGATAAATTATTCACTTTAAATGATCAACATCAAATCGCTTACTATGATGCAGAAATTCCTGCAACATGGACTCAAATGGAATCAACTGCTGCTCAAGCTGCTGCTAAAGCTGAAGCTGGTGATGATTGGATTTCATTCTATGAACTCGCTGGAATCTACTATGATGATTTAACTCCAATTGTTGGTGGTAAATTCGATGGAATGACAGGCGCAGAAGTTTGGGAAAAATTCATGAACCAATTAACTTGGGGTGACCTCTATACTGCTGGATGGAGCGGAGGAGGAAATGGTAGTGCTGTTGCTAATGTTGACATTCCTAATGGTGGTGCTGCTGACTCTCCAACTAACTGGAATAATACATATACTTGGTGCTGTGGTACAACTATTGGTCAAACATTCAACGTAGAACTCGCTGAAAGACAAGGTATCATCGTTGCTAATATGGGTTTATTAAGAGATGCAACAAAGACTCAATGGATGTGTCCTGCTATCAATATTCATAGATCTCCATTCTCTGGACGTAACAATGAATATTATTCTCAAGATGGTTTACATGCTGGTCTAATCGCTATCGCTGTAGCTCAAGGTGCTCAATCAAGAGGTGTTGTATGTCACGTTAAACATATGTTCTTAAACGACCAAGAAACTAACCGTAATGGTATGGACTTATTCGTTTGGGTATCAGAACAAGCTATTCGTGAAATCTACGCTCTTGCATTCCAAAAAGCAATGCAAGAAGGTGGAGCTACTGGTTCAATGAGTGCATTCGCTCGTATCGGTTTAATGCCTTGTCCAGATAACTATGCATTTATGGAAACTTTAGTAAGAGAACAATGGGGTCTTTCAAGATTCATGTTCCACACTGATTACTATAGTGCTCAAAGTTCATGCTGTCCAGTTGACTTAATAGCTAGAGCTGGTAACAACCATGCTCCTATCACAAACAACTTACAAAATGGTAATGGTAGATACAATTCTAGAAATGCTTCAATCTCTGGTGTATGGGATGCTTCTTTAAACGAAGGTAGAGGTGGTGTAAGAGTTGGTAAAGATGCTGCTACATCATATCAATCTGATAACCAATGGTATATCTTCAGATTAAGATTCATGCAAATGTATTCTGAATATGCTAACTCAGCTCATTCAAAGAACGGTTTAGTAACTTCTGGTTGGGCAATTGAAAATAAATCAGTTAGTCAAGGACAAAATGCTAACTTCAGTGTTGCGTTTGCTGGTGCTCAAGGCCACGTTCAAAGATATGAAATTACAAGCGGAACTCTTCCTGCAGGTCTATCATTAAATGCATCAACAGGTGCAATAACTGGCACACCAAATGATTCTACTAATAATGTAAGATTAACAGTTAAAGGTACATTTGATGGTTGGATTACTCAAAACGTTAACTTCAATTTAACTGTTGCATCAGCATTCGCAATTGATGCAAATGAAGCAGAAGTTGGTGAATTATTCGAAGCATTAGTTTCTTCTGAAAGTATCAACTCTTCAACTTACAATGGCGGTGTTGTATACAGTGCTGGTGAAAACTTCCCTGCTGAATTAAGTATTGATTCTCAAGGTGCTATTGAAGGTACATTCACTAAACCTGGTTCATATACAGTTGATATTGTAGTCGTTGGTGATAAGACAACTACTTCAAGTGGTAGAGTAACTCATAACTACACTACATTCAAGACATCATTTACTATAACTGTTACTGGTGAAGCTATTCCTGAAGCTCCAGTTGTTCCAGAATTCAAAGTTGAAAATGGTTATATCATGTTCAAAGAAGCTGGAAGCAATGAATGGGTACAAGTAATCGCTGTTTCTGAACTCAAAGGTGCGAAAGGTGATACTGGTGAAACAGGCGCTAAAGGTGACAAAGGTGACAAGGGTGACAAAGGTGACAAGGGTGACCAAGGTGAACAAGGTCTCCAAGGTATCCAAGGTCCACAAGGTCCACAAGGTCCAGCTGGCCAAAATGGTGTAGATGGATTAGATGGTCAAGACGGTGAAGATGGCGCTACTGGTGCTACAGGTCCACAAGGTCCACAAGGTCCACAAGGTATCCAAGGTCCTAAGGGCGACAAGGGCGACAAAGGCGACAAAGGTGATCCAGGCGAAGCTGCTCAAGGATGTAACTCTGTTATCGGACTCTCTGGTCTTGCAATCTTCGCAATCGCATCACTTGGTGCTTGCGTTGTACTAAGAAGAAAAGATAACTAATCGTTCTTATTAGTCTCTTATAAATAAAAGTTCGGAGGGCATATGCCCTCCGAATGGATATTTATATATACATATATTAATTTGTTGTAGATAGCCATTTATTTTTTTATAAATAGTTTTCTAGAATAAATTAAGTAAAAGGAGAATAAATAATGAAAAGACTTTCAATTATTCTATTGTCTATGTTTATTTTATTTGGATTAGTTGCTTGTGGCAATGCTACAACAGAAAAAACTACTACAGGTAATAATAATAATCAACAGACAACAACAAACAAAAACAATAATAATTCAAGCACTACTAGTGACAACCAACAAGTTGTTACTACAACACAAAGCGGAGGTAGTGGAACTACTTATAAGGTAACATTTAATTTTAATTATCGTGGTTCTACAAATGTAGTTGTTCAAGTAGTTAGTGGAGAAACAGTCGATAGACCAACTGACCCAACAAGAGATGGATATACATTTGGTGGCTGGTTTAAAGATAATAAAGGAAATGAAGAATTTGATTTTTCAACTCCTATTAATAAAAATACAACTATTTATGCTTATTGGCTTGCAGACCAAGCTCAAGTTGTATTTAAGTTTAATGATAACGTTAGAGAAGATGAAACTGTTTTAGTTAATATAGGTACCGCAGTTAGTCAACCTCTAAATCCTTTAAGAGATGGATTTAATTTCGGTGGTTGGTATACAGATGTTGAATGCACTATTGAATATGACTTCACTCAAGCTGTAACTCAAAGAATAAATTTATATGCTAAATGGACTAAGACAAATGTAGTTGTTACATATGATTTCAACTATCAAGATGCTCCAGAACCAAGAACAATTGTCGCTAATATGAGTAGTACAATTAATAGACCATCAGATCCTATAAGAGATACTTATGAATTTGTTGGATGGTATAAAGATAGACTTGGTACTCAAGAATATGACTTTGATACTGTACTAGAAGATGACATTACTTTATATGCAAAATGGAGTAGAAATGTATTCTATGTAACATTCAATCCAAATTACCAAGGTGGAGAAGAAGTAGTAGTAAGAGTTAATAAAGGAAACGCTGTTTCTAAGCCAGAAGATATCACTACATATACTGGACACAATTTCAGTAAGTGGGTATTAGATTTAACAACTAATACTGAATATGATTTCACAAGTTTAGTTAATGATGATATCACTTTATATGCTACATATACACTTAAAACTTATACAGTTTCATTTGATTTAAATAGAGCTGGCGCAACAGGTAATGTTCCAAATCAAACAGTTGAATATGGTTCATTCGCAACTGTGCCAGAAACTGATCCAAGTTGTGAAGGTTGTACATTCCAAGGCTGGTATACAACTCAAAGTGGAACTGATGCATTCACATTTACTCTAACACCTATTACTAGTGACACAACTATCTATGCTAAATGGCAAGAAGGACAACAAACTAAGACTACTGTGGTTGCGAAATTCTTCTATAATATCAACGAGTTAGGACAATATTTAACTGATCAAGAAATAAGAGTTGGAAGAATCCTTGCTAGACCTCAAGCACCAGTACTCGAAAATTACTATTTTGAAAACTGGTATACAGACGAAGCGTGTACAACTATATTTGATTTCGGTCAAAGATTATATGATGATGTAAATCTATACGCTAAGTGGTTAACTAAATATACATTTGAAGCTGAAAATGTTGACTTAACAGGTAAAAAGGGTCAAGGAT
Organism: Caryophanales bacterium UBA1188; assembly: GCA_002310135.1. GTDB lineage: Bacteria > Bacillota_I > Bacilli_A > Izemoplasmatales > UBA1188 > UBA1188. Next base: position 116,026 of record DBYK01000003.1, on the reverse strand, counting down.
CTTCAAGTAACACATTTGAACATGGTATGCTTAAGACTCAAGATATTGGATTCACATATGTACCAGGTGAAACAGAATTCCCACAATATTATCAAGATAATAATAGTGACTTCTTAGATCCAACTGTATCAAATGATTGGTACTTATCAGATTTATATTATACTAATGCATATTTTGAATTCAAGATTAACCTAAGCGAAGCTACAGATTGTGCAGTAATATACTTAAGATGTTCATCTGATTATTATGATATTACACTTGATAGTGATGACTTACTTTTGATCATCAATGGTGAATATGATGAACATGGTCAATATATCCCAGGAACAGGTATAGTAACTCATGAAACTATGTATATCACGCACACTATGCCATCTCCAATTGGTGATGATCATAAACGTCAATTTGAAGATTATTTCTTAAAAGATAAAGTATCATTAAATGCTGGTGAAAATATTATTAGATTCCAAGTAAACAACACTAGAGACCATGGTGGAACATATAACGCTGAAGCTCCAATGGTTGACTGTATGTATATCTATTCTGAAGTTGAAATAACTTGGAATCCTATTCAAACATTCTTAGATAGAGCAAAAGCATTAAGATAGGAGTAATATATGAAAGAATTCTTTAAAGAAAAAAAGGTGCATTATTACCTTATGTGTGGAACATTCATTTGTATTCTACTTCATTTCATTTTCTATTTAACAAAAGGCGCAAATGAATACAACAAGATGCAAACATCAACTCTTGTTTATGTCTTAGATATCATTTCTTTAGTATTAACTTTAGGTTTATTCGTTAAAGAAATAAGATTTGGTAAATATATTGTTTATTTATTGATGTTATTGTCTTCTTTAACATTTGCTGTATATGAAGCAAACTTCATCGCTAATGTTTTCGTTGCGACTGACCCAGTAAACCCAGAAATTATGTCTAATTTCATCTTACTTATGGTAACTGGATTCTTATCATGGATTATAATGATAGTTTCCGCATTTATGCAAAGAAAAAGAGAATGGAAAGGAGAAGCTAAATAATGAAAAAGAATTTATTTAATAAAGTACTTTGGGAAAAATTAGCTCTTGGTTTCTTGACAACTTTCACTGTAATAATCGCTCTTACAATTCTTGCAGTAAGTAAAGGAAATACCATAAATGCTGAACTTCGTCTTCAAACTTATAAAGTTATTCAAGATGAAAACGATACAACTGATACAAACTATTTCCCATTAATGTTCGATAATCAAACTGATCTTGAAGCTTATTGTAGAGAAACATGTATGGATATAGAAGGAGAAGGCCTAGTACTTCTCAAGAACGAAAATAACGCATTACCTCTATCTGAAAACAATAGAGTTTCAATGCTCCTTAGTGGTTCAGTAGATACATTCTATTCAACTCATGGTTCAGGAAGAGTTTATGCTAATCAATGTGTTAATTTCAAAGATGCTTTAACTGATGAAGGATTAATTGTAAATAATGTTTTATATGAATTTTATAAAACTAGCCCAGGTAAAACTGGTAGAGTTCTTGCGATGAATGACCTTCTCGGTTATAAAATATTCAAGACAAATGAATGCGAATGGTCAAAATATACTCTTCAAGCTAAAAGCAGTATTGAAGAATATAGCGATGCCGCAATAGTAGTTGTTACAAGAATGAGTGGTGAAGGTGATGATGTATCATTCGCATATAGTGATGGTAGAGATGGCTCATACTTATCACTTACTCAATCTGAATATGAAATACTACAAAAATTAACTGAACTCAAGCTTCAAAATAAACTTGATAAGATTGTAGTATTAATCAACTCAGCTTGTGCATTATGCGCTGATTTCTTATTCGATGATTCACTATCAATTGATGCATGTATGTGGATAGGATGTCCAGGTGGAACTGGTACAAAAGCTGTTGCGAAAGCTTTAACTGGTAAAATCAATCCTAGTGGTAGATTATCTGATACTTATGTTAAGAATAACTTCAATAGTCCTGCAACTGCATATTGGAAATTGAATGATGGTTTCGCAAATGTCTATGAAAACGCAGATGCAATTAACTTAAATGGTACTCAAAAATACTATGGCGTATATGTTGAAAACATATATGTAGGTTATAGATATTTCGAAACACGTTATGAAGATTATGTATCTGATAGAGATGGCGTAGGCAATTATAGTTACTCAAATGATGTTGCGTATACATTCGGTCATGGCTTATCTTATACAACATTTGAATATAGTGATTTTAATGTAGAAGAATCAGCTGATCATAAGAGTTATACAGTAAGTGTAAAAGTTACTAATACTGGAACTAAAGCTGGTAAAGAAACTGTACAAGTGTATATGCAAAAACCATACACAGAATATGATGAAAATAACTATATTGAAAAAGCATCTATAGAACTCGCTGGTTTTGCGAAGACTCAAGTTCTTGAACCTAATGCTTTTGAAGTTGTAACTATTAAAGTATCTAAAGAATTATTCAAATCATATGATGCTTATGGCGCAATGACTTACATCTTAGAAGAAGGAGATTATTATTTAGCTGTAGGTAAAAACGCTCATGATGCTTTAAATAATATCATTATGTTAAAGAGAGATAATGGTGAAACTTATGCTTTAAGCCGTATGGTAGGTGAAGGTAACAAAGAATTAGCTTCTCTCGCTTTAGAACAAGATGAATTTGATGATTACACATATAGTGTTACTAGTGAAACAGGTTATCAAGTAACTAACCAATTAGATTTCGCTGACCCTAATAGATATGATGGATTCGATAATCCTGAAACTGTAACTTATGTTTCAAGATATGACTGGACTCAAACATTTCCTAAAGAAGCTATAAGTTTATCTGTAGATACAGATAAGATGAGATATGATATTTCAAGTCATAAAGCAATCACAGAAGATGGAAGTGCAATGCCTAAATTTGGTGAATCAAATGGTATGACACTCATCCAAATGAGAGGAAAAGCATATGGTGATGCAGATTGGGATAAAGTCTTAGATCAAATTGAAGAAGGTGAAATGCAACAATTCGTAACTGGTTGTATCGGTATCACTCCTGCAATTCAATCTATTATGAAACCAATGACAGATGAAGATGATGGCCCTTATGGTGTAAGCCATTCTCCATATGATTATTCATCTATGCCAAGTGAAGGTATTATCGCATCTACATTCAATACTGACTTATATGAAAAAGTTGGTACTGCAATAGCCGCAGATGCTAGATTACAAAATTTACATGGTCTATATGCACCTGGTTTAAATATTCATAGATGTCAATTTAGTGGTAGAAATAGTGAATATTATTCAGAAGATCCAATTTTAAGTGCAGTTGCATCAACTATTGAAACACTAGCTATTCAAGAACAAGGTGTAGTATGTCATATCAAGCACTGGATTCTAAACGATGAGGAATCACATAGAAATGGTATTAATATTTGGCTTAATGAACAATCTGCACGTGAAATCTATTTATTACCATGGGAATGGTCACTAAGACAAGCAAATGCCAATTATGATCTTGCAGGAAATTCACATGCAATAATGACATCATTTAATAGAATTGGTACAATTTGGACAAGTGCATCTCCAGAACTCATGTATACAATTTTAAGAAGTGAATGGGGCTTTGATGGTTATGCTTTAACAGATATGGCTGACTCAAATGCTGGTATGTTCATGACTTATGATGATGGATTTATGAATGGTACTGACTGCTTCTTAGGAGCAGGTAGTGATTCTGAACTCTCACAATGGATGTCATCTCCAACATTTGCAAACAAGATTAGAGAAGCAACACATAGAATGCTTTATATCTTTGCAAATTATAGTGCATCATTAAATGGATTCTCAGCATCAACAAGATTCGTAAGAATCTTAACTTGGTGGGAAAGCCTTGTAATTGCATTAAATGTTGTGTTTGGATTACTCGCAATTGGTTCAACTACAATGTTAGTTATTTCTACATTCAAAAAAGAAGTATAAGGAGATTCATATATGTTAAAAATAAATGAACTCTTAATTAATAATTGTAAAGAATTAAAGTTTTTAGATGAGAAGCCTACAATTGGCTTCTCTTTTGAAAGCGATAAAAATAATAATAAAATTAAAAAGGTATTAGTAAAAGTAAATGATTGGGAAAAAGAAGTAGAGTCACAAATAGTTCATTATGATGGACCTCTAGAACCATTTACTAAATATGAAGTAAGTATAGAAGCAACAGATATTTATGGTGAAGTTGCGAAGGCAAATACATCATTTGAAACTCTAAAAGTGTTAACTCCATTTCAAGGAAAATGGATTACTGATGGAACGTATGAATTTAAAGGCAAAGCATCTCCTAAAGTGATGTTATTTAGAAAAAATCTTGAAAAGAAAAATGCAAAAAGAGTGTTAATCTTATCAACTGCACTTGGTTGGTATTTCTTAAAGATCAACGGAAAAAGAATCGATAATGATTATTTCAATCCTGGCTTTACAACATATAAAGAACAGCTTCAATATCAAGCTTTTGATATCACAGAATATGCAAAAGATGATATAAAGTTAGATGCTTATGTTGCTGGTGGTTGGGCTGTTGGTAGTTTCACATATGGAAGATACAATAAAATTACCGCAAATAGACAAGCGCTAAAACTTGAAGTTAGATATGAATATGAAGATGGAAATGTAGAAATTATTCCATCAGATGAAAGTTGGCTTGTAACTACTGATACAGAGTTTGAAGTTGCTGATCTTTATGATGGTGAATCATTTGATGCAAGAAAAGAAGCATCATCTTTCCATAATGCTTCAATAGAAAAACCAAAGACTGAACCAAAAAAACTATTATATCAATATGGTGAAGTTGTTAGACTTCATGAAGAATTTAACCCAATATCTATTAATAAATCACCTAAAGGTGAACTTATATATGATTTCGGTCAAAACTTCTCAGGTGTAGTAGAATTAAAAATCAAAAATGGTAAAGCTGGAGAAAAAGTTATAATTCACCACGCTGAAGTATTATTTAAAGATGAATTATGCCTAAGGCTTTTAAGAAGCGCTAAAGCAACTATAGAATATACAATGAAAGATGGAGAACAAACTTATATTCCATCATTCACTTATATGGGATTTAGATATATTGGCGTAACTGGAGTTGAAAAAGATGATATAGAAATCAAAGCTCACGCAATATATTCAACTGTTAATGAAATAGGTAAATTCGAATGCTCTAATCAAGACATTAACAAGCTTCAACAAAACATTTGTTGGAGTGCAAAATCTAATTTTGTAGATATCCCAACTGATTGTCCACAAAGAGATGAAAGAATGGGTTGGACTGGAGATATAGGACTCTTCAGTGAAACTGCTTGTTATAATTTTGATGTTAAACGTTTCTTAGAGAAATGGTTAAAAGATATGAGAGTAGAACAAAATAAAGGTGGAGGATTCCCTAATATCATTCCATCTCATGGCTATGGCTTCCCACTCACAATGCCTCATGTTGCATGTGATTATTGGGGAGATGCATGTATATTTGTCCCACTTGCTCTTTATTATCAAACAGGAGATATAAAACTATTAGAAGATAACTATGAGATGATGAAGAAATATAGCAAGGCTTGCCTTGGATGGGCTAATATGCTTTCATTTGGTAAACATAGATATATTTGGCATACTCTAAATATGATTCACTTTGGTGACTGGGTAGTACCTGGAGTTGATTCAATGGCTGAGTGGCAAAAACGTCATAAATGGACTGCGACTTGCTCACTAGCTAATACTTCAAGATTACTCTCGAAAATCGCTAAAATATTAGGAAAAGAAGAAGATTCTATCTATTATAATGATTTATTCTTAAAAGTATCTGATGCTTTCGAATCTATCTTAACTGATGGAGCTGGTAAGATTAAATATGAGTTTGAAACTGCATATGTTTTATCACTTGCTCATGGAATGTTTAAAGAAGAAAATAAAGAAAATGCATTAAATAATTTAATTAAGATTATTGAAAAAGATGATTACACAGTTCATACTGGTTTTCCTGGTACACCATTTATCTTATTTGCTTTAGCTGATAACGGTAGAGAAGATATCGCATATAAGATGCTTCTTAATGAAAAATGTCCAGGATGGCTTTTTGAAGTAAAAGCTGGCGGTACAACAACTTGGGAAAGATGGGATGCTTTAAAAGCTGATGGAAGTCTCAATTTTGCTAATGAAGATGGAACTGGTGGAATGGTATCATTTAACCACTATGCTCTTGGTGCAGTAGGTAATTTCCTATACACAAGAGTGCTTGGCCTTGAAGCATTAACTGGTGGATATGAAACATTTAGATTTAAACCAATTCTTGGTGGAGATTTAAAATATGCTAAGGGCGAAACTAAAACTCCATATGGTATAATTAAAGCAGAATGGAAGATTGATAATAAGAAATTAACTATGTCAATAAGTGCACCTTTTGGTACAAGTGGTGAAATAACTTTACCTAATGGTAAAGTTGAAAATATAGGTAGTGGTGATTATTCATTCAGTGTTGATTTATAAAAGGTGATATATGAAATATTATTTAGCAATCGATATAGGAGCCTCAAGTGGAAGACACATCATAGGTTACTACAATAAAAAAGGCTTAATAGAGACAGATGAAGTCTATAGGTTTAAAAATGAAAATAAACTTGTAGATGGTCATTTAGTATGGGATATAGATAACTTATTCTTTGAAGTTAAAGAAGGCATTAAAGAAGCTTTCAAAAAATATCCAACTATTGAATCCATGTCAATAGATACTTGGGCAGTTGACTATGTCTTGCTTAATAATGATGAAGTCATATATCCATGCTATGCATATAGAGACACAAGAACTAATGAATCTATTAATCTAGTGCACGAAATAATTCCATTTAAAAAATTATATGAGATTACTGGAATTCAATTTCAAGAATTCAACACAATTTATCAACTTTATTATGATAAGATTAAAGGAAGACTTGAAAATGCAACAGATTATTTGATGATTCCTGAATATCTTATGTATAAATTAACTGGTGTTAAAATGCACGAATACACCAATGCATCAACAACTGGACTTTTAGATGCGAGTACAAACGATTATTCTAGTTATATAATAGATACTCTTGGACTTAAAAAAGAATTATTCAAAGAATTACATAAACCAAAAACATTATTAGGTAAATTCAAACAAGAAATTATTGATGAGGTTAACGGAAATACTAATGTAGTTTTTTGTGCAACTCATGATACTGCATCTGCGGTTGAAGGCATACCTTTTAAAAAGAATGCTCCATATATCTCAAGTGGTACTTGGAGTCTTCTTGGCTTAAAGATAGATAAAGCTATCACATCATATGATGCTATGGATGCAAATTATTCTAATGAATATGGAAAAGATTATATAAGATTCCAAAAGAACATTATGGGACTTTGGATAACTCAATGTTTAAGAAAAGAATTTGATGATATGGATTTCGTTGAAATGGCAAATATTGGAAGAGTTAATACTTTCCCTGGAATATTTGATGTCAATGATTCGAGATTTTTATCTCCAAAATCTATGAGTAAAGAAATAATCAATTATTTCAAAGATATAGGTTCTTTAATCCCTAAGACTAAAGAAGATATAATAGGTACAACATATAGATCTTTAGCGTATTCTTATAAAATAGCCTTAAATGAACTTGAAAGAATAGTTAAAAAGAAATTCAACACCTTATATATTGTTGGGGGAGGGGCTAAGAATAAGCTCATGAATGAGCTTACTGAAGAATATACTAAGAAAGAAATTATATCTATACCTATTGAGGCAACCGCAATTGGTAATTTAAAAGTTCAAATGGAGAATTAATATGAAATATAATGCAAATGAAATATTTAAACATTACGGAATTGATGTTGAAAAAGCTAAAAAAGATTTAGCAAACACTACAATATCTATTCATTGTTGGCAATTAGATGATGTATCAGGCTTCGAATCTAAAGGGAATCTAACAGGAGGAATTCAATCAACTGGTGATTATATAGGAAAGGCTAGAAACTTTTCTGAATTAACTTCTGATTTAGATAAAGCATTAATGCATATTCCAGGAAAGAAAAAGATTAATCTTCATGCAATTTATCAAGCACAAGATGTAGTCGATAGGAGATTTATTACTCCTCATCAATTTGAACCTTGGGTAAAATATGCAAAAGAAAGAGCACTTGGCCTTGATTTCAACCCAACAGTATTCTCATCTAGTTGGTTAAAAGATGGTCTAAGTTTATCATCACCTATAAAAGAAGTTAGAGATTATTGGATAGAACACTGCATTAATTCTATTAAAATATCTGAATATTTTGGAAAAGAACTAGGAATTAAGAGTTTATGCAATATTTGGATTCCAGATGGATTAAAAGAAGTTCCAGCAGATAGAATTGGTCCAAGAAAAAGATTAAAAGAGTCTCTAGATAAGATATTAGAATACAAATTTGATAAAAACTTAGTAGATGTATCAGTTGAATCTAAGGTATTCGGTATAGGTTTAGAATCTTATACAGTTGGTTCTCATGAATTTTATTTAAATTATGCTTTAAAGAATAACCTTTTATGTCTTTTAGATACTGGTCATTTCCATGAAGGCGAAATAGTTGCGGATAAAATTTCATCAATGCTTTTATTTAATGATAAAATTGCATTCCATGTATCAAGACCTGTAAGATGGGATAGTGATCATGTGATTAAACTTGATGATAAACTCCAAGATGTTGCTGATGAACTTGTAAAATGCAATGCACTTGATAGAACTTACCTTGCACTTGATTATTTTGATGGCTCAATCAATAGAGTAGCAGCAATAATAATTGGAACAAGAAATATGCAAAAAGCACTCCTTAAAGCAATGCTTACACCATGGAATCTATTAAAAGAAGCACAAGATAATGCTGATCACACAAAAGTCTTAGCTTTAGAAGAAGAAATTAAAACTCTTCCATGGCAAGAAATTTGGTATGATTTCCTAAGCGAAAACGGATATTTATCTGAAGAAAATTGGTACATAGATGTACTAGATTATGAAGAAAAAGTATTAAAGAAAAGAGCATAACTTCTAAAAAGAGTTAACTCTTTTTTTATTTTATGATTTGTCTTATAATATTCTCATGAAATCTTATATAATTAATCAAGAAAAAGGAATTACTTTAGAAAAGTTTATAAGTTTAAAAATAAATGTTAATAAAACATTTCTTTTGTTGATGAAAAGAAAGAAACTTGTAAAAGTTAATAATAAGCATCCAAATGATTATAAAATTATCTTAAATGAAAATGATGTTATAAATATTTATTTAAGTGATGAAATGTTTAAAGAAGAAATTATAAATATTCCATTTTCAGTCATTTATGAAGATAATAATTTATTAGTAGTTGATAAGAAAAAAGGTGTTTTAGTTCATAGTGCATCTAAAGACAATCACAACAATCTATTAGACCAAGTTATTAAATATTTAATAAATAAGGGAGAATATATTCCATCAAGAGAAAAAGAATTTAAACCAGCACTAATCAATAGAATTGATACTAATACTGTTGGTTTAGTATTGTTCGCTAAGAATAAAGAAACACTTAATGTAATTAAAGATTTGATGGAAAAGAATGAAATTAAAAAAGAATATTTAGGAATATTTTTGAATAAATTTATTAAAAAAGAAGATGTACTAAAAGATTATTATTCATTCGATGAAAAGAATAATAAGGCGATTATAAGCCATAATAAAATGGATGGATTTAAAGAAATAATTACAAAATACAAAGTTTTAGAAGAAAAGAAGAATTTATCTTTAGTGTTAGTTGAACTCTTAACTGGTAGAACTCATCAAATAAGAGCGCACTTATCATTCTATAATCACCCAATTTTAGGAGACAAAAAATATGGTGGTATAGATAAAAAGAATGAATATAATTCTCAAGAATTAGTCAGTTTTAGACTTTCATTTTTAAGTGATAATTTAAAACATCTAAATTATCTTAAAAATAAAACATTTATTTCAAATTTTATGCCAAAATTGTTTGAAAAATAATTGTTTTTAATGCTATGATATATTAGATAAAAAAATAGGAGATAGCATGACATACAATCAATTAGTACTAGTAATTTACCTATCACTGATTTTAGTTATGACCTTAGTTGCAATAGCTGCATATAATCATGACAAAAATCTAGCAATTAAAGGCAAAGAAAGAATGAAAGAAAAAACATTACTCTTTTTAGCAGTATTTTTTGGAGCCTTTGGTTCATTAGTTGGAAGAATATTTGCAAGACATAAAACTGATAAACCTTATTTCTCTATTGTGATCTATTACTCATTATTACTCCAAGTAATAGCATTAATAGCAATTTCTATTCTAGCAATTTAGGTGGTTATCATGAAGAAAACAAACAATAATCGTAATGAACAAGAATCTTTAAAGAAATCACACTCTATTTGGTCTAACTCTAAACTTACAGTCTTGTGTTTATTTTCAAGTACTGTGTTACAACTAGGAGTTGTTGCTGCAGCTTTGATTGAAAAGATAGACTTCATGTTATATGTTGGAATAGGCTTTGGAGTGCTATTCATACTCTCTTTACTACTATTCTCAGCATTTAAAAGATAAAAATGACAAGTTTTGTCATTTTTTTATTTGATACAAATGATAATAATATTTGACACATTTAATATGTATTTTTCTATTTTATTCATGTTTATATATTTTAGGACAAAAAAATAATATAATATAAATTGACACACATATATTAATATGATATACTATTCGTAGAATAGTAAAAATTTATTTTTTTCGCATTTGGACAACAAAATACGCTTGAGGTGAAAAAAAGTATGGATAAACTAGAAGAACTTGAAATTAAGAAGCAAATGTGCGAGATTGGAAGAAGAATTTATAATCGTGGTATGGTAGCGGCGAATGATGGAAATATTTCTGTTAAGCTTAGTGATCACGAGATTTTATGTACTCCTACAGGTGTTTCAAAAGGCTTTATGACTCCTGAATACATTTGTAAAGTTGATGAAAATGGTAATGTGCTTGAAGCTAATCCTGGTTTTAAACCATCATCAGAAATTAAAATGCATTTAAGAGTTTATAAGAAACGTAAAGATGTTAGATCAGTTGTTCATGCTCATCCTCTTTATGCGACTACTTTCGCAATCGTTGGAAAACCATTATTTCAACCTATTATGCCTGAAGCTGTAATTTCTCTTGGTAATGTTCCAATCGCTAAATATGGTAGACCATCTACTGATGAAATTCCTAATGCAATAGAAGAATATTTAGATTATTATGATGCATTATTACTTGAAAATCATGGTGCACTAACTTATTCAGATTCATTAAATAATGCATATATGAAACTTGAATCATTAGAATTCTATGCTCAAATATTATATCAATCTATTATGCTTGGTGGCCCACAAGAATTCACTAATAAACAAGTTGAAGATTTATACGATATAAGAAAGAAATTAGGATTCAATGGAAAACATCCTGGTAATTATTCAGTAGAAGAAAGAAAGAAAATCAAATACTATAATAATGTAGACAAAGAAATAAAGTAATTATATAAAACGCTATTTATAGCGTTTTTTATTTTTAGGATAAAATAAATGATTTTTAATATTCATTTTATTCATTTTCTTATATAATATTATTAATGAATAAATTAATAATAAAATCCTTGATTGAAGAAGCTAAGGGTAAGAAAATTGTTTGTATTACTAAATATGTTCAAGAAGATGAAATGATTGAGCTTTTTTCTTATGGACTAAATGATTTTGGGGAAAATAGAGTTAATGATTTCATAAGAAAATATAATAATCTTAAAGATTATAATATTGTGTGGCACTTTGTTGGCCATCTTCAAAAAAATAAATGTGATAAGATTATCAATAAAATAGACTATCTTCATTCTTTAGATTCTTTAGAACTCGCATATTTAATTAATAAAAGAAGAGTTAAGCCACTTGATTGTTTTATTGAATTAAAATTAGTATCTAATAATTCTAAATTTGGTGTAACTTTAGATAGATTAGATGACTTTATGAATAAAATTAAAACCTTAGATAAAATAAATGTCATCGGTTTTATGGTGATGAGCGATAAAGGAATGAGTGATGATGAAATATCTGATATTTTTAAAAAAGCAAATGATTTGAAGAGTAAATATGGGCTTAGCGAATTATCAATGGGAATGAGTGATGATTATAAAATTGCGCTTAAAAATGGAGCGACATATTTGAGGCTTGGAAGGATACTATTTAGGTGAAGTATGAAAAAGAATGAAATCATATCAATAATATTTAAAACTATTGCGATTATATCTAGTATGGCAGGGATATTACTATCTTTTTATTCACCAACTGGTTATATGGTTAGATTTAGGACGTTCCTATATTTCACTATTGATTCAAATTTTTTTATGGCTTTAATTCTACTTGTAGAATTAATATTAATAATAATTGAGAAACATAAAAATGTGTTTTTAAGAAACGATACATTCTTAGCATTTAAACATATGTTCACTCTAGCTATGGTTGTGACACCTTTAACTTTTTATTTGATGGTACTTTTTGCGCTTATTAGTCCATCATGGGGAGATAAGGCAGGAGTTATTCATTTAATGCTTATTCCAAGCAATTGGACAGTTCATTTAATTGCGCCACTCTTTTCTATTTTAGATTATGTTTTATTTGATAGACTCGCTCCAAAAAATAAAAGAAGAGCTATTAAATTTGTGAGTTTAGTATATCCATTTATGTATTGTGTTGGAACCATCATCCTATCTTTAAATGGAGTTATATTTTCACATGATGGCAAAATTGTCCCATATTTCTTTTTAGATTATGAAACTTATGGTTATCCAATGATGTTTTTGTTTTGGATAATTTTTGGTATAGTATTATATTATTTGAATGATTTATTATTCCTTTTAAAAAGGAAACAAGAAGAGGTATAAAAATGGATATTAAAAGTGAATCTCGACTAACGTTTTTGGAAGCAACAGGTATAATTGTTGGGCATGGTGTTGGATCTGGAATATTATCAGTGCCATTCTTAGCATCACGAAATACTATATGGGATTTTGTGTGGATAGTAGCTGTTGCTTTCTTTTTAAATGTTTTACTACATTTAATGATTGCAGAATTGTCATACAATAATAAAGGTTTACAATTTGTAAAATGTATGGAAGCAACTATCTTTAAAGGAAAGTTAAAGAAAGCATTAACTATTATTACATTTGCCTTTCTTGGCATGTCAGTACTCGCAAATTGTTGTAGTTATATTACAGGTTCAGCGAATGTGTTAATGGAACTATTAAATCTTCCAAGGATTGTATGTGTTCTAATATATTATGTGTTTGCTGGAGTTGTAGTATTTTTTGGTATGAAGATAGTTGGTATATGTGAGAAATATTCACTATTTATTATGCTAATTGTTATGGCAGTTTTAACTATCGCAACTTTCACTATTAATTTATCGCCTCTTCCTATAAAGTTTTATAGTGCATCTAATATTATGGCTTTATATGGTATGGTTTCATTTGCCTTATCTAGCGTTATGAGTGTACCAACAGTAGTTAAAGGATTGAATGGTGATGTGAAGAAAATTAGAGGTTCAATTATTCTTGGAATTGGTGTAAATATATTCATGATTGTTCTGCTCACATTAATTACATTGCTTGGATCTGGCTCTAATATCAGCCAAAATGGAGCTATATATGATTTATCACTTTCAATTGGTGGTTGGATTAAATATGTAGGATATATTTTCACATTATTCGCATTGTCTACATCTCTTTGGACTAATACTCTAAATTTAAGAGATATGATACATGAACAGACAAATATGGGATTTAAAATTTCTTGGATTATCGCATCTTTACCTTGTTTAATACTAGCTTTAATCAATTTCTCAAGTTTTGTCGGATTCGCGAGGATTGCATCTATCATTCAAGTCTTAACTGGACTTGCGATAATAGTCGCATATTCTATAAGTAGAAATGAAGAGATGAAGAGTGCGAAAGAAAACACTGAATTTGGTGAAAATGGTCTTAAAGTTATTGATAAATATAAAGGAAGTCCAATATGTAGGGTTTTTGGGACAATTCCATTCCAAATACTAGTGGTATTATCTTCGATAATTGCGACAGTAGGATCTATTCTTCCTATAGTATAAGAAATGATAATTATTTATCATTTTTTTATTTTGTAATAATTTATTATTAAAAAATATTTATTTATGTTATAGTATTTTCGTAAAAATAATAAAATGGATGGTTGAAATGAAAGCATTAAATGTTAATAGTGAAATTGGTAGACTTAAAACTGTTTTACTTCATGAACCTCAAGAAGAATTAAATAATCTTACACCAGAGCTTTTAAATGAGCTATTATTTGATGATATTCCTTGGCTCCCTCTTGCAAGAATTGAGCATAAAGCATTCCAAAAAGCGCTTATAGATGAAGGAGTTGATATCATCTATCTCGTTGATGCAGTTAGTGAAGCACTTAGTGTAAATTCTAAGATAAGAAATGATTTCATATTAGAATTCGTTAGTGATTCAAATGTTGTAAGTGATACTTTAAAAGAAGCTTTAATCAAATATTTAAAATCTTTTAAAGATAATAAAGAATTAGTTTTAAAATGTATCGCAGGAATAAAAAAAGAAGATATAAAATCATATAAAAATAAAACATTGACTGATTTAATTGAAACCTCATCTTTTATAACTAATCCTATGCCAAATCTATATTTTACAAGAGATCCTTTCGTAATAATCGGTAGTGGTGTTGCATTAAATAAGATGTATTCTGAAACGAGAAGAAGAGAAACTATTTTTGGTAAATATATCTTTAAATATCATCCAAAATATAAAAATCCTGATATGTATTATGATAGAGATTACGATAGTAATATTGAAGGTGGAGATATTTTAGTTTTAAATAAAGAAACTTTGATTGTTGGGTCGAGTGAAAGGACTAGTCCAAGAGCGATTGAAACACTCGCTAAGAATTTGTTTTTTAATAAAAAAGCAGATTATAAGAGAATCATTGTTCTATCCATTAAGAAACAAAGAGCGTGTATGCATCTTGATACTGTACTCACTCAAGTTGATTATGATAAATTTGCAATACATGAAGATGTATCAGAAAATTTAGAGATATATCTTCTTGAAAAAGATATAAATAAAGAAAATAAATTAAAAGCCACTAAATTAAATCAAAACTTACAAAAAGTTTTAACTAAATATATAGGAAAAGAAGTTGTGCTTATTCCTTGTGGTGGAAGCGATTTAATAGCCGCAAGAAGAGAACAATGGAGCGATGCATCAAATACATTATGCATTTCACCAGGTGTTGTAATTGCTTATGAGAGAAATGATATAACGAATAAGATTTTATCTGATTATGGAATTAAAGTTATAACTATTCCATCAAGCGAATTATCAAGAGGTCGTGGTGGGCCAAGATGTATGTCCATGCCTCTTGAAAGAGAAGATATTTAAGGAGAAGAAGATGTCATTATATGGTAGAAACTTACTAACATTAATGGATTTCTCAAAAGATGAAATCAAAGAAATGTTAGATACTGCAGCTAGACTAAAATATGAGAAGAAAAATGGTATTTCTCATGAAGTATTAAAAGGTAAAAATATAGTTTTATTATTTGAAAAAGATTCAACTCGTACTCGTTGCGCTTTTGAAGTTGCATGTCACGACCTCGGGATGAATCCTGTATATATCGGTTCAAGTGGATCACAAATGGGCAAGAAAGAATCTATCAAAGATACCGCAAGAGTTCTTGGAAGAATGTTTGATGGTATAGAATATAGAGGTTTTAGTCAATCTATTGTTGAGACACTTAGTGCTTATTCAAATGTTCCAGTATGGAATGGCCTTACAAATGAATTCCATCCAACTCAAGTACTTGCGGACCTCTTAACTATTCAAGAAGAAAAAGGCCACTTAGAAGGATTAAAGATGGTTTATTTTGGTGATGCGAGATACAATATGGGAAATTCGCTAATGGTTGGAGCTAGTAAAATGGGAATGAATTTTGTCGCGTGTGCTCCAAAAGAACTCTGGCCAAATAAAGAATTAGTAGATAAATGTGAGATATTTGCTAAAGAATCAAATGGAAGTGTTAAACTCACTGAAGATATAGATGAAGCTATAGAAGATGCTGATATAGTAGTTACTGATGTTTGGGTTTCTATGGGCGAAGATGATAGTGTTTGGGAAGAAAGAATAAAATTACTCAAGCCTTATCAAGTTAATTCAGAGCTTATGGCTAAAGCTAAAGAAGATACAATCTTCTTACATTGCCTTCCATCTTTCCATAATCTTGAAACAAAAATTGGAATGGAAGTATATAAAAAATTTAATGAGAATGGTCTTGAAGTTACTGAAGATGTTTTTGAAGGACCTAAATCTAGAGTATTTGATGAAGCTGAGAATAGGCTTCATACAATTAAAGCAGTGATGTATCTTAGTTTATACAAGGAATGAAAATTGTAATTGCGCTTGGTGGTAATGCACTTGGTGATGATCCAATAATGCAAAAAAGAAATGCGTCATTAACTGCCAAATATATTGTTCCTATAATAAAAATGGGTCATGATGTAATCATAACTCATGGTAATGGTCCACAAGTTGGGCTTATTAATCTCGCATTTGAAGAAGGAAGAAAAACTAATTCAAAAGTCTTTCCTATGCCATTTAGTGAATGTGGAGCGATGAGTCAAGGTTATATTTCTTATCATCTTTTAAATGCGATAAAAGAAGAATTAATCAATCAAAATATAGATAAAGAGATTGTGAGTGTTTTAACTCATATTTTAGTTGATAAAGATGATATTGCATTTTCTAATCCAACTAAATTTATAGGTAGTTTTTATAAAGAAGATGAGATTTCTTCTTTGCCATTTAGAGTTAAGAAAGATTCAAATAGGGGTTATAGAAGGGTTATCGCAAGTCCAAAACCTCTTAAAGTTGTAGAAGAAAATGCGATAAAGAAATTAATTGAAAATGGATATCTAGTGATATCTTGTGGTGGTGGTGGAATTCCAATGGTGAGCGATACTAATGGATACCATGGAGTTGATGCAGTAATAGATAAAGATTATGCGAGCGCAAAACTTGCATCAGAGATAGACGCAGATATGCTTCTTATACTGACTCAAGTTGATAATGTTTGTATTCATTTTGGACTTCCGAACGAATTCAAATTAAAAGATGTTTCATTAAATGAAATGAAAGAATATTGTAACCTTGGTGAATTCCCAAGTGGTAGTATGAGGCCTAAAGTTGAAGCTTGTATAGAATTTCTTGAAGAAAAGAAAAATAGAATCGCTATCATAACCTCAATAGAAAACGCATATGATGCCATAGAGTTTAAAAAAGGTACTATTATTAGATAATGAGGTTTAGAAATGGAAAACTTAAAAAAGGTCGTTAATAAAGACTTACTATACAACAATATAAATCTTAAAGATTTAGCAATTGAATATTCCACACCACTTAAGGTGACTTTTTTAGATGTAATAAAGAAAAGAGTTATTGAACTCAAGAATAGTTTTGATAAGGCAATTTATTCAACAAATTATAATGGTAGTTTTATATTCCTAAATGCTAATAAGGCTAATTATGGTCTTGAAGAAATAGAAGAAGCATTCAAAAATTCTGATGGTCTTGAAACATCAAGTTATTACGATTTACTTTTAACTTTTGCGGTATTTTTAAAATATAATGAAAAAGATAAATACATAGTTTGTAATGGGATTAAGGATGATAACTACTTAAATAAAATAATTGAGATTTCCACTCTAGGTTATAAAATCATCGATATAATTGATTCTAAAGATGAATATTTAAAGCTAAAGAAGATGGATGCGAACATTGAAGTTGGTTTTAGAATACATCTAAATTCTTTATATCTTGAAGATGGTGATGTTATAAAAGATGACAGATTTGGACTAACAGATGATGAATTCAATTATTGCCTATATGACATTAAAAACACTAAGATGACTTTATCTACTATTCATTTCCATCAAAGAGGATTTGAATATGAAAAAGATAAATTTGAAAAAAACCTTGTGAAGGTATTTAAGAATTATTATTATAAAGCTGAAAGAATATATACTAGTGTCATAAATTTCGATATAGGTGGAGGTACTCCTCTTCCACTTAATGGATCATTTGATTATGATGAATGGGCATTATATGTGATTAAATTAATTCAAAAAATGTCTAATGAACTAGGAATATTAGTTCCTAATATCATAAGTGAAAATGGTAAATATGCCCAAAAAGATTCGACAGTTAATATCTATAAGGTTATTACTACTAAGTACACAGATAAAGATTATCCATGGATGATAGTTGATTCAAGTCCTCTAATCGCTATGCCTGAAATGTATGCCCTAGGTGAAGATATATTAGTTGAACCTATAAATAATATAGGAGATAATATGACTAAGGTTAGACTTGGTGGCTTAACTTGTGATTGTGATGATGTTTATTTTGAAAAAGATAAGGGATATATTCTAATTCCTGATAATGGGACTGATCAATACATTGCCTTAATTGGGACAGGATCATACCAGAATTCTATGAATGGAAAAGGTGGAGTTCATCATTGCCTTCTTCCAGAAGAAAAAGATATATTGATATATAGTGATGAGTCTTCAAATATAATTAAAAAAGTTAGACATAATATTCAATCTATTGATGATATATTTAAACTTATTGGATTAGAAAACCCAAAAAATGTTTAATGTGTTAAAATAAGGTGAGAGGTATTTTATGGATAATATTAAGAAATACAAGTGGTTGTATCTATGGATTAGCGCAGTTGCGTTAATTGTGTTCTCACTACTCATGATTATATTGAAAGATTTCGGTCAAAGCGTAGTAGCATATGTAAGTGCCGCTCTTTTAATTATTCTAGTAATAATTAGATTTATTCCTCTAATTAAAACAATCAAAAATAAATGGGCTATATGCGCAAATGCTATAGAGATGTTTATAGATCTTGTTTGTGGTGTGCTTTTAATTGTTTTCACAGTAAACACTGATGATATTTCACTCTTAAATATACCTTATGCATTCATTCTAGGTGGTGTTATATATCTTAGAGGATTATGTTATATAGTTGAAACTACATTCTTTGAAACTAAAGCTGAAACATTAAAGTTCATGTTGCATATAGTGCTTTTAAGCGCTGGTGTTGTAATAATGTCTAGATTTGAATCATTTTCTTTAGAATCATTTAGATGGATTATAGGAGTTGCGTTTGGCTTATCTGGAATAATCGCAACTATTGATGGCTATAACAACTACAACAATTATAGAAAATTATACGCTCCATCTACTAAGAAAAAAGAAAAAGCAGAAGTAGTAGATGATAAAAAACTTCCGTATAGAGATTCTATTCCAAATGAAATTATAGAACCTAAAGATGAAAGAGATCAGGATATAGTATGTTAAAAATAGAAGGGTTTCCTTCTTTTTTTATAATTTCACTTAAATAATTAATAATTTTGTTATACAATATTAATATCAGATTATGGAACTATATATTTTTGCTCACCCAATATATTTAATCTTATTTTTGGTATCATTAGTGTTACCTATTTTTGATTATATTTGGAATTTTTCAAAATATATAATGTCTTTTGTATCTTTAGTTTCATCTATCATCTTATCAACAATCATCTTGATACTTGGAGCTACCATACAAGAAGTAATCATAATTTTATTGTGTTTTTTAATAGTAAATTTAATCTCCTATCAAAAGAAAAAGGAGGTTAAAAGATGAGTTTTAATTCATTAAAATTTTTAATATTCCTTGTAGTTGTTTTAATACTTTATTATATAATTCCTAATAAATTTAGATGGATTTTGCTTCTTGTAGCCTCATATTATTTCTATATGAGCTGGAATGCATCACTAATAGTTCTAATACTTATTACTACCATCACAAGTTATCTTTCAGGTATTTTTATTGAGAGAACTGACAATAAAAATAAGAAGATATTTTGGTTAGTATTCGCATTAGTTGTAAGCCTTGGAATCCTAATATTTTTTAAATATATCAATTTCATATTATCGAATGTTATAGGCTTCTTAAATCTATTTTCTCTAAATTTAGATAGTATATTTTTAGATTTAATTCTTCCAGTTGGAATATCATTTTATACATTCCAAACTTTATCTTATGTTATAGATGTTTATAGAGGGGAATATAAAGCTGAAAAGCATTTTGGATATTTTGCTTTATTTGTTTCATTCTTTCCTCAACTTGTCGCAGGTCCAATAGAAAGAGCGGACAATTTAATTCCACAACTAAAAGATAGTCATATCTTTAATATGGATGATTTTTTGGCTGGATTTAGAATTATTTTAGTAGGTTTCTTCAGAAAATGCGTTATTGCGGATGTTTGTGGTGTATATGTAAATAATGTATTTAATAATATAGGAGATTCAAATACTTTATCTATTTTCTTAGCAGGACTACTTTTTGCGATAGAAATCTATAATGACTTTGCGGGTTATTCTGATATCGCAACAGGATGCGCTCGTATGATGGGAATCAAACTCACTAAGAACTTCGATAGACCATTCCTTTCTCAATCATTCAATGAAATGTGGAGTAGGTGGCATATTACACTCAATAACTGGTTTAGAGATTATATTTATCTTCCATTAAATTACAAAGCTATGGGAAAGAAACATGTTAAATTTAGGGTTTATATCAACCTTGTGTTCGTGTTTATTATTAGTGGTCTTTGGCATGGGGCAAGTTGGACTTATGTCTTATGGGGGTTATTTAATGGAATACTTATGGTTATAGATCAACTTACTAAGAAACCTATTCAGAATTTCTATAAGAAACACAACTTGAATCGTAACGCCAAAGTATTAGTTTTCTTAAGAAGATTTTTAATTATAGTTGTAATGTCATTTAGTGGGTATTTCTTTAGATCAAATTCTATAGAACAATTCTTTGAATTAATGGGAAGGTTCTTCACTAGTTTTGGATTCTCTATAGAATATTTCAAATCATCATTTAATAGCCTTGGCTTGAATCTAACTGGTTTCATTCAAATCGCATTAACAATTGCATCTATGATTCTAATTTATAATTTTGGTCAATTTAAGAAGGAAGAAGAAGAGACTATTCTTCCAAATATTAAAGTTAAAACTTTCAATGTATTACAATATTCATGTTATGTGTATACATTCGTTATTATTGCTTTGTCATGGATAATGCTTATTAAGACAAATGATATTTCTTCATTTGCATATTTCCAATTTTAGGGAGGCTTAGTATGAGTTCATCTGTGGTTGAATTATTATATAATCACTCTAAAACTTTTCCAGATAAACCTGCCTTCATCATTAATGATGAAGTTATTTCATATAGAACATTATTCTCATCTATTGTCCTTTTCAAAGATATATTAAAAGATAAAGGAATAAAAAGAGGAGATTATGTGATTATAAGAGCTTGTCACAGTGTTGGGTATTGGGTAAGCCTTTTATCATTATGTTTATTAGAAGCTATCTCAATACCACTTGAAAAAGATTTAAAAGACGAAACTATTGTTGAGATAAATGAGAAAGTTAAGGGTGTTAAATTGATAATTTCTTCTAAAGAAGAAAAAGCAATTAATGCTATGCATATTTTTATAAATGATATTATCATTCAAGATTATGAATTTGATGAAGCATCTTTAAGATTTGCGAAGAAAGATTCTATTGAATCTATCCTTTTTACTACTGGTACTACGGGAAAATCTAAAGGTGTTGTCCACAGAAATACATTTTTCTTAGATAACTCACTTAATCTCGAATATCTTCCATATGACAAAGATACTATAATGCTTTTATCTACCCCACCAAACCATGTGTTTGCGATTGGAAGGGTTTCTGCGGTACTAGTAAATAGAGGTACTGTAGTATATGTGAATGGATTATCAAATCTTTTAGATTTTTACAATGCTTTAGAAAAATATAACGTAAATTCATTAGCTTTGACACCATCACTTTTAAATTATGTTATTACTTTTACTATTGAAGAATTAATCAAATATCAGAAGCAATTAAGATATATTGAACTTGGTGGAGAAAAATTATCTTATGCAAGGCAAATAGAATATATTAAATTATTTCCATATACAAGGCTCTTCACAACTTATGCATCTACTGAAACTGGAATAGTTACTGCATATGAATTTTCAAAATATGGTCCATCTGATAATAGAGTTGGGCCTTATATAGGTTATCCAATAATTACTTTCCTCGATGAGAACGATAAAGTATTTAGGGCGACTAAAGATAATCCTGGATTGATGCTTGTCGATGCTCATTATATTATGTATTATTATTTTGAAGATCCTATTGAAACCGCTAAAGTAAAAAGAGGAAGTGGGGTTTTGATGAGTGATTTAGGTTATATAGATGAAGATAATTTCATCTGTTTAACTGGAAGAAAAGGCGATGTAATTATGTCTGGTGGATTTAAAATTAATCCAAATGAAGTTGAAAATATTGCCCTTCTTTCTGGACTTGTGAAAGAATGTGTTTGTGTAGGAAAAGAAGACCCAATTCTTGGAAAGCTTTTAGTACTTTTAGTGGTAGTAGAAGAAGATATCAATTTGAATGATCTTAAGAAATTTATAGTTTCAAAACTAGAAGGTTACAAAGTTCCAAAAGAGATTAAGGTTGTAGATAGTATTAAAAAGACTGATAATGGCAAAATAGATAGAAAATATTATAGAAATAATTTAGAGGTATAAGTATGGATAAAGAGACAATCAAAACTAAAACAATTGAAATTTTTTCTGAATGTTTTAATTCAGAAGCACCAGATGAATTAGAAACACCATTTTCAGAAATTGATGCTTGGGATAGCATAGGAAATGTTGGGTTTTTGAACAGACTTCAAGAAGAATTTAATATCAAATTCAAGATGCAAGATTTGGTAAACTTTACATCGCTTTTTGATGTAGTAGAAGCTATATCTTCTAAATTATAATAAAAAATTTCACAAGTGAAAAAAACATTGTCAATTTATGTAAAAAAAATGACAATTTGTGATTTTGTAGTTTTCATATATTTATATCTTTGTTAAAATACACACGAAGTTATTTTTATGTATATTTTATAAATATAAAATTTAAACAAATATGATTAGTATGAAACAAGCAATGCTTGATTTAAATATTAAAGGAGGAAAATAATGAAATCTATGCATTTCAGTGGTAAACATGTTGCAATGAAATCTGTTATTGCTGCTTTTTTGCTATTTGTAGCATTCACATTTGTTGCAGTTGTTTTATCACAACCTGTTGGCGCCATTAAGAAAATTGATGACGAAAACAAATTAGGTGCAGATGGTGGCATCTACTATTCTAGCTTTATTAGCAATGAAGAATTAGGCGAAGCTACTATCGAGAAAAACATTGAAGCCGTTACTGAAGGTGTAATTTTACTTAAGAACGGTGGTGGTGTGCTTGGCGACGAAGATAAGCTCCCATACAAAGATATGAGAAACATAAGCTTATTCGGCGTTAACTCATGGGCATATGGTTACGGTGGAACAGGTTCTGGATCTGGTCAACTTGCTGATGGTGGTGACATTTATACATCACTTGAAAAAGCTGGTTTAAAGATTAACCCAACACTAAAGAACATTTATGCTAATAGTGGACGTAATTCACTCTCTATGAGAGCTGCCTACACTACACCAACATATGAAGATGGTGAATTAGAATTATCTGTATATACTAAAGCTGTTGAAGCTACATATAATAGATACAGTGATGCTGCATTCATCTTCATTGAAAGACTTGGTGGTGAAGGCGCTGACCTTGCTAGATTCAATGTAAGTCAACGTTATATTGAAACTGAAAGTGGTGAACGTGTTGCAGACTACAATGAACACTATCTAGAATTAACATATAAAGAAAGAGCTTTAATCGAATATGTTGAAGAAAGATTTGACAAAGTAGTTATCCTTTTCAACTCTGGTAATATCATTGAATTCGGTGATTTAGAAAAAGATCCAAAGATTGATGCTATCGTTCATATCGGTCAAACTGGTGACTTCGGTTTTGATGGCGTATTAAAGATCTTAAAAGGCGAAGTAAGTCCATCTGGTAGAACTGGTGATATCTATACTGCAGACTTCACAGTTGATCCAACTTATCAAAATTTTGCTAACAATAACCAATTCACAAATGGTACATCTACTGTTCAATACAGAGGTGAAGGTGCTAGAGGTTATCAATCAATTGAATACGAGGAAGGTATTTATTTAGGTTATAAATACTATGAAACTATGTATGCTGAAATCAAAGCTGGTACTGTTGATTTATCAAGCGCAGAAGCTAAAGCTGTTCTTGGAAGTCATGACTTAGGCGATGAATATGCTGATGCTGATGATTGGTATAACAAGAATGTCGTTTATCCATTTGGTTATGGTTTAAGCTATACTACATTTGAATGGGATGAAATGACTGTAACTCAAAGTGCTGGTGATTTATCAAAGGACACTACATTTAATGCTCAAGTTAAAGTTACTAACACTGGCGAAGTTGCTTCTAAAGATGTAGTAGAACTCTATATGAGTGCTCCATACACTGCTCATGGAATTGAAAAAGCTGCTTGCCAATTAATTGGTTATGCTAAGACTAAATTATTACAACCTGGTGAATCTCAAGTTGTTGACATCTATTTCGATGCATATGACATTGCTGCATATGACTGGAATGATGCTAATGGTAATGACCACATCGGTTATGAAATTGAAGCTGGCGAATATGTATTCAGTGCTAGATTAAATTCACACGTTGTTGCATGTTCTGTAAATAAGACTTTAACTGCATTAAAACTCACAGAATCTCAATACACTGGTGTTACTGTTACTAATGCATTCGTTGATCCAGCTGATGAAGATGCTGTTTACAACTATTCATCAATCAGCCCAACAATGACTATTATGTCTAGAGCTGACATGATCTCTACATTCCCTAATCGTCCAGAAAGAATGATTAACGGATACAACACTAGAGATTTCGGCTCATTCTCAAATAGAAGAGAATACTTCAAAGGTGCTGGATTCGTAGTAGGTGACAATTACGTTCTTTTAGATGTTGATTTAAAACCAAGATCTAATAATGAATCAGCTAACGTATTATATTATGCTGAAGCATTTGAATTATTCGATGGTACTAAAGCATACGCTAGAGGCGCATTAGTTAAAGCTAATGATAAATATTATGTATTAGGTTCTGCTATCGCTGCTCCAGAAGGAGAAGAACCAAATGTATTTAGTGCTGCTGGTCATACAGAAGTTGAATTAAATTCTCATGTTGTACTAACTGTTGTTGCTTTCGATGGAATGAAAGCTTATGATGCTGGTACAATTGTTAGGAATGGAAACTTCTTCTATACATTAACTAAAGCTTTAACAGTTCCTGTTGCACCAGAACCAGGTGAAGGAGAAGATCCAGTTGATCCAACTCCTAATACTCTAATTATTTCTGGCGACGACAAGAATGCTGATATCATCCTTGATACAATTGAATCTTCAACATTTGGTGATGATTATACTAACCCATTAGTTGCTGGTATTGATAACTTAAAGATTACTGTTAAAGAAGTTGCTACTATCGTAGGATATGCATATATCTTCGGTAGAGATGATGATTCTCATGAAATCTGGTCAACTACTTTACCTGAAACTGAAAATATCATTCCAGAAAACTGGACACAAGCTGCTAATGAACAAGGTGAAGTTAAGTATCGTCTTGCTGATATGATGGGAATTGATCCTGCAAGTGAAGTAGCATTAACTGAAAATGATACTCAAGTCGAAGATTTCGTTGGTAAGACTGGTAAAGAAGCTTGGGATCTATTCATGAACCAATTAACATATGATGAATTAAGAATTCTCAACTCTACAGGATTCTTCAAGACAGCTGGCGTAAGCCGTATCGGTAAAGAAGAAGCTGTTGACCCAGATGGTCCATGCTGTATCGGTGGCCAAACTAAGAACGGTTATATCAGTGCTAGAGGTCCATCAGGAACTCGTTACTGGTTAAGTGCTTCTACAGTTGCTAACACTTGGAATACTGAACTTGCTCATGAAATCGGTTTATTAATCGGTGAAGAAGGTATGTGGAACGGATACAATGGTTGGTATGCTCCTTCTATGAATACTCATAGATCTGCATTCTCTGGACGTAACTTCGAATACTATTCACAAGATGGTGTTCATGGTGGCCTAATCGCTGGTGCTGTTATTTCTGGTGTATCTTCAAGAGGTATTTATCCATACATTAAACACTTCGCATTAAATGACCAAGAAACAGATAGAGGTAGTGTATGTACATGGGCTGATGAACAAACAATCCGTGAAATCTACTTAAAACCTTATCAATATGCTGTTATCCAAGGTAATGCTAATGGTATCATGACAGGCTTCAACCGTATTGGTGCAATTGCATGTTCAGAACAATATCCACTTGTTAACAAGATTTTAAGACAAGAATGGGGCTTCAATGGTCATATCGTTACTGACTATCAAGCTGGTTCTGTAGGTGATTCAACTAATAACCTTGAAGTTATGAACCGTATTGGTACTAACATCCCACTAGGTGATAAAGGTATCAATGCTGCTGGTGATGGTAAATGGAATGCTTCACTCCGTGATGGTAAGGGTGGCGTAGAAGTTGGCGTTGTTCAAGTAACTCAATCTACTGACTCATCAGGAAATGTAACATACCAATACAGCTATTCAACTACTGACCTAATCCAAGATACTAGAGCAACATTCATTGCATACTACTATCAAAGAATCCGTGCTCAAGAAATTCTTTACACTTCTGCTCGTTCTAACTTAATGAAGAATGGTGCTGACTTTGACAAGAACTTCCCAGCACAAGGAAATAATGAATACATCGATTTAGCTGCAGGATACGCTGTAAGTAAACAATTAACAGCTTCATTCAAAGCTGGTGCTAATGTTAAATACGAAGTTGTAAGTAGTAACTTACCTGAAAACGTAACATTCAATGCAAGCAACTTAACATTCAGTGGAACTAATAGAACTGTAGCTGGTGCTACTGGTAACGTTGTAATCAAAGTATCTTATGATAACTGGGCATCTGTTACTAGAACAATCAAAGTTAGATTAGTTGATGCTATAGTATTTAGTGGCCAAACTAACTTAACTAAGGATGCTGCATACACTGCTAGTGTTAGTCAATCTGCATGGGCTCCAACTCCAAATCTAGGTTCTAACCAAGCTGGTACAGTATCTGTAACATTAAGTGCTGCAGGACTTCCAGAAGGTTTAACATTAAATGCTGAAACAGGTGATATTTCTGGTGCTGCTACAACTGATGGAATTTACGATGTAACATTCACATATGCAGTTGTAACTAGAACAGTTAGAAATGGTAGAGCAAGTGAATCAACTTCTAGATATAACAAGACTGTACAATTAGTTGTTGGTACTGCATACACTGTATCATTTGATGGTGTTGAACAAAAAGTTTTAGCTGGCGGAAACGTTCAAGCTCCAGCTGCTCCAGCTGCTCCAGAAGGCAAACAATTTGTTGGATGGTTCACAGCTCAAGGCGCTGAATTTGATGCAACTGCTCCAGTTAACGCTAATGCTTCATACACTGCTAGATTTGAAAATATTCCTGATACAATCGAATTCAGAGTTGAAGATGGAAAGATTCAAGCTAGCATCAATGGTGGTGAATGGGTTGATGTTATTGAAGTAGAAGAATTAGTAGGTCCACAAGGTCCTAAGGGTGACACTGGTGCTACAGGTGCTACAGGTGCTCAAGGTCCACAAGGTCCTCAAGGTGAAACTGGTGCTCAAGGTCCTCAAGGTCCAGTTGGTCCACAAGGTCC
This sequence comes from Caryophanales bacterium UBA1188, assembly GCA_002310135.1. Classification (GTDB taxonomy): domain Bacteria; phylum Bacillota_I; class Bacilli_A; order Izemoplasmatales; family UBA1188; genus UBA1188. The sequence goes on along the minus strand of DBYK01000003.1, from coordinate 88,044 downwards.
ACAAGGCCCTGCTGGTGCTGATGCTAAATCTGGTTGTGAATCTGTAATTGGCCTCTCTGGTCTTGCAATCTTCGCAATTGCATCTCTTGGTGCTTGTGTAGTATTAAGAAGAAGAGAAGACTAATTCTATTCACTCTAAATATAATATAAGTTCGGAGGGTTTTAACCCTCCGAATGTTATGTTATTTTTTGTTCTATAAAGATAGTTAAGTTAATTAATTATTTTTGTAGAATAAAAAATATTAAAAGGAGAACATAGAATGAAAAAAGTTTTTAATGTAATTCTCTCCATATTAATGCTTTCTATTTCTATCATATTAATTGCTTGTCAAGCTAAGCTAGTTTGTATAAGCCATATCGATAGAGATGGTGATGGTAAGTGCGATAACTGCCATCAAAAGCTTGGAGAAGTCGTAAAATCTAATATCGAAAGTCTTACATTGAGTAAGCAACCTGATAAATTATATTTTGCGATTAATGAATCTTTGGATGTATCAGGCGGAAAACTTTTAGTTACATTCAATGATGGTACTGCTGACCTTGAAATTACTTTACCTAATGATGATGTTACTGTTGTAGCTCCAGGTATGGAATCTAAGGGTGACAAATATGTTCTATTACAATACAAGGACAAGACTGTTAGGTATTTAATAGAAGTAGGTGATCCAAAATTCTTAGTAAGTTTCAATTTAGGTTATGAAGCATCTGAGCCATTAGAGCCTGTTGAAGTAATAATCAATAGTTTAGTTGAAGTTCCAGAAGAACCACAAAGAAGTGGCTTTGATTTCATGGGTTGGTATACAACTTCTGAATTTGATAATCTATTTGATTTCAACTTAACACATATTCTAGCTGATACAACTATATATGCTAAATGGATTCAAAAATATACTGTAACTTACAACTTCAATTATGATGGCGCAACTAATGAAGAAGGTTTAACTGTAAGAGGAAAAGCTCAATCTAAATCTGTTTCAAATAGAGGCGAAAATGGTGCTATAGTGTTTACTGGCTGGTATAGTGATCCAGAATGCGAAAATATGTTTAGTTTTGATACCAATATCACATCAAATATTACTATTTACGCTGGATGGCAAGATACTTCAGCTCAAAACCTTGAAACATTCCACGTTTCATTTGATCTTAACTATAGTGGTGCAGATGAAATGGATGATGTTGAAGTACTAGAAGGTTTGAAAGTTGCTCAACCAGCATCTCCAACAAGAGATGGTGTCGGTACAAAAGGACATCAAGTATCTCAATACACATTCATAGGTTGGTATACTGATAGTGCTTGCACAACTGCATATGACTTCAATACTTCAGTAAGTAGCGATTTCACATTATATGCTAAATGGACTGCAACTTATATCTTTGAAGCTGAACACGTAATGTTAGTTGATGATAACGGACAACCTACAAAAGGTATGGGTGCATCAGGTGGTGCAGAAGGCCGTAACATGGTTGATCCTCCTGGAACAGGACAAGAAGGTATCAATGCTTCTAATGGCTATTATGTAACATACTTATTCCAAGAAGATTTATTTATTCAATTTATTATCACCTCAGATAGAGAAGTAGAAGATGCAACATTAATCTTTAGAATATCATGTGAAAGTATGGGATTCGCTCTTGACCCAATTTTAAATGATGGTGAAACTGAAAATGGTACTCTTTATTCTTGTTATGAAATAACAATCAATGGAGAACCTATTATATATCCAACTATCGAAATTACTGATGCTCAAGGACATGAAGCAACAGGTGGAAAGAGACCATTCTCTGATCATGTTCTAACAACTACACTTCACTTAAAAGAAGGTATAAATGTAATCAGATTTACAACAGCTAACTCTCATGGTATGGGTGGTACAATGGCTGGTACTGCTCCAGTTATCGACTGTATCAAGATTACAACATCTGCAGAATTAAGTTGGGATCCTATAACAGGAAACGAATTTGGACAATAGGAGGGAGAATAATGAAAGTTAACGTATTTAAAAATAAAGGCGTAAGATCATGGCTTATTACATCAGTATCTCTTATTGTATTCTTTGTAATAGTTTTAATTCTCGCTGAAACTGTATTCTTTGAATTATTAACAGGTGTACTTGGCCCTAGAATGACAAAGAATTTTGGTGGCGGTACATATTATGTATCTGATTATGATGATAAAGAAGATGCATTTAAAAAAGCTAATTTATTAAATGAAAAAATAAATGAAGAAGGTATCATTCTTCTTAAAAACGAAGGTAATGCTTTACCACTCGCAGAGGGAAGCAGAATTAGTGTGTTTGGTAAAAACTCTGTGAATCTATCTTATGGTGGTTCAGGTTCTGGTGCTTTCACTGTAACAAGCGAAACTCCTACACTTTACGATAGCTTGGAAGCTGCTGGATTTGTTTATAATACAGTACTTCATAACTTCTATTCAAAATCTAATCTATCAGGAAATGGTAGACCTGATTCTCCTGGATTAGATAATGGTAGAGGAACATATTCAGGAATGGCTACTGGTGAAACACCAATTTCAAAATATACACAAGATATCAGAAATAGTTACGCTAACTTTAGCGATGCTGCTTTAGTAGTATTCACAAGAATTGGTGGTGAATCTTATGACCTTCCAAGAACTATGATTGATACTGAAGGTGCACTTAATCCTGCCGACCATTATCTTGAACTTGATAAAAATGAACAAGATATGCTTGTTGAGGCATGCAATAACTTTAATAAAGTTATTGTCATAATCAACTCTTCAACTCAAATGGAACTTGGATTCTTAGATAATATCAATGATAATGATTTAACTCTCGTTGATGGTATGGCAAATATCGATACTAAGATTCAAGGTGCGCTATGGATTGGTGGTCCTGGATACTCAGGAATTATGGCACTTGGTAGAGTGCTTAAAGGTAGTGTAAATCCTTCTGGTAGAACTATTGATTTATATCAAAGAGATTTCACAAAAGATCCAACTTACCAAAACTTTTCAGATTATTTAGTAGAAAATGGTAACCAATATTTACCACAAGGTGGTGGCACTCAAGATATCACAGAACACTATGTAGATTATGAAGAAGGAATCTATTTAGGTTATAGATATTATGAAACAAGAGGATTAGACAATGAAACTTGGTATAACAATAATGTTGTATTCCCATTTGGATATGGCCTATCATACACTACATTTACTTGGACATTAAAAGATGCATCATTCGATGCTGGTGAAGAATTAACTTGGACTCAAGCACAAGATCAAAAATTCACACTAACAGTTACTGTAAAGAATACTGGTAGTGTTGCTGGTAAAGATGTTGTTCAAGTTTATGTGACTGCTCCATATACTCAAGGTGAGATTGAAAAATCTTATATAGTGCTCACTGGATTTGCAAAAACTAGTCTTCTAAATCCAAATCAACAAGAAGATGTTGTTATTGAATTTAATGGTTATGATTTCGCATCATACGACTTTGATGATAAGAATAATAACAGCTTTAGAGGTTATGAACTAGATTCAGGACTCTATACTGTAAGAGTAATGAAGAACTCTCACACTGAAGTATTAAATAGATCATTCACTCTAACATCAAATGTTCAATATAGAAATGATACTACTACAGGAACTGTAGTTGAAAATTTATATGATGATGTAAGTTTTGAAGAAAATTATGGTATGGAATCAGTGCTTTCAAGAACTAATTTTGCTGGAACATTCCCAGTAAACGAAGTATTAAATGGCTCTAATGCTGAAAGAACTGTACCTCAAGAATTCTTAAATAAGATTAAAGATGAAACTTATATCAATAACCCAATTTATACTCAAGATAACGTTCCAATGCCTGAACAAGCAACAGTAGCATCTCCAGACTCAACAGAACAATTATTTAGATTAATTATGTTCGATGAAAACGATGAAGTTATAAGAGATGATGCTGGAACTACAATGGTTCTTTATAATGATGCTAGATGGGAAAATTATCTCAATATCTTAACAGTTAATGAGATGATGGATTTCACTATGAAAGGTGCGTTCAAGACTACTGCCTTATCATCAATCGGTTTAATGCCAACATTCTCATCAGATGGACCAGTTGGATTCGTATTCTTCTTAGCAGCTATTGAATCATCTAACCCAGTATATAGAACATGTTCTTATGCTAGTGAATGCGTTATTGCTGCAACTTGGAATACAGAACTCGCATATGAAATGGGTCAATCAGTAGGTAATGAAGGTGTTATTGGTAACCAAAGAGGTGATAAGAAACCTTATGCAGGTTGGTATGCTCCAGCTGTTAACTTACACAGAACTCCATTCTCAGGACGTAACTTTGAATATTATTCAGAAGATCCATTTATTTCAGGCAAATTAGCTGCTCAAGTTGTTCTCGGTGCTAGAAGTAGAGGTGTATATTGTCAAGTTAAGCACTTCTGTGTAAACGATCAAGAAACAAATAGAAGCGGTGTATGTACATGGCTCACTGAACAATCTTTAAGAGAATTATACTTAAAACCATTTGAAATCGCTGTTAAAGAAGGCGGAGCAATGGGCGTTATGTCATCATTTAATAGAATTGGTACACTTTGGACTGGTGGTGACTACAGACTCTTAACAACTATTTTAAGAGATGAATGGGGGTTCAAAGGCTTAGTAATCTGCGACTTCAATACTGAACCATTTATGAACACTAAACAAATGTGTTATGCTGGTGGAGATTTGAACCTTGCTACATTACCAAAATCTTGGAATGCAACAACTGCAGCAGATATCACTGTTTTAAGACAAGCAACTAAGAATATTCTATATACAATTTCTAGATCTAACGCTATGAATGGTTCTGGCGAAGGTGGATATTATATCGAATACTATGCTTGGTGGGAAACTGTACTTCAATTCTTACCAGTTGCTCTTGCACTAGGATTTGCAGTATGGGGATTCTTCGCAATTACAAAAGCTAAAAAAGAACTGGCTTTAGAAATTGATGCCTCTTCTGATGATTCAATTTCAGTAGAAGAGAATGTTCAAAATTTGAACGAATAATATAAATTATTTAAATAATTATGATATAATAAAGTGAGGTTTTCCTCACTTTATTTGCTTGTAAAAAGGGAGTGTTATAATGAAAAAGAAACACCTTTTGATATATATAATTATATTCTTTGTGTTAGTTTTAACACCTCTTTTAAGCATCCCTATAGTTGCTATGTCATATTCACCACAATACGATAAAACTTATTATGCTGCTTTATCTAAACAATATGATAGGCTTAATTCCATCAATGAAGAAAAAGTTATCTTAATTGGTGGATCAAACATTGCTTTTGGAATGGATTCAGAATTATTCTTTGAACTATATCATAAACCTATAGTATCTTTCGGACTATATGGCTCTTTTGGCACTAAAGTGATGTTAGATTTATCTAAGACTAATATCAATAAAGGTGACATTATCATCATCGCACCTGAAGTTACAAAAGAATCTACTTCTCTATATTTTGGTAAAGAATCAATGCTTAAAGCAACTGAAGAAAGACTAGATATATTATCGAAGATTGGTTTTGATAATTATAAAGATGTAATTGGCGCATTCTATGATTTTTCATTAACTAAGATTGATAATAAAAGAAATAATATAGTTTTTGATTTATCTAATGTTTATTGCAATAATTCTGTGAATGAATATGGAGAAATCGGCGAAGATTTATTCCCACGTGAAGGGAATATTCTTCCAACTGGTTTTTTAAATAATGTAGTTGAGCACAACAAAAACGATATTGAGAAAGATTTCATCGAATATGTGAATAAATATGTGAAGTATTGCACTAAATTAGGTGCAACTGTTTATTATTCATTTTCACCGGTAAATGAAAGAGCGCTTAATCCAAACACTTATATGAGCGATATAGAAGATTATTATAAATTCTTATTTGATAACTTGGATTGTAGCATTATTTCTGACCCAGTAGACTACATTTATGATTATAGGTATTTTTATGATACAAATTTTCATTTGAATGATAAAGGTAAAATATTGAGAACTGTACAACTAGTTAAAGATTTAAAACTTAAAGATGGGGATGCAACAAAATTAGATTATATTCTTCCAACTCCACCTGAACCAATTTATCAAGGTAGAGACATAGATTTTACTTTAAATTACACAGATTCAAATCTTTTCTTGTATGAAGAAGATGAAAATGGATTCTTAAGTATAGTAGGTTATAAGAACGAAGTAAAAGAATTAGAAGAAATAATTCTTCCAGTAATCCATGATAATAAATATATAATATCTCTTTCATCTACATCACTGAACAACTTATCTAACCTTAAAAAAGTAAGAGTACCAGTTGGATATAGTTTTATTGATAATGGAGCTTTCTTAGGATGTAGTTCTTTAACGCATATTTATATTTTAGAAAAATCTGAAGCTAATATCTCTGTTTCAGATAACCTACTTAAAGGCGCTCCAACTACTTTAAAGATTGTGATTGTAAATGGGAAATTGTCAGAATTTAAGACAGGTTATTTCTGGAGTAGATATAGTGATAATTTAGTGAAAGAAGAATAATATATGAAAAAATTCTTATTACTTTTATTATCAATAACTTTTATATTTTTAACCTCATGTAATGTAAACACTACTTCTAAACTTTTAAGAGTAATGGTTGAAGATGGGGATTTTTATCATACAACATCTTCTAAATATCAAGACATTGAATATGGTGCTTCAGCAACTTTCGATATAGTTATAGATGAAGGATGCACATATTTCTCTAATAATGCAGGAGCAACTTTTGAAAATGGTGTATTATCCATAAATAATGTGAAAACAAATAAAACAATATCTTTAGATGTCAGAAAGAATGAATATAATGTAACTGTTCATAAAACTGATGGCTTATCTTTTTTAGTGAATGAAGAAACAGTCAATTATGATCAAACATTCAGTGTTTTATATGGTTCAAGCATAGAATTATCTTTAGTAATAGATGATAGCCAAGAATTTTACTCAATTATTAATTCAGATTCTTTAATTAATCTTGATTATAGTTATACTAATTCAATTCTAACTATCTTTAATATCAAATCAAATTTAGATATTAGTATTCAACTTAGAAATAAATCAATCATCAAAGATACATACACTATAAGACTACTTAGTGGCGAAGGATATACTATAGATGGTGATAGTGAATTAGTTATTGAAAGAGGAGAAGACGCAACATTTAGCATTATTCTAGATGATGATTATGAATATTATTCAAATAATTGTGGCGCAATTTATCTTGATGGAGTAATCTCTTTTAATAATGTTGAATCTGATCAAGATATAATTATTTATACTAGAAAAAAGAATACTACATCTTTGTATTTTACAAATGGTAGGCTTGATGTATTTAGTGATAATGATAAGAGAACGCTTAGTGCATATCCGAATCATGGATATATCTTTTCTCATTATTTGTTGAATGATGAATTATATTCATACGCAAATAATTTAAATATAAGTGAAGAAATAGACATAGATGATATAACACCTGTCTTTGTCTTAGCTGATAACTATAAAGCTTTAGTGAGATATCATACAAATGGTGGAAACATCAAAGACTCAACCGATGAATTAATCAATTATGTTTTTGATAGTCCAGTATATCTTTATCCTGCATCTTTAGGTGAATGGGGATATAAAACTTTTTATAGAGAAGGTTATTTAATAAAAGAATATAATACTCTTTCTGATGGAAGTGGTAAATCATATTCTTTAGGTTCAAGGGTATTTGAAGAAAATAAAGAAATAGATTTATATTTGATTTGGATAAAAGAATCTAACACAGAAGATTTTGAATATAGCTATATTTTGGATAACCATCAGAACAAAACTGGCATTAAACTTACTAATTATAAAGGAAATGATAGTGTGCTCGTTATACCAAGTTATATAGAAGACTTAGAAGTTAAAATAATCGATTCTTCATTCTTAATTAATAATTCTATAGTTCAAGAGATTTATTTATCTACCTCAATCATAGAAGTAAAAGATAATGCATTTAATAACCTCATAAACTTTACTACACTACATATGACAGATAGAGTAGAAATCATTCATGATTCTTCATTTATAGATTGTCCTAATCTTAAGAATTTAAGAGTTAATGCTTATTATCCACCTATGGGTACAGCTCATTTAATTGGAACAACAATTAGAAGATTTGAAATACTAAATAAGAATAAAGATTCAGAACTTAATTATATTTTATTCTATGGTGGAAGTTCTACATTCCAAGGTATAGATGGCAAAACTATCAACGATAGAGTAAGTGAAAGAGGATATACATTCTTAAATTGTGCACAAAACGCATATATAAGTGGTTGTTTGATGCTCGAACTATTCTCATATTTTATGGATTTGAATGATATCATGGTTTTCATTCCAGAATACGGTCAAACAATGATGTCTAATACATTAGAATTACCTGTTTGGTATGTATTTGAGACTTATTATGACTTATTAAAATTAATAGATATAAGAGATTATGAAAGATTTTTCGATTCATATTATGATTATATGAATGGAAGCAGTGAATTCACATTTGGCGCGAAAATAGAAGCTATTTTAAATAATGAAACTCTAACATATCTAGATTATAATGATACTGTTGATGAATTCTTCACTAGGGCAGAAAATTTTGAAATAATTCATTATTCTTTAGAGCCAAGAACTCCTGCGCCTAATTTCCAAGTATTGGCTAATATTGTGCAAACTAAAGTTGAAAGAATTTATGAGGAGAAATATTTACCTTATTCTATTAAATTGTATTTTGCACATGTAGGAATGTGGGAAAATGCATTTGAATGTGAAAGTGAATTATATGGTGATTTCGCAAACTTAGTTAAATCTACTATTAGTTTTCCTTACATTTCAAATTATTTAGATCATCTATTCAGTGCTGAAGATTGTACTGATAGTGTATCTCACCTAACAAGAGAGGCTGCGATTATTCACAGTAATACTCTAGTAGATGAAATATTCGCTCAATTAAATACTGTTGGATAAAAATGAATAAAAACGATAATAGACAAAAAAGAATAGAATATACATATATTTTTAAGATTAATAAATCTTCTTTTTTGCTTGATTATTTATTAGATAAATTACCACTTTCAAGAAATAGTGTTAAATCTATATTATCTTCTCATAAAGTCTTAGTAAATGGTTTTGTAGTTACTAAATTTGATTATCCACTCGCTAAAGATGATGAAGTTAAAATATTGAAAAACAGAGTAGATATTGTTAAAAATAATAATTTAGATTCAAATTATAAACTAGATATCATATTTGAAAATGAAGATTATATTGCGATTAATAAAAAGGCAGGTCTTTTATCTATTGAATCTAATAAAGAGATTGAATCAGCTTATTATTATGTTTCAAAATATTTAAGTAATAAAAATCCTAAGTTAAGGCCTTATATTTTGCATAGAATCGACAAGGAGACATCAGGAGTCTTATTATTCGCGAAAGACATCAAACTTCATTCTAAGCTAAAAATGCACTGGAATGAAGACGTTAAAGTAAGAGAGTACTATGCGCTTGTTGAAGGTGTATTTGAAAAGAAAGAAGGAACTATTAAATCTTATTTAAAATTAAACGCAAATAATTTGGTTTATTCAACAAAAGATCCAAATGGCAAAAAAGCAATCACAAGATATAAGGTTATAAATGAAAATAAAGAATATAGTTTATTAAAAGTTGAAATAGATACAGGAAGGAAAAACCAGATAAGAGTCCATATGCATGATTTAGGTCATCCAATAGTTTTTGATGAAAAATATGGATACACAAAGAACCCAATAGGAAGATTAGGCCTTCATGCCTCAAAACTTGTCTTCTATGACATTAATAAGGGCGAGGATATAGAAATCACTGCAGCACTTCCAAAAGAGTTTAAAATGGTTTTTTAAAAAAAGTAATAGAATTAGGTTTTAATATGAATGAATTAAAAGGATTAACGTATAAAGTGATAAGCCTAGGATGCAAAGTAAATTATTATGAAACTGAAGCGATTTCTCAATTACTTTCATCTAAAGGATTAATAAGAGTATCTGATCAAAAAAAATCAGATATTTCTTTAATCAATACTTGTACAGTTACAGAAGAAGGAAGTAGAAAATCTAAAAAGTTAATTAGAAGAGTTATATCAATGAACCCAAATGGAATATCTGTTGCATTTGGATGTCTCGCACAAATCGATAAGACACTTAAAGATATTCCTGGATTAAATATCGTTCTTGGAAGCACAAATAAAGAAGAAGTATATAATAAATTACTAGAATATATAAATAATAAAGAAGATATATGTGAAATTGACGACAATATCTTTCATAGTAAATATGACAATTTACTTGTAGATAGTTTCAAAGAACACACAAGAGCTTTTTTAAAAGTTCAAGATGGCTGTACAAATTTTTGTTCATATTGTATTATTCCATATGCTAGAGGTAATTCAAGGAGCAAGGAGCTAAAAGATGTAATAAAAGAAGCCAAAACGTTGGTTTTAAATGGGCATAAAGAGATAGTTGTTACTGGAATAGATACTGGTTCATATGGCAAAGATATTGGCACATCTTTAGTTGATTTACTTAAAGAATTAGAAAAAATAGAAGGTTTAGATAGAATAAGAATTTCATCAATTGAAGCTAAACAAATAACTGATGAATTTATTGATCTTTTAAAAAATAGTAAAAAGATTGTGAAACATCTTCATATTCCTTTACAATCTGGTTCCAATAGAATTTTAAAGCTCATGAATAGACATTATGATAAAGAATATTTTATTGAAACAATTGATAAGATAAGAAAAGAAATTAATAATATATCAATTACAACTGATTTCATTGTCGGATTCCCAACTGAAACAATTGATGATTTTAATGAATCATTAGAAACATTAAAAAATATTAATTTTCAAAAGATTCACACATTTAAATATTCAATTAGAAAAGGGACTAAAGCTGAAGCGCTTCCCCAAGTAGATGAAAAAATAAAGAAAGAAAGAAGTAAAATAGTTCTAAAATTATCAGATGATAACAGTTTATCTTATATTCAAAATAATTTATTTAAAGAATTAGATGTCATATTTGAGATATATAAAGATGGTTATCTCTATGGTCATACAGGCAATTATATATATGTTAAGGCAAAAGGTAATAAAGAATATTTAAATAAATTAATTAATGTTAAATTATTAAATATTGAGAAAGATGCTGTTTTATCGCAAATCTTATAGATTAAGCACACGTTTTAATATTTTTAATGGACTTTTTTTATAAATATTTATATAATAATAGTAGAAATATTCTACTATTTTTAGTTGAGGTGATTATATGCCAAAAAAGGAAGTTCCAATAACTTATAGAAAATCATTTATCGCAAAATATATTTTATCTGATGATAGAGTAAAGAAGGTTTATGAGATTTTAAAGAATAAATTGATGTCAATTAATGGGATGAAATCAAGAATCAGTTGGTTTTATGATGCATTTAATGTTGGAAGAATCAATTTTGCGAAATTATCAGTAAGAGGAAAATACGTTTCTCTTTATTTGAATTTAGATCCAAATAATTATCCACAAAATATTTATCATCAAGAAGATGTAAGTGATAGAAGAAGATATAAAGACACTAAATTTAAAATGCATGTTAAATCAGATAGAACTCTTAAATACGCATTTAGATTAATTGATGAAGAAATTGCTTTATTTAAATTAAAAACTTCAAAGATTCCAAATGAGAATTATTATCTAAATATTGAAAGTGAAAGTGAACTCGTAAAAAGAGGCCTTATTCAAATTGAAGATAAATATGAACCAAAAGAAGAAAAATATACATACGATCCAACTGAATTTGTTGAAGTAGACAATTATTATAAAGATGATAAAAAAGATGATTATAAATACAAAAAAGTACCTATATTTGTGGATGGTTCAAAAGTATTTGTTAAAGAGAGAAGAAGTTTTGAAGCTAAATTAATACAATCAAGTTCAAAGGTACAAGAATATTATTCAATTTTAAAAAATACATTATTATCATATATAAAAGTCAAATCTAGAATCAGCTGGAAGTACGATGCCTATTCAATCGGTAAGATTAAACTCGCTAAAATGCAAATAAGAGGGAAGTATTTAGTTCTTTATCTAAATCTAATGCCTGAGAAATATAATCTAAGAAAACTTAAATTAGAAAATGTGTCAAATTATTCGCTATTTAAAGAAACTCCATTAATGCTTAGAATAAAGAATGATGAAAGACTAGAATTAGGTATCGAACTTATTAAAGATCTAAAAAAGAGATTCTTACTTGATGAAGGATTTATAAAAGAAAAACAAATCTATTCTTATGAATATCAAACAAAAGAATCATTAAGAGAAAAAGGACTTATCAAAACTTATGCTAAATATGGCGATTATTCTAGTAAATTTGAAGCAGATTTAGTCGCAGAAATACAGTCTAAAAAGAAAAACAACTTCGCAGTTTATAGAGAAGAAAAAAGATATGTTTTATCTATTGATGATAATAATAACTTTGTTGAATCTTATGAAACTGTTAAGATTCCAGTTGAAGGTGAAAGAGATATTGTATACCTTGATGTTGTAAATAAACTATATGAAGATAATGAAGTTGTTTCTGTCAAAACACTTAAAGAAAAAGGTTTACTTAAAGAAGATGTTAAATTTTATAAACTTATTTATAGAGGTGGCGTTTATGATAAGAAGTTGCATTTTGTACTTCAATCAATCTCACCTATAGCTGAAAAGATTCTAAAAGAATCAAAATCTACATTTGAAATATTAGTTGAGGAATAAAAATGCTTACAATCATTGATTTTTTGAAAGAGTACTATTCTTTAATTTTAATACTCATACTTGTAGTTGTAATTATAGTCAATTTAATAGTTATTTTGATTAAAAGCATTAAAAAGCCAAGAGAAGAAAATAACAAGAAATTAACTATTACTCAAGATTCGTATATAATAGTTAAAAGAGCTATTCAAGATTATTATATTTATCTATTAGATTCAAAAGGAAATAAATTACTTGAAAGTGAAAACACATCTTCAGTCTTAGTTTGTAAACAAATATTATCGAAAATAAAAAGTTCTATATTGGATAATAATTATAATATTTTTGAAGATATTAATGGTAAATATAGATTAATTTACATGTTTAATAATCAAATAGTTGCAATATCTGATTCTAGAGAATCAGTAGATGAATTGATCACTTTTAAAGACTATATTTTAAAAATAAATGATTTAGCTTCATTTTCTGCTGAATTAGTTGAAGAGAACACTTTAATTGAATTTAGTTCAGACTTAGGAATAAATAAAAAAATATCTAAATCAAATTGGAAAATTGAATCTAATGAAGATACTTATCAAATACATTTATATGATTCAGATAAAAATTTGTTATTGAAGAGTTTTAATATCGTGAATAAAAAGGAAGCTAAACGATTAATTGATTATTTTATTAAACAAATCTCTAAACAATCTTTTGTTATATCAGTAAACCCTGATGGAAGTAGCTATTATGTTTTAAGGGGAACAATAAAAGAAACACTATCAATTGGTCCAACACTTAAAACAGTTGATGAATGTAAAACAATGATTGAAAATATAATAATTAATTCATAAAAAAGAGGTGAAAAATCACCTCTTTGTTGTTAAATATTTAACATATAAATTATTTTCTTGTGAATAATATAATTGATTGAAATTTTCTTTTATTGATTCTTGTTCAAAAATATGACTAATTACATCTAAAGTAGCTTTACATACTTTAAATTTGTTGATTACTTTTAATAGAGTTTTTAAATTCTTTTTATTCTTAACTGATGGATTATAAATCCATTGGCCTTTATTTTTTCTTGCTTCTAAATCATCTTGAATGGCAATACATACGATTCTGTATTTATTTTCTCTAGCTTTATGATTCAAAGAAACATAGAATGGAACTTTTTCTATCCACTTAATTAGATATTTTGTAATCTTAGATTTAGTAGAACCTCTTAAAGAATTATATGAACCATTGTATTTTTTTGTTTGATCAATTTCAGACATTATAGTTTCTATACTTTTTGATGTACTCGCAAATTTTTTCTTTAGTTTTTTGCTTTGTTGTTTAACTTTTCCTTTAAATCTTATTCTCTTTCCAATTATATATAAGAAAAAGATAGTAATGAGTAAAGCACCTAAAATTATTAAGATAGTTTTAAAATCAATTTGAAAGTCATCAATTGCAAATAGTATGCTTATCATATAAAAATACCTCTCTAATATTTTAACAAAATTAAAAATATATAACAATATTTTTGTTAGATAATTTAAGCTATTAAATAAGAAAAAATGGGTATTTAAATATTTTAAATAATTTTTCTTTACATTTCAAATCTCACAATATATAATTATTAAGGTAATTTTAAAAGAAAAGAGGTGAAAAAATGTCAAAGACTATAGTTCGTGAAAATGAATCTTTAGAAGATGCTCTTCGTCGTTTCAAGAGAGATGTATCTAGAACAGGTACTCTACAAGAATGCAGAAGAAGAGAATTTTACCTCAAACCTAGTGTTGCTCGTAAAGAAAAAATGAGAGAGAATAGAAAAAGAAAATTCTCTCATTAATTGCTAAAGATAAAAAAAATGCCAATGGCATTTTTTTATTTCAAAAAAATATTATATAAAAAGATAGTAAACTATTCTTTTTAATATTTTTTATGCTATAATATTTAAGAAAAAGGTGTATTAATGTATAAAACTGAATTGATAATAAAAGAATCTAACCATCTTCATAATATTCTTGGAGAATTTGATAAGAATTTAAAAGCTTTATCTGACTATTTCCAAACAAAGATTATTGTATCAAATAAAGAAGTTATAGTTGATACTGAATCAAAAGATTTGGCAAGAAAGATTGAAGATGTTTTTGGTTGCCTTTACACATTATCTTCAATTAAAGTTCAATTGAGAGAAAGAGATGTAATCTATATTTCATCAATCATCGATAAAGTTGATAAAGAAGAAATTATTGATTTTTATAAATCTAGAGAAGAAATTGTTAAAACTTGTAATGGGAAATCAATCTATCCTAAGACTTTCTCTCAAGTATCATATCTTAAAGATATATCCAAAAATGATATTGTATTAGCTTATGGTCCTGCAGGAGTTGGTAAAACTTATATTGCTGTATGTGATGCAGTTAAAAGATTTAAACAAAATCAATATCAAAAAATAATATTATCAAGGCCTATTGTTGAAGCTGGTGAATCACTAGGTTATTTACCTGGAGAAATCAAAGAAAAAGTTGATCCATATTTAATTCCACTATACGATTCTTTATATGAACTTCTTGGTAAGAAAACAACTGATGAATACATAGAAAATGGTACTATCGAGATTGCGCCACTTGCATATATGAGAGGAAGAACTTTAGATAATGCTTATGTTATTCTAGATGAAGCACAAAATACAACTAAAAAACAAATTAAGTTGTTTTTAACAAGATTAGGCTTCAACGCGAAGATGATTGTTACAGGAGATTTAACTCAAATTGATCTAATAAACGAGAATGATTCTGGCCTGAAATACGCCATAAATAAGCTTAATAATATCAACAATATTAAAATTGTTGAATTCGATAAAAATGATGTTGTTAGAAATCCATTAGTTCAAAAAATAATTGAGAGGCTAAACAATGATTAAAGTCAACATCATCAATGAATATAATAGTGAAGACTATAAAAAAATATTCAAAAAGATTGTATTTAGAGCTTCTATTGAACTTAAAGTTTTTAAGAGAAGAATTCTAAATGTTTTAATTACTGATAATGATACAATCAAATCATACAATTTAAAATTTAGAAATGTTGATAAAGAAACTGATGTATTGTCTTTTCCTAGCGATGAAAAAGGTGAACTTGGAGATATCATAATTTCTTTTCCTAAGGCTTTAGAACAGGCTCATGATTATGGCCATTCATTAGATAGAGAACTTGGTTTCTTACTTGTTCACGGAACACTTCACTGTCTAGGTTATGATCATATGAATAAGGATGAAGAAGAAATAATGTTTTCTATCCAAGAAAAAATTTTAAATAAAGTTAATTTAAGGAGGGTTTAAGATGTTTGACAAAATGTTAGAAGCTGCGAAAGCACAAAGTCAACTTGCATATACTCCATATTCGAACTACAAAGTAAGCGCAGCCATTCTTATGAAAAATGGTGAAATTGTTACTGGTATGAATATTGAAAATGCTTCATTTTCTCTAACAATTTGTGCAGAAAGATGCGCACTTTTCAATGCTCTTTCAAGAGGTTATAAAAAAGAAGATATGATTTCAATACTCATTTATAGCCCAAACAATTATTCAATGCCTTATCCATGTGGTGCTTGTAGACAGGTTATGGTAGAACTTCTAAACAAAAATACTGAAGTAATAGTTGTAAATGATCTATTAAAACCTGAATATTATACAGTAGAAAGTCTTCTCCCACATTCTTTTGACGAAGGTAGTTTATAATATGAAATTTGGGAGTGTTGCACTCATAGGCAAAAGTAATGTTGGCAAATCAACATTCTTAAATCAAGTATTAAAACTCAAATTATCTATAACCTCTTCAAAAGTTCAAACTACAAGGAACTCTATTAGGGGCATTTATAATGATTCATCTTCTCAAATCATCTTTTATGATACTCCAGGTATCTATAAGACTCATAATCTTATGAATAAAGAGATGATGAAGGAGACAAGAAGGAGTCTTAAGAATAGTGATTTAATCCTATATTTCATCAATTCATATGATAGGATTAATGATACAGATTTAGGTATAATCAATATTATTAAAGAAAGCGAAACACCAGCTTTTTTAGTAATTAATAAAGCTGATTTAATTATTGATGAAGCTGATTTTTTCTCAAGACTTGATGGTTTTAAGAATGAATATAATTTTGTTAATAGGGTTTGTATATCATCTTTAAAAGGAGATAATGTCGATAAATTAATTTTAGATATTAAAGAATTCTTAGATGAAGGTGAACCAATTTACGATGTAGATTTGTTCACAGATAGGCCTTTAAGATTCATCGTTTCTGAATATATTAGAGAAAAAGTAATCAATTTAACTCATGAAGAAATTCCACACTCAATTACAGTTGATATAGATGAATTCAAAGAGTCTATAACGTCTACTCATATCTCCGCATCAATTATTTGTGATAAAGAAAGTCAAAAACCAATCATAATTGGTAAAAATGGTCAAATGATAAAGAAAATTGGCGTTGAAGCGAGAAAAGATATAGAAGCTTTGATGTCACAAAAAATTTATCTGGAATTATTCGTTAAAGTTAGAGAAGGGTGGAGAGATAGACCACAATTACTCAAGAATTATGGTTTATTAAAAGAAGAAAATAATGATTAAGGGTTTAGTTTTAAGAAGAATAGATTATGAAGAAACATCTTATATAATCACATGTCTTTCTAAAGATAGTTCAATATCTTTACTAGTAAGAGGTGCGAAAAGAAAGAATTCTGAAAAACTCGCTGTTTCAGAACCTCTAACTTTGATTGATTTTGTTCCATCAAAAAACCCTAAACTTCCAACTTTGATAGAGGCAAATGTAATAGATGATTATAGTGAAATCAAGAATGATTTATCTAAATATTTAATTTCAAATATAATGATTGAATATATTCTAGAGTTGATTAATCATTCCAATGATGAATCTAAATTATATAATTTAATACTAATCACTTTAGATGAACTTAAAACATCTAATAATCCAAAAATCACATTGTTTAAGTTCGAATTATTACTCTTAAAGATTTTAGGTATAAACCCTAATAAAGAATATCTTTTAAACGAATATGAATGTGGTGATTTAATAATTAAATCAATAGAATCATTAATGAACAATGATTCTTTAATAGATGAAATACTTTTAGAGAATTTCTTTATAGATTATTTTAAAAGAGAGTTAGGAATCAATTTAAAAAGTAAAAAAATATACAATCAAATAATGAATAGGTAGGGAATGATTATGATGACACTAGAAGAATTAGTAAGTTATGCGAAAAGATATGGCTTCGTTTTTGCGGGAAGCGAAATATATGGCGGACTCGCAAATGCCTGGGATTTTGGGCCTCTTGGCGCACTCCTTACAGATAACATAAAAAAAGCATGGTTTAAAAAATTTATTGATGAATCAAAATACAATGTGAGACTAGATACTCCTATAATTTTAAATTCTAAAGTTTGGGAAGCATCAGGACATCTTCAATCATTTAACGATCCTAAAGTTGATTGTAAGAACTGCCATAATAGAGAAAGAGCTGATAAACTAGTTGAAAAAGCATCAAAAGGAACAATAGATGCAGATGGAATGAAACTAGAAGATATTGATAAATTTATAAAAGAGAATAATGTTAAATGTCCAGTATGTGGAAAGAGCGATTGGACACAAGCTAGAACATTTTCTTTAATGTATAAGACAAATCAAGGTGTTGTTGAAGACTCATCTTCAACTGTATATTTAAGACCTGAAACAGCTCAAGGAATATATATTGATTTTAAAAATGTTCAACGTGCTATGAGATTAAAACTACCATTTGGTATAGGCCAAGCAGGAAAAGCATTTAGAAATGAGATTACTCCTGGTAATTTCCTATTTAGAGTGAGAGAATTTGAACAATTAGAACTTGAATTCTTCTTAAAACCTGGGGATGAAAATTATTGGTTTGAATATTATAAAGATTTTTCATTTAAATTCTTAACAAATTTAGGAATAAAAGAAGAAAATCTATCTTTATATGATCACCCAAAAGAAAAACTCGCTTTTTATTCTAAAGGCACAACAGATATCATGTTTAGATATCCTTGGGGTTTTGATGAACTATGGGGAATAGCCTCAAGAACAAACTATGATTTATCTAAACATATGGAATTTAGTGGCGAATCTTTAGAATATTTAGATCCAGAAACAAATGAAAAATATATTCCTTATGTAGTTGAACCTTCACTAGGTGTTGGAAGATTATTTTTAGCTTTAATTCTAAATTCATACGAGAATGAACTATTAGAAAATGGCGATACAAGAGAAATACTTCACCTTCATCCTTATTTAGCTCCATATAAAGCTGTAGTTTTACCATTAATTAAAAAAGTTCACAGTGAAAAAGCTACTGAAGTATTCGAAATGTTGAGTAAAGAATTTAACGTATCATATGATGATACACAAGCAATAGGAAAAAGATACAGAAGATCTGATGCAATAGGTACACCATTCGCTATAACTATTGATGACGATACATTAGCTAATGGTACAGTTACTATAAGAGATAGAGACACAATGAAACAAGACATTGTAAAAGTAGAAGATATAAAGGATTATTTAAGAGAAAGAGTTAATTTTTAATGGCAACAAACATTTTTGAAAAAGTCCTCGAAAATGTAGATATTGTGGATGTTGTATCAAAATATGTCCACTTAGAACCGAAAGGAAAGAATCTTTTCGGTCTTTGTCCATTTCATGATGACAACAACCCATCTATGAGTGTATCTCGTGAAAGAGGTATATTTCAGTGTTGGGTTTGTCATAAAGCTGGAAATGCTATTAAATTTATTGAAGAATTCAAACATTTGTCAGTAATAGATGCAACAAAATTTTTAGCTAATGAATATCATATCGATATTTCAGAATATCTAACTGAAAAGCAAGATAAAACAAAAAAAGATTATGAAATAATGGGTCTTGCATCTAAATTTTATACATTCCTAATGAATGATGAGAATGCATCTAAAGATGCGAGAGATTATTTAAATAAAAGAGGAATAAATGATAAGACAATAAAAGAATATCAAATCGGTATTGCTCCAAGCGATGAAAAGGCCTTAACTAATTCATTAGTTAGTAAAGGTTATTTGATGTCAGATATCATAGAAAATGGCCTCTCTAATGGAACTACAGATATCTTCACAGATAGAATTGTTGTCCCAATTAGAGACGTACAAGGAAGAACTGTGGCTTTTGGTGGAAGAATTTATAAAGATGATTCATCTTCACTAAATAAATATTTGAATTCTAAAGAAACTACTATTTTTAGAAAAGGTGAACTTGTATTCAATTTAGATAAAGCTATTAGAAGCCTAAGTAAAGTTAATTATCTCATCTTAAATGAAGGATATATGGATGTTATCTCATCTTATGCTTTTGGAATTTTGAATTCAGTTGCGTTAATGGGCACAAGTATGACCAAAGAACAAGCTGAATTAATATCTAAATACACTAAAAATGTTGTGATATGTTTAGATGGTGATGATGCAGGTATAAAGGCAGTTAAAACTTGTATCAATAGATTAGAAGAAGTAAATGTTAACTATTCTATCACAATCTTAAAAGATGGCCTTGATCCTGATGAATATCTAAGAAAATATGGAAAAGATAAATATTTAGAAGAAATTACTAAAAATAGACTAGATAAAATTGGATATCTATATGAACTAACTAAATTAGATTATCCAAACCTTTCATCTTTCAATCTAGAGTCTTTTAAGAATGATATATTCGAAAAAATCAAAGGAGAAACATCCAAAACTGCTATTGAAGTTTACTTAAAAAGATTATCTATAGATTTAAAAGTCTCATATGAATCTATAAGTGAAGATTATAAATCATTTATTAATAGGTTTAAACCTATTAAAAAAGATAAAAAGAACGTTGATGAAAGATTCTCAATTGTGAGTATTAAAGATAAAGCCGAAGAATTCATGATTAATTATTCAATCAAAGATTATTCTTATTACAAGTCGATAATTGATGCCTTTGATAGAATAACATTCATGACGAATAAGAATTATAGAAAAATATTTGTGGAGATTTCAGATTTATATGACACAAATTCTAATTTTAAATCAAATGATTTAATAGAAGAACTTATTAGAAGAGGTGTATATAAAGATTTCATCTTTGATGAAAAAATCGATTATTCCATAAATGATTTAAACACAAATATCATTAATAATTATAAAAAGTCTCTTATTAAAGATGAAATAAAGAATTGTGAAAACGAATTATTTTCTGGGTTGAAATCCAAAGAAGAAAAGATTGAAATTCAAAAAAGATTAATTGAATTAAAAAAGGAGTTTAGAAGATGACTGAAAATCAAAAGAAAATTTATGAACAAGCTAAAAAGTTAGGATATATTCCACTTGATGAGCTCAATAAGTTATACGCTAGTAGTGATCCAGAAAGAATTGAAATAATAGATATTTTAAAAAAAGAAGGAATCGTTGATGGTTTTAAACCACTTGATGATGAAGATGGCTATGAATCATATGATATGGAAAATCAAGATGACGATCAATATTATGATGATATAAATGACAACAAGGATAACTTAGAAGAATATTTAGATGAACTAGATAAAGATAGCGACTTAGATGAGGAACTAGAAGAACTTGAAGATGAAGATGATATTGATTTTGATTCTTTAGATGACAGTAGTTTCTATGAAGATAGTTCATTAGAAAAGAGCGATGAAATAATTTTATACGATAATTTTGATGACTTAATCGATTCACAATCATCTTTAACTAACCAAAAAATCGTTGTTTCAGACCCAGTTAAGATGTATCTTAAAGAAATTGGTAGAATCGATCTTTTAACACCTGAAAAAGAAAGAGAAATCGCAAAAATCATCTATGATACAAAGATGGAAAAAGAAGAACATCAAAGACTCTTAGA
This sequence comes from Caryophanales bacterium UBA1188, assembly GCA_002310135.1. GTDB lineage: Bacteria > Bacillota_I > Bacilli_A > Izemoplasmatales > UBA1188 > UBA1188. The sequence goes on along the minus strand of DBYK01000003.1, from coordinate 66,249 downwards.
TGAAGGTGTTGAATTTACAGATTTAGAACTTGAAGAATACCAAAAAAGACAAGATAAAGGAGAAAAAGCGAGAAAAGCTCTCACTGAAGCTAATTTAAGATTAGTCGTTAATATTGCGAAACATTTCAATAATCCAGATATGGAATTCGCTGATTTAATTCAAGAAGGTTCTATTGGTCTATCTAAAGCTGTATTAAAATTTGATTATACAAAAGGTAATAAGTTTTCAACTTATGCAACAGGCTGGATTAAACAAGCTATCACAAGAGCGATTGCTGATCAAGCAAGAACTATTAGAATTCCTGTTCATATGAATGAAACAATCAATAAATTGAATAAAAGAGAAAGAGAATTAACTCATGAACTTGGAAGAAAACCTACTTATGAAGAACTTGCATATTGTATGGGAATAACTCTTGAAAAATTGATGATGATTAAAAGGATATCTCAAAAGACTAAGTCTTTAGAAGACCCAGTAGGTGAAGAAGATGATTCATCATATGGCGATTTTGTTCCAGATAATGAAAATTTAAATCCAGAAGAATATACCGCAAATGAATCATTGAAAAGAGAATTAAATAATCTTCTAAATAATCTTTCAGATAGAGAAGAAAGAGTAATTAAATTGAGATTCGGACTAATTGATGGAAGAACTAAAACTTTAGAAGAAGTAGGCAAAGAATTTGGCGTTACAAGAGAAAGAATACGTCAAATAGAAGCTAAAGCTTTAAGGAAACTTAGACATCCGTCAAGAAGCAATAAACTCAGGGATTATATGAAATAATGAACATCAGTTATAGGCTTAAGGTTATTTCCTCATTTATAAATGAGGATTCAATAGTTGTAGATATCGGTTGTGACCATGCGTTACTACCTATTTATCTTGTTAAAGAGAATAAAACAAAAATAGTATACGCAGTTGATAATAAAATTGGTCCTCTTAATAGAGCAACTCTAAACATCGAAGCCAATAACTTAACTGATTTTATAATCCCAATTCTATCTGATGGCTTTAAGAATCTTACTGACCTTAAATATGACACAGTTGTTATTGCAGGGATGGGAGGAATTCTTATAAAAGATATATTAGATTTTTCTCTTATAAAGAATAATCCTCTTTTAATACTTGAACCTAACAATGATTCTAATATTGTAAGATGTCATCTTATGAATAATGGTTATGAGATAATAGATGAAGCATTTATTAAATGTAAAGGCCATTTTTATCCTATAATTGTAGGAATTAAATCAAATTCAATTATTAAATATTCTCAACCTGAACTAGAATATGGGCCTAAAATTTTAAAGAACAAGCCTAAAGAATTTATTGAATATATCGAAAAGAAGATTAACATCTTAACTGAAGCTAAAAATAAAGCTAAATCCAAAGAATCAATAATAAATGAAATTAAGCAATTAGAGGAGATAATTAAATGAAATTAAAGGAATTAACCTCATATTTATCTAACCTATATCCAATAGACTTAAAAGCATCCTACGATAACGTAGGATTAATGGTTGGTTCATACGAAAAAGATGTAAAGAAAGTATTACTCGCACTAGATCTTACAAGAGAAGTAATGGATGAAGCAATCCTTGAGAATGTTGATTTAATAATCACTCATCATCCTCTATTATTCCATCCTCTATCTAATTTAAATTTGGATGAAGGTCTAGGTTCTATTATTAAAGATTTAATAAAATATGATATTGCAAATTATTCTCTTCATACAAATTTTGATTCAGTTAAAATGAATGATTATTTAGGAGATTTAATTGGACTTAAAAATAAAGAAATATTATCTATGGAAGATAATATTGGTGTTTATGGAAATATTGATAAGTCTTCTTTAGAAGACTTTGTTAAAAATATAAAAAGAGTTCTAAATATCGAATCTTGTGATTATTATGGAATTTCTAATTTAGTAGTAGAAAAAGTTGGAATTATTGGAGGAAGTGGATCTCAGTATTTTAGTTCTGCTAAAGAGAAAGAATTAGATTTATTTATCACTGGAGATATGACTTATTCTAAAGGAATAGAAGCTAAAAGATTAGGCTTAAATGTTTTAGATGTAGGGCATCACATAGAAATAAGGTTCGCAGATTGTATTGCTGAAGATTTAAAGAATCTTGATGATAAATTAAATGTTATTACATCTAAAACTAATGTTATTCCATATAGAAGAATGTAGGTATATTATGGCACTAACAAATAAAGAAACTTTAGACTTAATCTTAAAATTAAGATTGGATATAAACAAAACTGAAAATGAAAAGATAATAGAGACTCTTCTAAATGATAATATAGATATAATTAAAGATGCTGCATCTAAAGTTAAATCAAATTATTTATCTAATGATGAATTAATTCAAGAATCATATTTAGCGTTTTTAAATGCACTAAATATATTTGATTTATCAAGGAAGATTAATTTCAAAGATTTCTTAAAGACATATTTAGTAAACAAAATAAAAAAAGCGAATGATGAAGCGCTATCCACCTCATCTATTCCAGAAGATATGACTAAAAAATTGAATAAATTAATTGATGCAGAAAAAGCATTATATAAAAAACTTAAAAGATATCCTAGCGATATTGAAGTAGTTGAATATTTGAAAATTGAAAAAGAAGAGCACGAAGATTTAAAAAATCTTGCATCATCTATTTTGAATGTTGAAATCAAAAAAGATGATTGTATATCTTTATATATCGAATCTGAAATTAAAGATGACACATCTATAGATGATGATTTGGATACTTTATTGTTATCATTTGAAATATTAAATGATAAAGAAAAGAAGATATTATCTCATTATTATGGGGTATTTGGAAAAAAGAAGATGAGTATAGATGAAATATCTAACTTATATAATGTTTCACATGAAAGAATAAGACAAATAATTAATTTGTCTTTAAAGAAGCTTAGAAGGCAGATGGAGGATTGAGATATGAAAAGCGATTTAGAAGTTCAACAAGAGATTAAATTAAGAAATATTAAAGATGTAGCAAAAGAACTAGATTTAGGTGAAGATGATTTAGAATTATATGGAAAATATAAAGCTAAAATCAATGATTCAATCTTAAATAAGAAAAATCATAACGGAAAAGTTGTTTTAGTATCCGCAATTACTCCAACTAAAGCTGGTGAAGGTAAAACTACAGTCTCTATTGGTCTTGCTCAAGCTTTAAGGAAACTAAACGTTAATGTTTGCCTAGCGTTAAGAGAACCATCACTTGGACCTGTTATGGGTCTTAAAGGTGGTGCAACTGGTGGAGGATATTCACAAGTAGTACCAATGGAGGATATCAATTTCCATTTCACAGGTGATATGCACGCTTTAACAAGCGCAAATAATTTAGTTTCTGCAGTAATAGATAATGAAATATATTATGATTCACAATTAAATATAGATCCTGATAGAGTTGTTTGGGCGAGATGTCTAGATGTAAACGATAGAGCGCTTAGAAGTGTAAAAATTGGTCAGGGTTCAAAATTCAATGGTGTTGAAAGATTAGATCAATTCAGAATTACTGTTGCAACTGAATTAATGGCGATTTTATGTTTATCTAAAGATTTCAAAGATTTAGAAAATAGACTCAATAATTCATTAGTTGCATATTCTAAAGATGGAAAGGAAATATTATTAAAAGATTTAAACATCACTGGTTCACTCCTTCTTTTATTAAAAGAAGCATTTAAACCAAATTTAGTTCAAACTACTGAAGGAGGCCCTGCAATAATTCATGGTGGACCATTCGCAAATATTGCCCATGGATGTAATTCCATTATGGCTACAACTTATGCGAAACATTTAAGTGATGTAGTTATTACAGAGGCTGGATTTGGCGCAGATTTAGGACTTGAAAAATTCTTAGATATTAAAGCAAGAATCTCAGGGATTCACCCAAGTGCCTGTATTTTAGTCGCAACTATTAGAGCTCTTAAGATGCATGGTGGAGTAGAACTTGAAAATCTAAAAGAAGAAAATATAGAAGCAATGATTAAGGGTTGTGAAAACCTAGAAAGGCATATTGAAACAATTAAAAATTTCAATCTTCCATTTGTTATTGCAATAAATAAATTCTATACTGATACAGATAAAGAAATTGACGCATTAGAAGGATATCTTAGAGATAAAGGATACAATTTTGAACTCGCAGATATTCATACAAATGGCGGTAATGGTGGAATTAAACTCGCAGAAAGAGTACTTAAAGTTCTAAATGAAAATAAGAAAGATGAACTTCATTTCTTATATGAAACTAAAGATGATATAAAGGATAAAATCTTGAAAGTTGCGAAAAAAGCATATGGTGCAGGAAGTGTTGAATATTCACCTAAAGCTTTAGAAAAAATAGAATTATATAAGAAATTAGGTTATTCTAATCTACTAATATGCATAGCTAAAACTCAGAATTCTGTCACAGATGATTCTAAGATATTAAACGCACCAAAAGATTTCACTATACATGTTAAGGATGTATCATTATCACTAGGTGCTGGGTTTATAGTTGTATATACAGGTAAAATCATCACTATGCCAGGCTTACCAATAGATCCTGTATGTAAACATATGGGTATTGATGAAGATGGTAATCCATTTGGAATAATCTAAGGAGCTACTTTATGGGTGTAAAAGAAGAATTCATTAAAATATATAGAGAAAATATCAAAAGAGAAGGATCAGATAAGATGCTAGAATATTTGCAATCTACTGATTTTTTCACTGCTCCTGCATCTAGTAAATTCCATAACGCTTATGAAGGAGGTCTTTGTAATCATTCAATAAATGTTTATTATAGACTTAAAAACTTAATCAGTAATGAAGACTCTTTATATAACAAATATTCAGATGAAACAATTGCGATTATTGGCCTACTTCATGATGTATGTAAAATAAATTTCTATAAGAAAGATTATAGAAAAGTAAATGAAGGTGGTGTATGGCTAACTAAATCAGTATATAAAATTGATGAAGTATTGCCATATGGCCATGGAGAAAAATCAGTATATATTATTTCAAAATTTATGAAATTATCTGATATTGAAGCTCTAGCTATTAATTGGCATATGGGTCCATATGACAATAGAGTTAAAGCACAAAATACAACTACAATCGAGGCTGCATATAAGATTGATGATATTGTGCTTTTGACATATATTGCTGACTCTCTTGCAACTTATATAGATGAAAAAGAAGATGTAAGATATGATAACTTCTAAGGATAATAATAAAATAAAGGAATTAGTCAAATTATATAAAAATAAAAAATATAGAGATGAAAAATCTCTCTTTATTGTTGAAGGATATAATTTGATTGATGAAGCTATTAAAGCATCTAGACTAGTCAGTATTTATTCTATTAAAGAAGAAGAAAAATATAAAGATGCAATAATTATTTCAGAAGAACTCTTATCTAAAATCACAAATACTATCACTCCAGAAGGAATTATTGCTGTAGTTAAGAAAGAAAATTCATCTAAAATTGGGAATAAAATATTATACCTTGATAGACTTCAAGACCCAGGAAATATAGGTACACTTTTGAGATCTTCAATCGCATTTAATTTTGATACAGTAATACTTGATGAATGCGCTGATATATATAATCCTAAAGTAGTAAGATCGAGTGAGGGAGCTATATTCCACCTTAATTTTATTAAAGAATCTTTACCTAATTTAAAGAACAAGGGATATTATCTAATTGGTACCACTTTAAATGGGGATAGTGTTAATACATTAAATTACAATTTGTGTAAAAAGTTAGTATTAATTTTAGGAAATGAAGGAAATGGAATTAGAAAAGAATACCAGGATATTACTGATATCAATTTGACAATTCCAATGAATAAAATTGAATCTTTAAATGTTGGAGTTGCTGGTTCAATTTTTATGTATTTATTAAAATAATTAATTTTTATTAAGTGTATTTGACAAAAATAATAATAATATCTATAATTAAATCATAATAAAATAAAAGGAGAAGAGATATGAAAAGATTAACTAGAATTTTATCATTAGTATTAGTAGCTGCAGTATGTTTCACTCTTGCAGCATGTGGAAACACTTTATCTGGTAAATATAAAGGATCTATTGGTGTTTCTGGTTTAGCTGAATCAACTGCTTTATATGAATTCAGTGGTAAGAAAGTAAAATTAACTGTAACAGGAACTGTAATTGGTCAACAAGAAACTTCTGTATATGAAGGAACTTATGAAATTAAAGACAATGAAGAAAAAGACGGTTTAGTTATCGTATTAACATTTTCTGATGATGATTCTTCATACAGTGGAACTTATAGTTTTTCTAAAGGCAAAAATGCTGATGGAGTTGAGTTCATCAAGATTGGAAGCCTAACTTATAATAAACAAAAATAATAATGAAAAAATTAAAAAATGAGTGTTTCGAGCACTCATTTTTTAATTCAAACTATTCTTCTTCGATAGCTTGAACTGGGCAATTTTCTTGACAAACTCCACAGTCTATGCATTGATCTGGATCAATTTTATATATATCACCTTCACTGATGCATCCAACAGGGCAGTTTGCTGCGCATGTACCGCAAGCGATACAAGAATCTGTAATTTTTCTTGGCATGTTACCCTCCTATAGGATATTTAAACTTTAACTTAAAAAGAGTAGTTTGTAAAGAAAAAGTTGAATAATCTTATGAAATAAGGTATTATTTATAAGTAGTATAAATAAGGAGGAAATACAGAATGCCTTGGTGGGGAGTATTATTAATTGGAATTGGAGCATTAATTTTAGGTGCAGTTGCCGGTTTCTTTATTGCAGTAAAATATTTTAAGAATTATCAAAAGAAGAATCCTCCAATCACAGAAGATGTTGTGAGAATTATGATGAGACAAATGGGAAGAACTCCATCTGAAAAACAAGTTCGTCAAGTAATGGCATCTATTCAACAAAACAATAAATAAACAATTTTTGATAGAAAAAACCTCATTTGAGGTTTTTTATTTTTCTATTTTATATTATAATTAATAGTTGTGAGGTAATTTTATGCCAAATGATAAATACGATGCATCGAGTATACAGATTCTTGAAGGCCTTGAAGCAGTAAGAAAAAGACCAGGAATGTATATTGGTTCAACTGATACAAGAGGACTACATCAATTAGTATGGGAAATATTAGACAATGCAATAGATGAAGCTTTAAGTGGATATTGTAAGAATATTTCAGTTACTATAAAAGAAGATAATTCAATTCTTATTTGTGATGACGGAAGAGGACTCCCAGTTGGAAAACATAAAAATGGAGATGATGTTTTAAATGTTATCTTCACTGTTTTGCATGCAGGTGGTAAATTCAATTCTAATGGTGCATATAAAACTGCAGGTGGGCTTCATGGTGTTGGTGCGTCTGTTGTGAATGCTTTATCTGAATGGGTTGACGTTAAGAGTTATAAACAAGGTAAAATTTATCATCAATTATTTTCAAATGGCGGTAAAAAATTTAATAAAGAAATAGAATGTTTAGGTGATACTAAGAAGCATGGAACTGAAGTATGGTTTAAACCTGATCATACTATTTTTTCAACTACTTTATTTTCTTTATCAACTATAAGAGAAAGGATTAAAGAATCAGCTTTTTTAATTAAAGGTTTAACCCTCAATTTAATTGATGAAAGAAATAAAGTTAAAGAAAATTATTGTTATGAAACTGGAATTGTTGAATATGTCGATTATCTATCTAATGAACATGAAAGAATACTAGAAAAACCAATCTATTTCGAACAAGAACTTCAAGAAATTAATGTAGAATTCTCTATTCAATATTTAAAGAATGGATATGGAGAAAATATTCACTCATTTGTAAATAATGTAAGAACTAAAGATGCAGGTACTCATGAAGTGGGCTTTAAAACTGCACTAACTAAAACATTCAATGATTTTGCATATAAACTAGGAGTTCTTAAAGAAAAAGATTCTCCTTTTGAAGGGCCAGATGTAAGAGATGGTCTTGTTGCTGTGCTGTCATTAAAAGTTCCTGAATCTATACTTGAATTTGAAGGCCAAACAAAGGAAAAACTAGGAACTCCAATTGCAAAAAATGTCTGTGAAGAAGTAGTATCAGAAAAATTATTATATTTCTTCACAGAGAATCAACAAATTATTCAAAATTTATTACAGAGAGCTTATCAAGCAAGAATGGCTAGAGAAGCAGCAAGAAAAGCTAGAGATTCTGTAAGACTTATTAAGAGCAAAACTAAAGTTGAACAAAATTTATCTGGTAAATTATCTCCTGCATCTTCAAAGAATAATAAATTGAATGAATTATTCTTAGTTGAGGGTGATTCTGCAGGTGGATCTGCGAAACAGGGAAGAGATAGAAAATTTCAAGCAATACTTCCTTTGAGGGGTAAAGTATTAAATACAGAAAAAGCAACTTTAGAAGAAGTGCTTAAAAACGAAGAACTTAACACCATGATTTATGCGATTGGTGCTGGGTTTGGTAAGGATTTCAATATTAAGAAATGTAATTATGATAAAATCATAATTATGACTGATGCGGATGTCGATGGTGCTCACATCCAAATCTTACTATTAACATTCTTCTTTAGATATATGACTGATTTAGTACTTCAAGGGAAAGTTTATTGCGCAAAGCCTCCACTATATAAAATAGATGATAATTCTTCTAAGCATAAGAAGACCACTTATGTATATAGTGATGAAGAAAAAGACAACCTTTTAAAGAATTTAAAGAAATATTCAATTCAAAGATATAAAGGCCTTGGTGAGATGAATTCAGAACAATTATGGGAGACTACAATGGACCCTAAAACTAGAACTTTAGTTCAAGTTAAAATAGAAGATTTAGCGGATGCGGATAAGACAGTTAGAATTCTAATGGGTGATGATGTTGAACCAAGAAAACAATGGATTGATAATAATGTTTCATTCAATGAAATAGATGATTATCAAATTCAAGAGAATGAGGAGTAGGAATTTATGGCTAAAAAAGACCCAATTAATACTCTAATTGAACAAAAGATACAAAGTGAATATCTAGAAAAAGTAATGGGCGATTGCTTCGGCTCATATGCAAAATATATCATTCAAGATAGAGCTATTCCTGATGTAAGAGATGGCTTAAAACCAGTTCAGAGAAGAATATTATATGCTATGAAGACTGTAGGAATGGTTTATGGCGAAGCATATAAAAAGAGCGCAAGAATCGTTGGTGAAGTAATTGGTAAGTATCATCCTCATGGTGATGCTTCAGTTTATGATGCCTTAGTTAGAATGAGCCAAGACTTCAAGATTAATGTACCATTAATCGATATGCAAGGTAATAAAGGCTCAATTGATGGAGATTCAGCTGCTGCGATGCGTTATACTGAAGCTAGATTATCGCTTGCTTCGATGTATTTACTTAAAGATATAGAAAAGAAGACTGTTCAATTTATTCCAAATTACGATGATTCAGAAATTGAACCAGTAGTTTTACCTGCGAAATTCCCAAATTTACTCGTGAATGGGGCAGAAGGTATATCCGCAGGTTATGCTACAAACATCCCTCCTCATAATCTAAATGAAACAATCAATTTAACAATTGAGAGGATTAAAAACCCTAATTTGAGTTTCGAAGAAGCTGTAACTATTCTTCCAGGGCCTGATTTTCCAGGTGGTGGAATAATTATTGATAGTCCTGAACTTTTAGATGCACTTAAAACAGGTAGAGGAAGAGTTACAATTAGAAGTAAAACTAAAATAGAAGGCCACAATATCATCATTACTGAGATACCTTATGGTGTGAATAAATCTTTACTTGTAAGAAAGATTGATACAATCGGATCAACTAAGAAAATTGACGGAATTATTGAGGTTAGAGATGAATCAGATAAAGAAGGTTTAAGGATTGTAATTGAGACAAGAAATGAATCAAATCCTGATATAATCCTAAATTATTTATTTAAGAATACTGACCTTCAAATCAATATATCTTATAATATGGTCGCAATAGTTGATAGAAGCCCTAAAACATTAGGGATTCTAGATATTATAGATGCTTATATTCTTCATACAAAAGAAGTAATAACTAATAGATCGAATTATGAAAAAGATAAATGTGAAAAAAGACTTCATATCGTTAATGGTCTTACTAAACTAATATCTATTAGCGATGAAGTAATTGAAACAATTAAGAGTTCTAACGGCAAACAAGATTCTAAAAAGAATATAATGACAAAATATGGTTTTACTGATCTTCAAGCTGAAGCTATTGTAATGCTTCAACTATATCGTCTTTCAAAATATGATGTTGAAGAACTCTTAAACGAAAAACATAGCTTAGAAGTTGAAATCAAAAGACTTGAACATATTTTATCTAATGAAAATGCTTTAAAGAGAGTAATTATTGAAGAATTAGAAGATATCAATACTAAAGTAATTACCCCAAGAAAGACAGTTATAAGTGAAGAAGAGAATGATTTATCGTTTAAAGAAGAGGAATTAATTATTCACGAAGACACTCATGTAATTATAACTAAAGATGGTTATATTAAGAGATTATCTAATAAAGCATATCAGATGAGTATTAATCAATCAGACCCAGGTCTTAAAGAAAATGATTATATCATTTTCGATGAATTATGTAATACTGTTAATACTATCTTATTATTCACAATGAATGGCTATTATATCAATCTTCCAATATACAAGATACCTGAACTCAAATACAAAGAACTTGGTGCATATATTGGTAGTTTATTTGACCTAGGTGGAAGTGATAAGATAGTTGGAATATATCATATAGATAAACCACTTGAAAAAGGAACAAATGTCCTCATTTCAACAAGAAAAGGCAAGATTAAGTTAACACCTACTGATGAATTCTTTGAAAAGAGATATAAAAGAGGCCTTGCTATGAAATTAGCGGATGGTGATAGCGTAGTTAGTGCTTCTTTAGAAGATAAAGATAAAGAAGAAGTAGTAGTTGTGACTAAACTCGGTAATATTTTAAAATATGCTAAGAGTGAAGTCCCTATTTCAGGTGCTAAAGCTTTAGGTGTTAAAAACATCAATTTGAAACCTAAAGATGAAGTAATAGATTCAATTCTTGTCCCAAATTATTATAAAGAGGAAATAATACTTCTAACTAATAGAGGTGGTCTTAAGAGAATACTTCTTAAGAATATAACAAGGACTAGAAGAAGTGGTAGAAGTTATTCATTCTTAAAGAGTGTTAAAACTAATCCTTATTATTTCTTAAAAGCTGTAGTTACTAATCCATCTAAATATAAAGATTCTATTGAACTTGATGTCTTAACTGATAAAGAATTGATAAGATTTAAAGGAACTGAAATTCCAAAAGATAATTATGAACATGGTGCACCTGTTGTACAAAATGCTACTCCAAAATCTCTATATTTAAGATTTATTGATAGAGAATTATACAACAAATACCATAATGATTTATCTAAACAATTAAAAGAAGCATTGGAAGAAGTTCAAAAATCTCATCCAGGATCTTTAATCGATGAACTAGGTGAAATCATAGAACAACAAACAACTATTTTTGATTATCTAGAAGTTAAAGAAGATGATCTAATAGATAAGTCTCAAGATGAAATAGTTGATGATGAAGAAATAGAAAGGTTAAAAGAAGATTTGTTTTAGGGGATAAAAATGACTGCATTGAATAATTGTCATAATGATTTAATTCCAAGAACTATTCTACTAGATTATATTAAGCTCTATAAATGTATTGGAAACTGTTCTAAATATGTTAATGAATTAGATAGGAATTCAAATCTTTATCACAAACTAACAATTGAAGAAGATATCACATATTGTTTCAATATGTTTTTTAAGGACCACAAATTGAGTGATACAAGAATAAAACAATTCTTAAATAAGAGATCAGGTTTCGTTCCAAAAACATATGAAGAAAATATTTTTGTGAATCTTATGAATATATTTGAATTGATTCATAGCGATAATAAATTCGTTTTATCGACAAGAGAAATTCAAGACTTAGGCTTAATGATTTATAAGAATACAAAAGATAAAAATAACACAATTAGAAAACATAACGCTAATGAACAATCTGTGTCCTTATCTTTAGATGAACTCGTAAATGAATATAATAGGATTAAAAATACTGATACAATAGAATATTTGTATTTAAATATTTCGTTTATTGTCGATTTTATTCATTTAAAACCACTTAAAAATGGTAATGAAATAGTTGCATCAATTCTTCTTTACATATTGCTTCTATCCTCTGATATTTCTGCATTAAAATATTCTTCATTTTTTAAAGTTTTATCAAGTAGAAAAGAAGAATACAATGATTCGATTTTAAAAGCTTTATATTTGTATGATGCTGGTTATTCTGATACATCTTTCTTTTTAAAACTAATTATAAAATTATCAATTGAATTATTCGAAGATGTTAAGAATTTATCTAAAGTTGTTGAATTTGATTCAAAACTCAAAAAGAGTGAGACTGTTGAAACAGTAATTTATAAATTAGATGAAAAATTCACAAAAGAAGAAATAAGAAAGAAACTACCTAATGTATCCGATTCAACAATCGATAGATGTTTAAAAGAGCTTCAAGATGAAGGCAAAATAATTTCATATGGCAGAGGAAGAAGTGCATATTGGATTAGACTTGACCATTCACACGATGAAGGAATAGATTTTTTAAACGAAAATGCATAAAACCTATTTATTTATATAAATTTTTAATTTATAATCTTTAAATACCTAAAAAAGGAGAATAATATGATACTTCCAAAATATAAATGGATTGTTAAATATCAGAATAATTATTCTGATAATGAAATCATAGATATCTTACATAAGAATATTGGGATTGATGACTATGTTCGTTATCATTTTTTAGGTTTCAAAGATTTTATAGATCCTTATGAATTTAAGAATATGGATAAAGTTATAAAAAAGATTAAATTATCCATTAGAAATGATGAAAAGATTCTAATCTATGGAGACTATGATGTCGATGGAATAACTGCGACCGCAGTAATGTATAGAGCATTAAAAGCGAAAGGCGCAAATGTATCTTTCATGGTTCCAAATAGATTTAGTGAAGGATATGGACTATCTAATGAAGTTGTAGATGAAATCATAGAAAAAGAATATCAATTAGTTATAACTGTAGATAATGGTATTACATCCGTTGATGAAGTGGAAAGATTAAATCAAGCAGGAATAGTTGTGATTATTACTGATCACCATGAACCTAAAGAAAAACTTCCTAAGACAGATTATATTCTCCATTCATATTTAAATAATGATTATCCTTTTGAACACCTTTGTGGAGTTGGAGTATCATTTAAAATTGCTGAAGCTTTAGATAAAGATTTCATAAGAAAATATGTCGATTTAGCTATGCTTGGAACAATTGCGGATATGATGCCTATAATCGGTGAAAATAAGGCAATAGTTAATGAAGGTATTAAAAGAATCAATGACACTAATGTTTTGGGCCTTAGAATGCTTCTTGAAAAACTAAATCTAGAAATTCATGGCTTAAAAGATATATCTTTTAATATAGCTCCTAAAATCAATTCTTTAGGAAGAATCGGAGATGCTACAATCGCAATTGAGCTCTTAATCGAAGATGATATAGATAAGATCAGAGAAGATATTAATGCTTTACTTGAAGCTGATACTTTAAGAAAAGAATTAACTATTCAAAATACTGATTTAGCTTACAAAATGATTAATCAAGATGATAATGTTATTATTATTTATTCATCATCATTTTATGAAGGTGTTTTAGGCATCATCGCTCAAAAAGTGATGAAGAAAACTGGTAAGATTACTGGTGTATTCAATGTAAATCAAGATAATTATGCGAGAGGTTCATTTAGAACTATAGGCGATTATAATATTCTCGAGATGCTAGAGAAGAATAAAGACTTATTAGATAAGTTTGGCGGTCATGAAAAAGCTTGTGGTGTATCTATGAAAGCATCTAACATCAAAGAACTCAAAGATAGATTATCAAAAGAAGTCGCAACTATTGTTCCGTTTGAGTCATCTCTTGATGTTTCATTGTCGCTTCACCACACTTTAATTAATACTGATTTTGTTAAAGAACTTGAATATTATGATATGCAAGAAACTTTGTTCCTATTCAATGATTTAGAAGTTATAGGTACTCAACTTCTTGCAGAAAAACATACTAAAATTAAATGCAAATTAAATAATGGAAAATATATCTCTATAATTGTGTTTAATGATACTAGTTTATCATTCAATTTAGCTCCAAGCGATGAGCTTGAAGTAGTTGGTGAATTAAATATCAATAGTTATAATGGTTTTGAAAATATTCAAATTATAGCAAAAGATTTCAGGGTTAATGGAGTTCAAGTAATTGATTATAGAAATAGAAAAGATTACAAATATGCAGTAAGTCATTTCGATTTAGAAGATGGATTAATCTTAAAAGAAGAATTTGATAATATTGCGGATTTGAATTTATTAATCAAAGAACAATCTCCATCGATTTTATATCTTGCGCCTATAAGCCAAGAGAAGAATGATGAACATTTAATTACTGATTTAAAATTTTTAAAAGAAGTTATTTATGTTATTAGTAAAAGAATTGAAATCAATGAAATAATGCTTCAAAAAGAAGTTAAAGCAAGTAAGTATGTTTTAAATCATATACTTGAAATATTTGAAGAATTAAATCTTGTTGAAAGATATAATGGAAAAGTAAAACCTATTCCTCGTGAAAAAGGTTATAAAGTAAACTTAGAAGATTCAAAGACTTATAATGAATTTGTTGAATCAAAAGAAGTGTTAACGCTTCTTAGATCCGATATAAATACAATCAAAAAATATGTTATAGAGGCATTAGAATAAAAAATGGATGGAAATATGAAATTAGAAGATTACATTGAAAACGTACCAAATTTCCCTATTGAAGGGATACAATTTAAGGACATCACACCTCTTTTAAGAGATAAAGATGCCTTTCATGAAGCTTGCAAAAGACTAGCTGATTTTGGAAAAAGAGTTGGGGCAAATGTAGTTATTGGTCCTGATGCTAGAGGTTTCATTATAGGTTGTCCTGTTGCATATGAGATGAATGTCGGATTCATCCCAGTTAGAAAACCAGGTAAATTACCTAGAAAAACTGTATTTGAAGAATACAAACTTGAATATGGGACAAATAAACTCTGTATTCATGAAGATTCACTAAAACCTGGTGATAGAGTATTAATCATTGACGATTTACTCGCAACTGGTGGTACAGTTGAAGCAACTATTCATTTATGTGAGAAATTAGGAGCCAAAGTAGTTGGAATTGGATTCCTAATTGAATTATTAGATTTAAAAGGAAAAGATCATATTAAGGATATTGAATATCTATCATTGATTAAATATTAGTATGGATAATTATGATTTTTATAAGCCTTTAGGCGATGCGATAAGTACATATATTCATAATGAAGACACTAAGAATGAAATATATAGTGCCTATCTTTTCGCATTGGAAGCTCATAAAGATCAAAAACGTGCATCTGGTGAGCCTTATATCATTCATCCTATAGAAGTCGCAAAGACTCTATGTGATTATCACGCTGACCCTACGACACTTTTAGCCGCAATCTTACACGATGTTATCGAAGATACATCTAAAACATTTGACGATATTAAGAATAATTTTGGTATGGAAGTTGCGAACTTAGTTGAAGGCTTAACTAAGATTAGGAAGATGACATATACTGATACTACATCACTCAAGAGAAGTGATGAGAATGAATATGCATCTAATTTCCAAAAGATGCTTTTCTCTATGGTTAGAGATATTAGGGTTATATGGATTAAATTAAGTGATAGATTAAATAATATGCTTACACTTAAATATCTGCCATATGAGAAACAAATAAGGATATCTAAAGAAACACAGGCTATCTATGCTCCAATTGCTCATAAACTTGGTATGTATCAAATTAAGGCAGAACTTGAGGATTTATCGTTTAAATATTTATATCCTCAAGAATATGAAGAAATATCAAAGAAATTAAAGACAACCAAGAAGGCAAGAGAAGCTGATTTAAATAAAATGGCCACAGACATCCATGACCTACTTAAAAGTGAAGGAATTGAAGCTGATATTTCAAAACGTGTAAAGAATATAAATTCTATATATAATAAGATGGAGAAAAAAGGCATACCATTTGAAAATATTTATGACCTACAAGCCTTAAGAGCAATCGTTAAAACTGTAATAGATTGCTATAAAGCAATAGGTATTATTCATTCAAAATATGCTCCTGTTCCATCGAGATTTAAAGATTATATCGCTGTACCTAAACCTAATATGTATCAATCCCTACATACAACAGTTGTAAACGATGGGAAGATTTATGAGATACAAATTAGAACAAAAGAAATGGATGAAATAGCTGAAAATGGTATCGCTGCTCACTGGGCATATAAGGAAGGAGTTAAGCTCAAATCAAATTATTATGAATCTACTGCATCTAAACTCAGATGGTATAATGACTTATTAAAATATACATCTGGTGATGAAGAAGAAAAACAAGAAATAACTACTCTTTTTAGTGAAGATGTTTTAAACGCAAATGTTTATGTATTTACTCCAAAAAATACAGTTATTTCACTTCCTGAAGGTTCAACACCTATAGATTTCGCATATAGAATTCACTCAAGAATTGGTGACAATTTTACTGGGGCAATAGTAAACGGCAAAATTGTTCCTCTTGATTATGTGTTTAAAACTGGTGATGTGTGTGAAATTAAGACAAGTGCTAATGCATATGGTCCAAATGAAAACTGGCTCAAAATCGCAAAGACATCTAGTGCAAGATCTAAGATTAAACAATTTTTAAATAAGAAGAATAAAGACCTCCTAATTGAACAAGGTAAGAATAGTATTCTTCAAGAAATAAAAAATCAAAAATTAGATTTAGTTTTGACAGATGAACTCGTTATTAAAAGAAGTTCACCTGAGAAACAATTTAAGAATTTAGAAGACCTATATTATGCTTGTGGAAAAGGACAATTTAGTGCTATTTCAATTCTCAATGATTTTATTCAATCTGATCTATCAAATAGTGAAAAGATAATCGATTTAATCAATAAGAGAAATAAGAATAGAGTATACCATGAAGACGTCGATATAATTGTTGAAGGTCTTGACACTCCAAGTGTTAAACTCGCACACTGTTGTTCACCTATTCCTGGTGATGATATAGTAGGTTATATAACTAAAGGTGTAGGTATCGCAATCCATAGGAGCGATTGTAAGAATATTAAGGGTTTTGATGAGAATAGGTTTATTCCAGTATTTTGGGCTGAAAATAAGGATAAACGATTCCAAGTTGACCTAAAATTATTCGTATTTAATAGAGATAATATTCTTGCTGATATAATTAACACAAGTATAGCCTATAACTGTAAAGTTATTAAAGTTACTGCGAGAGCTAATGATATAAATGAAGGTATAATCAATTTGACACTTGAAGTAATAAATAAATCTGAATTAGATTTGATGATTTCTAACCTTGAAAAGATTAAAGGAATATATCAAATCGAAAGGGTTAAAAGATGAGACTTTTAATAGAGAGAGTTAAAGAAGCAAAATGTATTATTTCATCTAAGGTTCATTCAAGTATTTCAAATGGACTTTTAGTATATGTAGCATACGAAGAAACAGATACATTTTTGACAATTGATAAGGCATTAAATAAAGTAAAGAAACTCAGGATTTTCACAGATCAATTTGATAAACTAAATCTCTCAATTGATGATGTAAATGGAGAAGTATTAATCATATCTTCATTTACTTTATATGCGAATCTATTAAGTGGAAATAGACCATCATTTTCAAGATCAATTTCATATGATAAATCTTTACCACTTTATGAATATACAATTGAAAAAGCTAAGACATTATTCAATCTAAAAGATGGGGTATTTGGAGCAGACATGAAGATTGGTTCAATCAATGATGGACCAGTTTCAGTAATCTTAGATATTTAATTGTTGTAAAAAAATAATAATTATAATATAATTATGATATTGAAGTATAGAAGTATCAATCAAGGGCTCGATACACTATATAAATAATAAGGAGAAAAATATGGAAAGAAACGAAATATTTGAGACAGTTAAAAAATTAGTAGTAGAAGAATTACAAGTTGAGGAAAGCAAAGTAACTATGGATTCTTCATTCGAGAGCGACCTTGGTGCTGATTCTTTGGATGCAATTGAACTAGTATGTTCACTAGAAGAAACATTTGGAGTTCAAATTTCAGACGATGAAGCGATGGATTTAAAGACTGTTAAACAAATCGTCGATTATATAGAATCTCATCAATAATTTTTTTCTAAGCAATTTAAAAAAAATAGCCCACTTGATGGGCTTATTTTTTAGAGGTGGATATGTATACAAAAGTTAAAGGAACTATTGATTTTCTTCCAGAACAATCAAAGAAATTAACATCACTAGAGAATTATCTTAAAGATGTTGCAAGTTTATATGGATATCAAGAAATAAGAGTGCCAATTCTATCTTATAGTGAACTTATCCATAGATCAAGTGGTGAGTCTAGTGATATAGTCACTAAAGAAACATTTGATTTCAAAGATAGAGGGGATAGAATGGTAACATTAAGACCTGAAGGTACAGCTCCTGTTGTAAGAGCCGTTCTTGAGAATAAGTTATATACATCTAATCTTCCATTAAAATTATTCTACTCAGGCCCAATGTTTAGATATGAACGTCCACAAAAGGGAAGATATAGAGAATTCTCTCAATTTGGTGTAGAAGTAGTTGGCTCAAATAGTCCTTATATGGACGCTGAGGTTATCACACTAGCAACTACTATTTTTAAGTCGCTTAGAATTAAGAATTTTAGAGTAAGACTTAATACACTAGGAGATGACGATTCAAGAAATAACTACAAGGTTGCTTTAAAAGAGTATTTTAAAGATAAACTTGATTTATTATGCAATGACTGCAAGAAAAGATATGAAACTAATACTTTAAGAATTCTTGATTGTAAGATAGATAAAGATAATGAAGTATTATTAAATGCCCCTAAAATTAGTGATTATTTATCAGATAAATCTAAAGAAGAATTTGAAGTAGTTAAATCGTATCTCGATTTATTACATATCCCATATATTGTAGATTTAAAGCTTGTAAGAGGCTTAGATTATTATACAAACACTATATTTGAAGTTGAACTAGTTGATGAAAATGATAATTCTATCTCACAAGCAATTTGTGCTGGTGGAAGATATAACAATTTAACTAAAATGTTAGGCGGTCCAGAACTTGGTTCAGTTGGTTTTGCATTTGGAATAGAAAGGTTATCTGAAATAATTGATGAAAGAGTTGATTATTCACATAAAATATTCGCTCAATTTATTCCGATAGGCATTAATGCGAAAATGCATTTAATAGAATTAATGCAAGAAATAAGAGAACATGGTTTTTCATCTGAGATGAATTATGAATCTTTAAATTTAAAAGGTCATTTTAAATCAAGCGATCAAAACAATGCGAGATTCTTAATAATTTGTGGGGATGATGAACTAAAAGATAAAAAGATAAGAATTAAAGATAAAGTTCAAGATACTGATGATTTAATTGATGAATCAAAATTATTAGAATATATGTTACATAGAATTAGATGCAATAGAGATTGTGAAACATGTGATGGAGGCTGTGATGAGAACTAATTATAATGGTGAATTAACAAAACAAAATCTAGGCCAAGATGTAGTTCTTTATGGCTGGGTAAATAAAATAAGGAAATTAGGAGGCTTAATTTTTATCGATTTAAGAGATATAAGTGGTATCTCTCAAGTTGTTGTAAGGCCTGAAAAAGATTTCTATAATACTACTGAATCAATTACTAATGAATCAGTAATTGAAGTTAAAGGAAAAGTAATCTTAAGAGAAAACCCTAATCCTAAAATAAAAACTGGTGAAATTGAAATAGATGCAACTTCTATCAAATTATTATCTAAGAGTGAAGCCCTTCCTATTGATAAAAATTCTAATGATGAAATTAAACTCAAATATCGATATTTGGATTTAAGAAGAGAAGAACTTCAATCAATCTTTAAAACCAAATCTAAAGTATTATCAATTGTGAGAAATTATTTAAATGATAATAATTTTATTGAATGTGAAACACCAATACTCTGTAAGAGTACACCAGAAGGAGCTAGAGATTATTTAGTTCCATCAAGAATATTTAAAGGTGAATTCTATGCTCTACCACAATCACCTCAAATCCTAAAACAGTTATTAATGGTTGCAGGAATGGATAGATATTATCAAATCGCTAAATGTTTTAGAGATGAAGATTTAAGAGCTGATAGACAACCTGAATTCACTCAAATAGATATTGAAACATCCTTCTTAGAACAAGATGAATTACTCACTATTATGGAAGGAATGTACAAGAAAATATTTAAAGAAATTTTAAATGTTGAATTAAAGATTCCATTTGAAAGAATCAAATGGGATGATGCGATTAAAGATTATGGTAGTGATAAACCAGATACAAGATTTGATCTAAAACTTATCCATCTAACAGATTTATTTAATGGTATAGATTCACCACTATTTAAAGATAAATATTCAATCGCAATCAAGGTAAATGATTCTTCGAATTATTTCTCAAGAAAGAAGATTGAAGAATTAACTGAATTCATCAAAAAGCACTCTGGAGATAATCTATTATATGTTAAAAAGAGTGATGATTCATATAGTGGTTCAATAATTAAATTATTGAATGAAGATATCTTATCTAATTTAAATATGTCAAACTCTGATATATTATTTATAACAACTAAATCTAATTATGTAAAAGCTTGTAATGCGATGGGATCTTTAAGATCTAGAGTTGCAAGTGAACTAGATTTAATTGATAAAAATATTTATGATTTCAAATGGATTGTCGAGTTCCCACTATTTGAACTTAATGAAGAAGGCGAAATTACTTCATCTCATCATCCATTTACAAGACCACTTAAGGAACATGAAAAATATCTTTTAGCTGATCCTCTTAAGGTGTATTCATATTCATATGATTTAGTTGCATTTGGTTATGAACTTGGTGGTGGATCATTAAGAATCTATGAAGAAGATATTCAAGAAAAAGTATTCAGCATCTTAAAGATTAGTAAAGAAGATCAAAGAAATAAATTTGGTTATCTCTTAGATGCGATGAAATATGGATTCCCTCCTCATGGTGGATTAGCATTTGGGCTTGAAAGAACAATGATGGTTCTAACAGGAACTGATAATATAAGGGATGTAATATTATTCCCTAAGACTACTACAGCCCAAGATTTAATGCTTGATTGCCCATCAAATGTTGATGAAGCACAACTAAAAGATTTGGGCTTAAAAATATCTTTATAAATATTTTAAAAATATATTTATATATGATATAATAATTTAATGGAAAAATATTAATATTTTTAGAGGTCTAATTTATGAAGCGAATTTTAACAATAATTGTTCTTATATTATCTATAGTTGCGCTTACAGCTTGTAAAGGTGAAGACACACTAGTTAATGATAAATTGTTAGATAATTTTACTCTTGAAAGAACAGTTGAAGGAAAAGAAGAATATTCATATTCATTTATTAAAAGTGGTTTCTTATATGAATATCACAAAGATAATGAAGTTAGTTATTATACATCTATCGATAATGGGTCATTTAAACATGTTTCAAATACTGAAGATGATTTAACTTATGTCACAAGTGAAACTTCAAGTGTAGTATTTGGAGATATAACATATGTTTTAAAAGGACTAAAGGCAAGTGATTGTGAGAATAAAGGAAATGGAGTATACGAATTAAAAGAATTAAAACAAAATATTTTCATTCTACCATTCCTTGAAGATATCAAGCTCGATGATGTTACAAAACTTTCAACTGCATATGAATATGGTTTAATAAGTGCTAAAAGTGCAGTCTTAAAAGCTGAAAAAGGTATGATTAGTAATATCAAATTAAAGTTTGAATATTCAGATACTGAATTAACTATTAATGTAGATATTAAAGATT
Source organism: Caryophanales bacterium UBA1188 (assembly GCA_002310135.1). Taxonomy (GTDB): domain Bacteria; phylum Bacillota_I; class Bacilli_A; order Izemoplasmatales; family UBA1188; genus UBA1188. The sequence goes on along the minus strand of DBYK01000003.1, from coordinate 44,171 downwards.
GTGGAAAATCTGTGATTGAAAATTTCCCATATGAAGGATATATTGATAAAAATTATAACACATACATTGAAGATGGAAATGCGGTTGTAACTTTAGAATTTAAAGGTTACGGAAAAGTTGAATTTGTTTTATTTAAAAATACAGAATTAAATACAAATTCAATTAATTTCTTTGTATATTTAGTTAAGAAGGGTCTATATAGAAATGCTCATGTGGGCCTTGCATCTTCTTCAGCAATTCAATTTGGAGATCAAGAAAAGACTTTAGATAAGACTATTAACGCTCCAACTACATCTACAATCAAGAATCAAAGAGGAACTGTTTCATTATGCTTCAAAGATTCATCAGGATATAGTTCACAACAAATCCAAATCAATCTAAAAGATAATTCAAGTAGTTCATCATATTATGTAATAGGTGGGGTAGTATCTGGATTTGAAATTCTTGATTTATTATCTACACTGCCAAATACTGAATATGAGAATATTGAAGTTAAAGTTACAATAAAATACAATAATCTCAAATATACACAGCCAAATTTCGCTAAATAGGAGTAATATATGAAAAAAATAGGTTTATTATTAGTTTTAATAGCATTATGTTTCACATTAGCTTCATGCCAAAAAAGAACAAATGCAGCAGGTAATTTAGAAATTGAATCACAAAAAGGCACAACATTTGTTCTACATTATATTGGAGACAAATTAGCATTTGGTGATTTATATATTACAATTGAAGATGAAGCGCTAAAGAATGTTTATATGGTTTTAAAAGATACTAGATATTCTCTTCAAAAACATAAAATTGAAATTGGTGGATATTCAAGTTCATATAATGTTATTACTGATGGAGATAAAACAACTCTTAATTTTGAAAAGAATAGCGCTACATATAGTGCACCATTTATTCTAGTCACTACTGATAGTGAAGGTTATGATGAAGTTTCAACTTTAAGTATTGAAATCTACATTAGATACGAAGATATTAGAACTTCAAGTGAAATTCCAGAAGGTGAATCTAGACTTGAAAATTCTAGTCTTACATTAAGACTCACTTGCAAAGAATTAGTTGAATTCATTAGAAACAAAGCATTAAATACAAAATAACTTAGAATCTTTATGGCCGCTATATCTGCGGCCTTTATTAAAAACTATAGGAGTAAAATATGAAAAGATTAGATTATATTTCTTGGGATGAATATTTTATGGGAGTTGCTTTACTATCTGCGAAAAGAAGTAAGGATCCTGGCACTCAAGTTGGCTGTTGCATCGTAAATGATGAAAACAAAATTATAGGTATTGGTTATAATGGTGTTCCAAGAGTTATAAATGATGATTTATTGCCTTGGGATAGAACAGGAGCATATTTAGATACTAAATATCCATATGTAGTACATGCTGAAGCTAATGCTATTTTAAATTCTACAAAAGATTTAAAAGGCGCAACTATCTATGTTTCACTCTTCCCATGTAATGAATGCACAAAACTATTAATTCAATCTGGCATAAAAGAAATAGTTTATATGCAAGATTTTCATCACGATGATGATAATGTTGTCGCATCAAGAAAACTATTAGAACTCGCTGGAATAAAGACAAGACAGATGAAGGAAATAGAAGTTACACTTAAATGAAATCATTTTTTAAAGATTTTCAAAAATGGTTTTTCCGCTTTTCATCAATATATGTAATAGTTGTCCTCTTATGCATAGTAAGAGTTGATTATTATCTATATTTGCCAGGAAATACTACAGATATCAAAAACAAGATTACCATTGTTGATAAGGATAATAATCTAAATGGTAGTGTTTCTGCTGTCTATGTATTGACTTATGAAAGGCCAACTCTATTTCAGTATTTATTAACCAAAGATGCAGTTTATGCAGTAACTTATAAGATGACTAAAGAAGATATTGCATCAAGTGATCCTAAACTCTCAAGTGCTATCGGAAGATTTGATAGTGATGAATCTTTTAATAATGCGAGTCTTGCAGCATACTCTCTCTTAATTGAAGATGAAGTAGATTTCTACAACGAATTCACATATATTTATAGCGCAAATTCAGATATTGATTGTGTAATCTTAGATTCTAATATTAAGAATGAGAATTCATATTTATTTATTGTAGGTAAAAAAGTCACAGGATATGAAAATAATCCAAATTCTAATCCTAAAGTAAGTGAAGTATCAGATTATTTAAAAACCAAAAATGTTGGTGAAATTGCGACACTCTATATAGAAGATAAAATTGGAAACGAATACACAATCAATATAAAAAAGAGACTTCAAAATAATTCAGAAATCTTTGGAATAACTATCAAAACTACATACACTTTAAAAGATGGAATAAAAACTGAAATATCAAATGTTTATACTGAAGGCCCATCAGGTGGCGCTATGGAAGCTTTGTATATCTATTTAGTATCAAGCAGAGAAGACCTACTTAAGGGAAGAAAGATTTCAGGAACTGGAACAATTTCTTATAGTCTTGATGGAGATGGAAATATTGAATCATTTTCTAAAGTAGGACCAATTGGTTGTGTCGAACAAAAGATATATGCAGCATATATCGATAATATGGATATATTTTATTGTCCGAAAGAAAATTATGATGCATGCATAAAAGCCGCAACTAAATACGGTATTTTAGATAAAATTAAAATAGTTAAAGTTGAATATTTAATAGATATTATAAATGATTTAAAAGGTTAAAATGAATATTATAAAAGAGTATAAGAAGAGCACAAATCTCATATACGAGATATATGATAAAAAAGAAATTAGAAGGTCTAATTTAGGCTCTTTTTTAGCGATGATAATTATTGCAATTCCATTAATTTTAATCCTCATACAGCTTTATTTATCATTCCTTATGAGACCATATCTTTTGCTCATCTTAACTTGCATAATATTCTCAGGCTTATCATGTGTTTTTTATCTATTTAGAAATAATATTTTATTAAGATACAAAAAAGATGAAGATATAAATTATAAATTAATAACTTTAATTGATTTTCTAATTACCTTCACATTAATTATTATAGCCACCATTATAGCAGCTGTATTTATTATTCCAATAATTGTTTTGTAGGTTAGATTATGTTATATGTTTTTATTATAGGAATTTGTATAATAATTCTTGATCAATTAACTAAATTTATAATTACAGATAATATGGTTCTTTATGATTCTGTAACTGTAATAAAGGATTTTTTTAACATATGTTATGTGAGAAATGATGGAATAGCTTGGGGAATAGATGTTAAGCTTTGGATATTAATCCTCTTAACAATCATCGCACTTGGAATATTCATATTTTTATCTTTTAAATTAAGCATTAAGAAAGATAAATGGTTTATAGTTACACTCGGTTTCTTGTTTGGTGGGACAATAGGTAATTTTATAGATAGGTTATTCCAAGCTGATCACTCTGTAATTGATTTTTTAAGTTTCATATTATATTATCCATCATTCAAGGATGGTTTCCACTTCGAAAAGTACTTTTTTCCTATCTTTAACATTGCGGATATTTTCCTCGTTATAGGGTCTATTATGTTTATAATATATATTTTATTTATAGATACAAAGAAGAATAAGAATAAAGAAAAAAATGCATAAAATCACATATTTAGATGAAGATGAAAAAAGAATAGATAAGTATTTATCTAAAGTTCTTGATATATCTAGAACACAAGTTCAAAAAATGATAGATAGTGAACTTGTGTTTGTTGATGGAAAAATAGTTAAATCTAATTATATTTTAAAAATGAATCAAAAAATTGAATATGAATTATTAGAACCTAAAAAAATAGATTTAACTCCAGAAAATCTAAATATAGAGATTATATATCAAGACAAAAATGTCGCCGTGATATATAAACCTAAAGGAATGGTGGTTCATCCTGCAGCTGGAAATTATGATAAAACATTAGTTAATGGACTGCTTTATTCATTAGATGAATTATCCACAATAAATGGCGTAATTAGGCCAGGAATCGTTCATAGAATTGATAAAGATACTACAGGATTATTATTAGTTGCGAAAAACGATAAAGCTCATACATCACTTTCAAATCAATTAAAGAATAAAACTATTAGAAGAGTATATTATGCTCTTGTTCATGGAATAATACTTGAAAATAATGGCATAATAAATGCTCCAATAGGAAGAGACCCTAAGAATAGACTTAAATATAAAGTAATTGAAGGCGGAAAAGAATCAATTACTACATTTCATGTAATAGAAAGATTTAAAGATTATACATTTATAGAGTGTGTTTTAAAGACTGGAAGAACTCATCAAATAAGAGTTCATATGGATTATATTGGTCATTCTATATTTGGAGATCCTCTTTATTCAAAATCTAGTAAAGGAAGAGAAAATGGTCAATATTTACATGCTGGAATAATAGGATATTTAGACCCTGAAACTAAAGAATATAAAGAATTTAGTTATCCACTTCCTCCTTATTTTGAAACTAAATTAAATGAACTTAGGGGGAAGAAAAAATGATATATGACTTTATAATTATTGGTGGTGGTATATCAGGAGTTTTTTCATACCTTACTTATAAAAAGAGAAAACCAAATTCAAAATGTTTAATAATTGAAAGAAATAATTCATTATTAAAAAAACTATCTATTAGTGGCAATGGTAAATGCAACTTCACAAATGATTATTTAAATTATAAAAAATATAATAATGGTGAAAATTTCAAAAACCTAATTATTAATAATAAAAAGATATTATCACTTTTTGATGATTTAGGAATTGTATATTATAAAGATGAAGAAGGAAGATTCTATCCATATTCTAATAGCGCTAAATCAGTTCAAACATTACTAACATCTTTAATAAATGAAGATGATGTCCTATTAAAGACAACTATAATAAGTATTGAATATGATAAATCATCAAAAATATGGACTCTATTATCTATAGATAATAAAGAATTTAAATCAAAAAATATTTTAATATCTACTGGGTCAATTAATTATCCAAGCTTGGGCTCAGATGGCATTATTTTTAAATCTATAAAATCTTTAGGTATTAATTTTACTGATATTTTTCCATCAAACATTTATATTAATTGTAAAGAAACAGATGTATTAAAAGAATTATCTGGATTGAGATTTAAAGCATGCATATCACTATATAATAGCAATGATCATATTTATAGTGAAAGTGGTGAAATATTATTTAAAGATAAAGCAATATCTGGGATTGTTACTTTTAATGTCTCATCTAAACTGGCATATTTATATAAAAATCATTTAATATCTAAACCATATTTGACAATAGATTTTATGGAAGATTATTCTAAAGATGATTTATTAAAATTATTTAAAAAAGAAAATGATTTAAATAAAACATTATTAGGTTTATTTCATCCAAATTTAGCCAATATTCTATATCAAAGATGTAATAATTTAAATGATATAATAAATGATATCAAATCATTTAAATTTGAAATAGATTCTTTAGGTGATTTTGAGCATGCACAAGTTACATGTGGTGGAATAGATTCTAAAGAAATAAATGAAGAATTAGAATCAAATAAATTTAGTGGCCTATATTTTTCAGGTGATATATTAGATTGTGATGCTCCATGTGGAGGATATAATATATCATTCGCAATATTAAGCGGGATTAAAGTGGGTGAATCAATTGAATAAAGTTGAAACTGAAAATAAATTAAAAGAATTAAAAACTAAAAAAGAAAAGATATTACTCCACGTGTGTTGCGCTCCATGCACAAGTGGTGTATTTGATCAATTAAGTCCTTATTTTGATATCGTTCTTTTATATTACAATCCAAATATTTATCCTAAAGATGAATACGATTTAAGATATGACATGTTTGAAAAACTTAAACAACATTATAATTTTGAAATAATTGATGTAGATTACAATGAAGATGAATTCTTAAATAAAGTTATCGGTCATGAAAATGATAGAGAAGGTCAAGAAAGATGCCATATATGTTATAGATTAAGGCTAGAATTCACAGCTAGATACGCAAAAGAACATAATTTCAAATATTTCACAACAACTCTATCTATTTCTCCATATAAAAACGCTGTCATTTTAAATGAAATTGGTCAGGAATTAGAGAATAAATATGGTGTCAAATATTTATATTCTGATTTTAAGAAAAAAGATGGATACAAAAATTCTATTAAAAATTCTAAAGAATTTGGTTTATATAGACAAGATTATTGTGGATGTAGATATTCCTATTACGAAAAAAACAAAAATTAATATGATATAATTAATTTAGGTGATATATATGAAAAAAGATGATAACATAATGAAAATAATGAAATTTAGTAAAGTTGAAGATGATTCAAATACTTTAAAATTTGCAAATCTAATGCTTGAAGGAACACCTTTATGTCTAGATTTTAATGATTGTCCAAAAGATCAAGGAGACAAAGTCCTATATTTCTTATCAGGGGTTAATTATTCAGTTGATGGTTATGTAAAACCATTATCTAAGAATATATTTATATTTGCTTTAAAAGAACATTATAAAGACCCTGAATTAAAAGCATTTATACAAAAATATGGGAAATAATTAATAATGTTTAATTTTTTATCTATTTTTGGATATTTTTTTCAAATATTATACTATATAGGACTAATATATTATCTTCTAATAGTTATATTCTTTATAATGACTTGGATTAGTCCACTTTATGGAACTAAAATCTTTAATTTATTTGAGAAAATCTCAAGTCCATTCATGAAAATAGTATCAAATAAATTAATACTTGGTGGATTTGATTTAGGCGCAACATTAGGACTAATTTTATATTATTTATTACTTGAATTAATTAGATATTTAGCTATAGTTTTATAGGAGGAAATATGGAATTAAATAAGTTAATAGATCATACATATTTAAAAGCATTCGGGGAAAAAGATGTAATTGTTAAATTATGTGAAGAAGCTAAAGAATATGGTTTTAAAAGTGTTTGTGTAAATCCTTGTAATATTCCTTTAGCTAAAGAACTACTTAAAGGTAGTGATTGTTTAGTCTGTACAGTAATTGGATTCCCTCTAGGCCAAAATACTACTGAAACTAAAGTGTTTGAAACTGAAGACGCGATTAAAAAAGGTGCACAAGAAATAGATATGGTTATAAACGTTGCAAAACTTAAAGATAAAGACTACGATTATGTTTATAATGAAATCAAAAAAATCAAAAACGTGTGCAAATCTTTAGTATTAAAGGTTATTATTGAAACTTGTTATCTTACAAAAGAAGAAATAGTAGAAGCATGCAAAATATCAGTTAAAGCTGGTGCTGATTTTGTTAAAACATCCACTGGCTTTGGAACTGGAAATGCAACTGTTGAAAATGTAGAATTAATGTATAAAACTGTAGGAAATGATGCAAAAGTTAAAGCTTCTGGTGGAATCTCAAATAAAGAAGATGCACTAAATATGACTAAAGCTGGCGCATCTAGAATAGGTACTTCAAAAGGAGTAGAAATAGTAAAATAAGGAGGTTTTATGTCCACACCACATAATAAAGCAAAAAACGGAGATATTGCAAAGACAGTACTTATGCCTGGCGATCCATTAAGAGCCAAATATATTGCTGATAATTTCTTAGAAGATGTTGTTTGTTTTAATAAAGTTAGAAATATGTTTGGTTATACTGGAACTTATAAAGGGAAAAGAATATCTGTTATGGGTTCTGGCATGGGTATGCCATCAATTGGAATCTATTCTTATGAGTTATATAAGTTCTATGATGTAGATAATATTATAAGAATTGGTTCAGCTGGAGCTTACTTAAATGAATTGAATTTATTCGATATTGTACTGGCAAATGATGCATATAGTGAATCGACATTTGCAAGTATATTTAATGGAATTAATGCAAACGTTTTGGACCCTAGCACTGAATTAAACAATATCATCGAGGATACTGCAAGTCAGTTAAATTATGAAATTATCAAAGGAAGAATTCATTCATCAGATGTTTTCTATCATGAATCTAAATCAAACTATAAGAAGGTAGTTGATGATATGAATTGCTATTGTGTTGAAATGGAATCATTCGCTTTGTTTGCAAATGCTAAAGTATTAAATAAAAATGCTGCTTGTATTGTTACAATAAGTGATTCATTATGTACTCATCAAGAAACAACACCAGAACAAAGAGAAAAATCATTCAATAAGATGATTACTCTTGCTTTAGAATCTGCTATTAAATTATAAGATTATATTTCAATAAAAAAAAGGAGCTTTATAGCTCTTTTTTATTTTGATTATATAAAATAATGCAAACGTTTTTTAACTTAATAGTATTTTAAGTATATATTTTTGTATTTAAAAGTGATAAAGCCGGAGTTCTCCAGCTCTTATAATTTATATTAAATTTAATAATTTATAACTAAATTTCAAAGAATCTATTGCAATCTTCGTATACTTTTTGATTATCTATCTCATTAAGCACTTCATGTCTCATATTATCATATATAATTGATTCAATATAATGATATTCAAGCTCTTGATACATTTTTACTGTTGTTTCTATATCTTTACCAAATGTACTTAGTGGATCTTCTTGTCCAGAAATAAATAAAATAGGTGTATTTTTATTACCTTTATTAACATTTTTCTTATTAGAAACATAATCTATCCAAGAAAACATTCCTTGATAAGCTGCTACAGTGAAATCTTCGCCACAAATTGGAGATTCTTGATAATATTTAGCGATTTCAGGCCTATGTGTTATCCATAAATCACCATCAGGAAGTAAATTAGCTTTTTGCATCTTCTTAGGAAGACCGTTCATTCCTAATTCGCTTAGTAATGGAGATATGCCTTTTGCACCTCTAAATAATCTTGTAATTGAAGCTAGTGTTTTAGCTGCTTTTGTTAAGAATAAAGGCATTGTAGTTGTCCCAGAAATAATTGCTTTTTTATAAGCATCAGGATAATCAATTAATAACTTTCTAGCTAGGAAAGAACCCATTGAATGTCCTAATAGATATAAAGGGTAATCTGGATATTCTTTTAAAGCATAATCCTTAACCATTGTAATGGATTCATATGCTTCATCTTTTTCGAAATATATGTAATTTGCATCAGCATGAGATGAATCACCATGACCTAGAATGTCATTGCCAACGCATATAAAACCCTTTTCATTTAAAAATTTGATAAAATCTTCGTATCTTGTAAAATGTTCAGAGGCTCCATGGACAATTTGAATAACAGCTTTAGGATTCTTGACATCGTCATAAACGTATAAAACTACATCATGATTTTTGGATGTAGTCAACATCTTTTTATCCATACGAGTCACCTCATGTATTTATTATATATTTTGACAATTATAAAATCAATAGTATATTTTAAAAAAAATATTAAATATATGAATATTTTCGAAATTAAGAAAAACGTTTGCTTTAAAAAACTAAAAATTACTTTGTTATATTTAACCAAATATTTCCAATTCTACTATTTTTGATAAATTAAAAAGTTATTACGAATTTCAAAATAATGACTAAAATTGGCTATATTAAATAAAGAAGAATTAGTTTTGATAGAAATATATGATTTCATATATATCTCATTTAAAAATGCATAATTATGTTTTATTTGATATTAAGAATATATTTGATTACGGAGGAACTATTATGTTTAATCAAATATTATTAGCTGGTAGATTAGTATTCGAACCAAAATTAGTAGAAGTAGATGATAATAAAAAAGTATGCCAAATTAGAGTTGCAGTACCAAGGCCATTTAGAAGTAGAGAAACTCAAGAATTTGAAACTGACTTCTTCAATATTGTATTGTGGCAAGGAATGGCTCAACAAGTAGCTAATAACTGTAAAGTTGGCTCAATTATTATTGTAAAAGGAAGACTTGAAGAGAACAAATACGAAAACAAAGAAGGCAAGAAGGTGAATGAAGTAAGGATTATTGGTGAAAAAATAATATATGTCTCACAAAATAATTCAACAAATGAAGTATCAAACGAAGACTATTAATAACTATTTATATATTTAGAAAATATATTGTATCCCTCTTTTATGTTATAATGATAAGAGAGGGATTTTTATATGCAACAATATTTAGATTTAATTAGAACTGTCTTAGAAAAAGGAACTGAAAAAACTGATAGAACAGGCACAGGAACAATTTCATATTTTGGATATCAAATGAGATTTGATTTAAGTGAAGGTTTTCCTCTTGTTACTACAAAGAAAGTTCATCTAAAAAGTATAATCTATGAGCTATTATGGTTCATTAAGGGCGATACTAATATTAAATATTTAGTAGATCACAATGTATCCATCTGGAATGATTGGCCTTATAAAAGTTTTAAAGAATCTAATGAATTTAACGGCGAATCAATGGATGAGTTCAAAGAACTAATTAAAAACGATAATGAATTTGCAAAAAAATGGGGAAATTTAGGTCCAGTTTATGGAAAACAATGGCGTAATTTTAATGGTGTTGACCAACTAATGGGCATCATTGAAGAGATTAAAAATAACCCAGATTCTAGGAGATTAATAGTATCAAGTTGGAACCCTAAAGAAGTTCCATTTATGGCTCTTCCTCCTTGCCATTCTTTATATCAATTTTATGTTGCTGATGGGAAATTATCTCTCCAATTATATCAAAGAAGTGGCGATATATTCCTAGGAATTCCTTTTAATATTGCGTCATATTCTCTATTACTAATGATGGTTGCAAAGGTAACTGGATTAAAACCTGGAGTTTTTGTTCACACAATTGGTGACGCTCACATATATAAGAATCATCTTGATCAAGTTAAAACTCAACTTGAAAGAGAACCATATCCGCTTCCAGAAATGTTGATTAAAAAAGATACAACTAATATTGAAGACTTTGAATATGAAGACTTCGAGCTAATCAATTATAAATGTCATTCTAAGATTAAAGGTGAGGTTGCAGTTTAATGATATCCGTAATATTTGCCATAGATAGAAATAATTTATTTGGAAATAAAAATAGTCTTCCTTGGAATTACAAAGAAGACTTACAATATTTTAAAGAAAAAACATTGAATAAAAAAGTTATAATGGGTGAAGAAACATTTAAATCAATAGTTTCGAGAAATAATAAACCTCTACCTAATAGAACTAATGTTATTGCAACTTTGACTGATTATACATTTGAAGGCGTTGAAGTTACACATGATATATTCAAATACTTAGATGAACATAAAGACGAAGATTTATTTATAATAGGTGGAAAAGGCATCATAGAATTAACTTATAAAATAGCTGATAGACTATTCATAACAATGATTGATGCTGATCATGAAGGAGATACATATCTAAATATTGATTTATCCAATTTTAAATTGGTTAATGAAAATATTAGTGGAATATTACATTTTAGAGAATATAGGAGATTATAATGAATTTTTTAGTTTTAATGAAATGGGATTTTGACATTTCAATAATTGAATTTTTCAACAAATTAACTGAAAATAGTTTTCTAGAAACATTATTTAAAGGGATTACATTCTTAGGGACTGAAACTGCAATAATGATTGTATTATGCTTGCTTTATTGGTGCGTCAATAAGGAGATATCAAAAAAAGTAGCTATCGCAACATTTTTCTCACTCCTTTTAACTAATTCTGTTAAAAGCATGTTTAATAGACTTAGGCCATTCCAAATGTCTCCAGATACAATAGAATGTAGAGATAAGAGTATATTATCTAAAAATTTAGATGGTGAATATTATAAAATTAGTGGAGAAACTGGCGAATATTGGGCTTCTAGTTCATCATCATTTCCATCAGGTCACTCCACTACTGCATCTTCATTCTATAATTCATTCGCATACCAATTAAAGAAGAAGAAATATTGGATTATATCTACTATTTTATGCTTACTTGTAATGATTTCAAGAATGTCTTTAGGTGTTCATTTCATGACTGATGTTCTAACTGGTTATTTAATTGGTCTAGGATTCATATCTCTTTATTTCTTTCTAAAGAAAAAGACTAATGAATCAATGGTTGTAGATATTATATTTATTTGTATATTTGGAATTTTGACATTTATATCTCCAATTTATAGTGATAATCCTAAAGATTTATTCTCTGTATATGGATCTACTATAGGTTTCGTTCTTGGAAGTTATTTAGAATCTAAATATGTTAACTTTAGTTATACAAAATCTATTTGGAAAAACATATTAAGATTTGTAATTGGTTTTGTTTTACTTCTTGGAATTCGTTATTCTTTAAAACTAACTTATAGTTGGGCTTTTGAAGAAGGAACATTCATATGTTCTATATGTGATATGATTAGGTATTTTGCTATGGTAATTGTTGGTATTTATGTATATCCATTATTAATCAAAAAGTTAAAGTTTTTAAATGATAAGGTAGAAAATGAAAGTAACTGATATTATTGAAAAAACATTTAATAAAATTGAATTAACAGAAGAAGAAATATCTTTTTTAATTCAGGAATACACAAATAATCAAATTCCTGATTATCAGATGTCTAGTTGGTTGATGTGTGTTAGATTCAATGGCTTAAGTGAAAAAGAGACATACTTTTTAACTAAAGCTATGATTGAAAGTGGAGATGTAATAGATCTCTCTTTTATCGATGGAATTAAAGTTGATAAACATTCAACTGGAGGTGTTGGCGATAAGACTAGTTTAGTTTTAGGCCCTCTTGCTGCATCATGTGGAAATATTATGGCTAAATTATCAGGAAGAGGTCTTGGACATACCGGTGGTACAATTGATAAACTTGAAAGTATTCCAGGTTTAAATACTAATTTAAGTGATGAAAAGTTCACTGATCAAATTAATAAGATACATATCGCTATTGCAGGTCAAACTAAAAATCTTGTCCCAGCCGATAAAAAGCTCTATGCTTTAAGAGATGTTACACAGACAGTTAATTCATTACCTCTTATCACATCTTCGATTATGAGCAAAAAAATCGCATCTGGAGCCGATGTTATATGCTTAGATGTGAAATATGGCTCAGGTGCATTTATGAAAACTACAGAAGATGCGATAAAACTAAGTGAAGCTATGATAAATATAGCTCATAAATTTGATAAGAAAGTTATCTGTTTTATAACTGATATGGAACATCCTTTGGGTAAAGGAATAGGAAATAGGATTGAAGTAATAGATGCAGTTAATTGCTTACAAAATAAAGGGCCAAAAGATTTAGAAGATTTGTGCGTAACTATTTGTGGATATATGAACTATTATTCAAATATCACTAAATCAGTTGAAGATGGCATGAAACTAGCATTAGAAAAGTTAAGAGATTTCAGCGCATACAATAAATTTATAGAAATGATTCAAATGCAAGGTGCAAAAGTTACTAATTTTGATAATTTTATTGAAGCGAAAAAAGTAATTCCACTTTTATCTAAATCAGAAGGTTATATTTCAAGAATTGATGCATTATCATTAGGCTTAATTGCATTAGAACTAGGGGCAGGAAGAGAGACAAAAGAAGATATCATTGATCCAAATGTAGGTCTATATCTAAATAAACAAATTGGTGAATATGTAACTAGGGGAGATATCTTACTATATATCTACGCAAATGATAAATGGAGTGATGATATAATAGATAGGCTTTATCTTGCATATAAATTCAGTAGTGAAGCTAAAGAAGAAAAACCTATCATCTATAAGATTATTGAATAAAAAAATGAGCAATGCTCATTTTTTTAGTTTATCAATTAGTATATCTACTGCATTAAGATATGGAACTCTAATAGGGAATGATTCTTTAATTAATATACAGTTAGATCTGAAATCTTCTATGGAGATAGATTTTCTTCCTCCATTTTTGGAATTGTTATGATATTCAAGTATTTGATTTGAATCAATTAGATATATCTCATTTAATTTATTAAAATAAACTAGTAAAAAACCAATTCCTCCATGTTTCATTACTCTTTCTAAATGTCTTATTTGATGTTCATGAACATTACTTAATGGAAAAGAAGTAGTAGAATTACATTGTTTTGCATCAAAATCAATATAAAATCCTTTGTATAATCCATTATAGTCTGTTGTAGATGGAGTTTTATAATAAGCTTCGGTAATCTTTGCCATACTTCTTTTAGGGTAATCTACATCGACAATTTGAACTGGAGTTGGTTTTTTATATATAACCGCTATATCTCTAGATAAATATTGTTCGTTTGAGCTATTGATCATATCTTCGAATGCCATACCTCTATTTGAATTTGAAATCTTTTTCGCTTGATATGGGGCTCTTTTGATTGGATAATTATACATTTCATCACCTTTACATATTAGTTTACAATAAAAAAAATACTTTGAAAACTTTTTAATATATTTTTTATTAAAAACTATGATAAAATAAAAATGTTAGAGCCATTAAATATTCGAGGAGGATTTTATGACTAATATAAAGTTTTTTGCTTTAGGTGGTTTAGGTGAAATCGGTAAAAATATGTATGTTCTTGAAGTCGGTGAGAAGATATTTGTATTTGATTGTGGATCAATTACACCTATGTCTCAAGTCTTTGGATATGATTCAATTATGGCTGGTTATCAGTATTTAATAGAAAATCAAGATAGAATTCAAGGTATATTTTTAACTCATTTTAAACCAAAAGCTATGGGTGGTTTTCCAAGAATAATAAAAGATTTAAAAGTCCCTTTTTATGCTTCAAGATTTACAATTAAAGCTATAGAAAATAGATATCTTTCTGATGAAGAAAAAGAAGATGTCAATTTTCAACATATAGGGAGAAACCATTCATTAGATTTTGATGATGTAAAAATGGAGTTCTTCATCGTTTCGAATTCAGTTCCAGATGCTTTGGGTATTGCGGTTAAAGTTAATGTTGGAGAAGATGATAATCCTATTTTTAAGAACATTGTTTATCTTCCAGATTTTGATTTCGATCAAAACAAAAAAGGACGTTATAGGACAGATTTTAAAACATTGAATAGAATTGCTGATGAAGGTGTATTTATACTCCTAAGTCCATCAACTGGAGCGGCAAAAACAGGTCATATCACAACTGATGGTAACTTAAAGAATGGCCTTCACAAACTTATGTCTCATGAGGGCAGAACATTCATTATTATGAATGCGGATAATGTAACTGGAATGCTTGAGGTTATTGATGCTGCAGATAATCAAAGAAGACAAGTTACAATTATAGGCGCTAAAGCGAGATCATTAGTTGAATTATCTATGTCTTTAGGTTATACACCAGAATATGAAGGCACATATCTTACAAAGAGTAAATTAAATGATGAATATAGAAATAGCCCAAATACTGTAGTAATAATTGCGGGTGAAGAAACAGAACAGTTCTTCGCACTTCAAAGAATCGCAACATTCCAAGATCCTAAATATTTCTTAAAACCGACAGATAATGTTGTATTCTTGCTTGAAACACCTAAGAAATTTGAAAAAGTTTTAGCGAATTCTTGGGATAATATTTGGCTAGACAATGCAAACTTAATTGATTTTGATATTTCACTCATGCCTGATCCTATGTGTGGCGCAGAAGACTTAAAGTTGCTTTACAGTTTATTATCACCTGAATATATAATTCCTATATCTGGAGACTATAGAATGCTTAAAGCGCAAAAATCTCTTGCTTTAGACTATGGATTTGATTATGATAAGATAATTTATTTAGAAAATGGTGTTTACGCAAAATTTGAAGGCAATGAATATATTGATGATTTTGATTCAATGGAAACTCAAGAAATTATGTTTGGAGAAGAATCAGACTCAGACATTAACGACTATGTCGCAAGAGAAAGGGAAGCTCTAACACAAGAAGGATTTGTTATTATATCAGGATTAATTAATCTAAAAGAAAGAGAAATATGTGGAGATATAGATTTAATATCTCAAGGATTTATGCCAAAAGAAGAACAAGATTCTCTTATTCCTAAAATAAATGAGAAGTTTAAAGAAATAGTTAATGAACATTTAAGGCTTAAGAAAATTGATTTTAAAGAATTAAGATCAAATTTAAAAATAGAATTATCAAAAGAAATACAAAAAATAACTAAGAAAAGACCAACTTTAATACCTGTAATAATAGATGTTTCTGTATAAATATTTAACAAATAAAAAAATGGTTCAACTTTAAATTGAGCCATTTTTTTATTAATATTATAATGATATTCCATGATATGTGTTCATAAATAAGTAAGTAAATTTCAAGTTAAATATTATGATAGAGATATGAAAATAAAAAGATTATTATATATATTTAATATGATAGAAATGTGATGAAAATAATTTGAATTTACTATATATTTTTATGCACACATTCTTCTGTGTATCATTTTGATTTAGATTGTTCTTTAGCTTTTTTATAATATTCTTCTAAATATTCATAATATTTGGCCATTTGTGCTTCATATTTTGAATTTAGATTTGGAGTATAATATTTTGTTCCAACTAAATTATTTGGTAAATATTGTTGATAAATAAGAGCATTTTTATAATCATGTGGATAAATATATGAATCTCTTTTTGTATAAGTTTCTATATTAATTAAATGATCTGGGACATCATCAAGGCCCTTTGTTTTAATATCAGAAATAGCTTTATCTATTGCAGTAATTGCACTATTTGACTTAGGACTTAGAGCCATTTCTATAACAATAGTTGCAAGTGGAATTCTCGCTTCAGGAAAGCCTAAATTTCTACAAGCTTCAGATATAACTTGCATTTTTTCGCCAATTGTTGGATTAGCTAAACCTATATCTTCATAAGCACAAACAGTTAGTCTTCTAAGTATAATTTCTAGGTCTCCAAGAACAACTAATCTTGCTGTGTAATATATTGCTGCATGAACATCTGATCCTCTTATAGATTTTTGTAAAGCTGATAATAAATTATAATAATTATCGCCATTTTTATCTAATCTTAGATTAGGTGTTTTTATGATTTTTTCAGCTTTAACTATATCTATATGTTCATTATCTTTTGATACAGAATCTAGAAGTTCTAAATTATTTATCGCAACTCTAAGTTCATTACCACAACTATTAGAAATATAATCAAAAACATCTTCATCAATCAATAAATTTTCATGTTCGAGTTTAGAAACTATAGTTTTTAGATAATCTTTTATAATATTTGGTTCAAGATCATTTAATTTAAAGATTGAACATCTTGATCTAATCGCAGGGTTCACAGAAAGATATGGATTAACTGTTGTTAAGCCAATGATTATGATTTTCCCTGTTTCCATAAATGAAAGAAGATAATCTTGGATGTCTTTGTTCATTCTGTGGATTTCATCAACTGTCAAAATTATAGTATGATAACCTTTAGAACTTTGAACAATTTCTTTTAAAGTTGCCTTTGTGTCAGAAGAAGCACTGAAGTAATAAGATTCTAAAGAATACTTTTCAGCTATGATCTTAGCGATAGTAGTTTTGCCAACTCCAGGATTACCATATAGAATAATTGATATTAATTTGTCATTATCTAACATCTTTCTCAAGATTCCATCTTTGCCAACTAAGTAGTCTTGGCCAATGATTTCATCAAAAGAAGAAGGCCTTAACTTTTCTGCTAATGGTTTATAATTCATAATAATTCCTCACAAGTAAATTATAACATAATATAAAAATAAGTAATTAATATATGTTTTTAGGTCAAATAAAATAAGATATTTTTTTATTTTTACACCACATATTATAAGCGAAGAAGTAGTAAAAATAGGAAAAGTAAAATTTAAGTGTAAATTATTTAAATATATTAATAGGATAATTTACCCTAATATGGTTCAACTAATGAAAAATAAGGCAGATTTGGGGGTGAAAGTGGAAGAAATATGATAACTGATGATATATTAAGGATAAATGGCGTCAAACAATAATATATGACTATAATTAGAGGTTTTTAAACATCATATTTTGCTTGATATTCATATTCATTGATGTTTTTAATATAGATATTTATACTTATAACAAGGAAAATGGAAAACTCAAATAACTTCCTATAATGTATATTATGTTAACTAAATAAATACTGCTAAATCTAGCCAAATATAGTTACGTTGTGTAAAACGTGTAAAATGTAAATCAATTGAAAGCCTCTTATTTTTGCCTAAAATCTGGGATATAAATTTAAAATGGGTTACTTAACGTATGAAATTAATATTTTTAGATAATAAAAAAATCACCATTTATTTATAGTGATTTTCTATGTATTTATTACTACTCTTGTTAGTTTTATTAATTATAGTACAAAAGTGCCTCTAATCGGTCTAATCGTCCAAAATATGAATAATTACCCATAAAATTAAATTTACGTCCGATTTTGAGCACTTAGAAATTTTAACCTAATATTCTTTGTAAAGCTTCTCTTACAAGTTCGCTTGTTTGTTTAGTTGAATCTAGAGTTGGTAAAACTTTATTTATATCTTTATCTGAATAGCCGAGAATTTGAAGCGCATCTCTAACCTCATCAAGTACCAAATAATTTCCATGACCCGATTTAACCTCAACCTTACCTTTTAAGTCTAGAATAATTTGTTGAGCTGATTTCATTCCTATACCAGGAAATTTACATAAATATTTCGCATCACCTTTATTTATGGCTTGAGCGATATTTTGGACTGATCCAGTTGCGAGCATCGCTATTGCGCTCTTTGGGCCGATTCCAGAAACGCTTATTAAATCCATAAATAATTTTTTTTCTTCAATTGATAAAAATCCATAAAGTGTCAAAATCTCATCTTTTATGTGCAAATATGTATAAACTTTAACTTTGTCATCTAAAACAAATGAATATGGATTTGGTGAATATACTTTATAGCCTACATTATTTACTTCTATTACTACAGAATCTTTTTGTATTTCAGAAACTATTCCTATTAAATAATCGTACATAATTACTCCTAATCATTGAATTCAAAATCAATCTTACCTATTCTTACTATATCACCATTTTGGCAACCATTAATCTTAAGTTCTTCTTCAACTCCTAATTTCTTTAAGGTTTTGGCGAACTTAAGGACAGAATCTTGATTATCTTGCCTAAATGTTCTCATTAATTCATCTATAATAGGTCCACTTACTACATAAACTAGATTTTCATAATCTTTTGTTACAGTAAAGCCTTTTCCTTTTTCTTCATCACTTACAAATTTGTATTCTTTGAAGCTTTCTTCACTAGTAACTATTTCTATTTTTTCGTTTTCTGAGTCTATTAAGTCAGCAATTTTATATATTAAATTGTCCATTCCTTCATTTAATATCGCGCTTATTATAATGATTTCAGGTTCTTCTTTATATTTATTTTTATAATCTTTTATAAAGTTGTTTTTATTATCATTAAAATGAGGAGAATCACTTTTATTAATAACTATTAGTTGTCCTTTTTTGAGGATGTTTTCATCATAAATTTTAAGTTCATTAAGGATAGTTTCATAATCATTAAATAGATTTCCTTCTATTTTATCACCATCTAAAACATGAATAATTACTTTAGTTCTTTCAACATGTTTTAGGAATTGAAAACCAAGACCTAGTCCACTTGATGCACCTTCAATTAAGCCTGGAAGATCTGCACATACAAATGACCTTCCATCACTTACTTGAACCATTCCTAAATTAGGATTTAAAGTTGTGAAATGATATGAAGCTATTTTTGGCTTACATTCAGAGATAACTGAAATAATGGTAGATTTTCCAACACTAGGCAAGCCCACAAGTCCAGCATCCGCAAGCACCTTTAAGACCAGTCTAATTTCAAGTTCTTCTGATGGTCCACCTGGTTC
This sequence comes from Caryophanales bacterium UBA1188, assembly GCA_002310135.1. Classification (GTDB taxonomy): domain Bacteria; phylum Bacillota_I; class Bacilli_A; order Izemoplasmatales; family UBA1188; genus UBA1188. The sequence goes on along the minus strand of DBYK01000003.1, from coordinate 24,373 downwards.
TGAAAATTTAGGTGCTTTATTCCTTGAGTTAGCGAATTCTGCGTTGCCTCTTCCGCCTTTACCACCTTTTAAGACTTCTACAGGTTCATCAGCAATAGTTAAATCACAAATAAGTTCATTTGTTTTATTGTTTATAATTTGAGTGCCAAGTGGAACATTTATTATTGTATCTTCACCACTTTTGCCTGTCATATTCTTGATTTTACCGTTTTCACCATTTTCAGCTTTTATAATTCTTTTATATCTTAGCGGTAATAGGGTATTTTCATTTGTCCTTGCGATGAATATAATAGATCCACCCTTTCCACCATTGCCACCTGATGGGCCACCCTTCTCCATATATTTTTCATGCCTAAAAGCGACTGCACCGTCGCCACCATGTCCAGATACAATTTTAAGGATAGTTTCATCAATAAACATTTAACTTCACCTATAAACAAATAAATTATACATTAAATTACTCTATTTTAAAAGTTTTATGTATAGTTTAATAGAAATTATTGCTTTATCTAATAATCTCTTATAAAGGAAATTTAGGCTAAAGAAAAAGTGGTATATATAATACCACTTAGTCTTATAAATTATTTATAGAATTCTACTTGAGTAGATGCTTTAGATTCTATATAAGCACTTTGTAGAGGTGAAGCTTCTGCATAGATTGTGATTCTATATGCGATTTCTTTTCCTTCACTTTCTTCGTATTCGATTTCATTTCTTGCCTCATCAATATTGATTGTGACAACACCATCTTCTATACTTAAGTGCTCTGAAGTTAATAATACATGGAATTCATCAAATATATCATATGATGAAACACCTTCTGTTATAACTTCTTTTCTAATTTCAATTCTGTAAGAATATGCGTGTTCTATAGCACTGAAACTTACTAAGATTTCGCCTTCTATATTTTCTATAAGCTCTACTTCGCTAATTCTATCTAGATTAGTTAGGCTGAATTCTTTGCCTATTGATTCATTCGAATCATCATAGATTGGATTAGATGATTTAGATACTACAGTTACTTTGTATTTGCTATCTTTATTGAATGTGTAATCACTAAATAAAGTAGCTAAATCAACTATATAACTATTTGTAGTCTTTGTATCTACTAAATCGAATACTTCAGTTCCTGAATTATATTTATAAAGATTGATATCATATGAAGTTGCGTTTTCATCATGTCTAAATTCAAGTATCAAATCATCGCTAATCATATGATGACTTGCAGTAGAGAGTTTATTCTTATAAGTAATTATATCTTCATATGATTCAGATAGATAATTACCACTAATCATAATAGGCTCAACTATTACTTTATATCTAAATCCTTTATAAAGTGGGCTTGTTGATACACTAACCATAGGAGCTTCTGTTGGTTCGATTTCAGTATATAATTGTTCAATTTCACTTAATCCTTCAATTCTCTTAATAGTTACTAAGTATTTAGTTGCATTTGCGACTTTATTAATTAGAATTTGAGTTCCATCATCCTTAAGTGCAATAGATGAAACATTATCTAATTTATTTATGACTATAGTATTAGTTGATTCATGAATATTTGCATTAGTTGTGTTTATTGCATTAATTCTTACTGTATGAGAACCAGTTGTAAATAATGCTTCTACTGCGCTACTACCTAAATCGAGCGAATATCTAGTATAAGATCTACTTGATAAATCATTAGGATCTTCATATAAAACTACAGAATTAAAATGTTCAAATATATTAATTGGGTTTGAGTCAACTGTCACAACATAATCATTAGAATCATCAACATCACTAAATATTAGTTCATTTCCAATTAATTCAATTGAAACTGGACTTAGAGTTGTATCAACTAAATAATATTTATCAGAATCTAGTAAATTACTCAAAGATGAGAATACAGGTGAATCTAAATATGCTTCATTCTTACTGCTTGCTTTAATTGTATAGTAATAAGAACCTGCCTCAAATAGATCAGATATACCAAATTTAACATTAGATTTTGAGTTAATATTTTGGCTGAATATCAATGAGTCATCAGTTGAATCATAGAATTTAATAGTATAACTATTAGCATTACTAATCTTAGTGAATTCTAGGAAATCTTTATCTCCTATAGTTGTGATAGTTGCATCACTAACTTGTGAAAGTGAAGATGAATTCACATATTTAAGTGAACTTTCTGAATTTATAGTTCTATAAGACACTGATTTATGTGTTGGATAAGAATCACCTAAAACAATAGTTTCTGCGGTAGCAATAACTTTGATGTTATATACTCCAACACCAGCTAATTCTAAAGATAAATCTTTAGTTACATAATCTCCACTTGCTGGATGTGCTACTATGATAGGATTATCAATATCACCATTTATAATAATCTTATATGCTTGAGTTGATGGAATAGGGCTTCCATAAAATTCTACTGGTGTAGCATCATCAGCTCTCTTCCAAGATAAAGTTTTAGTGAGTTCATTGAATGTTAGTGAATTGAGATCACTACATGTTACTTGTCCACCGAAAGTTCTATATGTGTCATCAACGCTCTTTGCGATTGAACTTACTTCAAGTCTTGAAGCTGAATGCATGATTCCAGAAATAATATTTCTTATGAAGATAGACCTTAAGAATCTAGCTCTATCATCATTTACATCATTAGCTCTATTATCATCATCATCTATATAATCTTCTATTGTAGTAAGTCCTTGGTCATCATCAGAGAAGTTTGTAAGAGTATCAAGTGAAATATTGAATGAACCTAAGTTATTTGCGCCTAGAATTGACATTGATTCAATAATATCCATTAATTCTTGATATAATACTGTTTCATGTGCATCATTTGCGCTAGGTGTAGATTTATAGGTAATTTCATTACCTAAAGCATCATCAAGCGGATTATAACTATTGATATTATCATTAGTTTCAATTGCAGTAACAAATGCATTTGAAATGTTTGCTCTAAAGATTGTGCAAGATAATAATTCTGCCATATCTTCAGTAGATAGACCTAAAAGTTCATCTGCAGTTAAATTGCCTAAATCTAGGATATCAAGTGAATTGATTAATTGTTTAATATCATAAACTTTTATTAATTCGATTTCATCAAATGTACTTGAAGAGTAATTTAATACTTGATATTTATTTATTACACCTAAAGTATTTTCAAATGATTCATTTGGAATTATAAATCTCCAATTTCCACCATCAATCGCGAATGATAAGATCTGTTCTGATAATGTATATCTTAAGATATCTGATTTTAGGATTTCATCAATCTTAGGATTTGCTTCACCAGGAGCATTATATTTGAGTTGTGATATCGCATTCAAAGTATCAGATGCGATATTTTGAATGTCGATATAGCTTAACGCATTTACGAAATTCACAAGTTCATCAACTGTTTCGAGACCGATTGTATAAGTCTTAATATAATATTTACTTGTATCATGACTAAATGTCTTAGAAAGTGAATTATATTTAAGTGCATATTGATTTCCAAGCATATCATTATTAGGGAATGAAATTGCATTAAATCCAATATTAGATGCTTCTTTAAATAAATAATTTGAAATAGTAAATCTTAAAATCTGACTATTTGCGATTTGTTCAATGTTAGAAACATCATTATCATAACTACTTGCGTTCTTGAAATTCTTTATCGCATTTGCTTGATCACTAGAGAGTTTATCAATATCTAAACTTGCGATACCAATAATAAATTGTTTTAACTCAGAACTCTTTATAATATATGCATTTACTTGATGATTTTCAACTTCGCTTAAGTTGGTATAGAGGATTGGCTCATCTAGGTCATTTGATTCTAGTGTTAAAGCATTAAAAGGAACTAATATTTCAAATGATGTAGTTGACATAGACATCAAATAATTTGAAATTGTAGCTCTTAGAATTAACGAATCTAAAACGACATCAATCTTTCTATCTGCACTATTTAAACTCACAAATCCTAATAAATCTTTTAAAGTGTTGAATGCACCATCTCCACTTCCAGATAAGCTTGATGTGTCTATGAAGTTGATAGCATTAACTAAATTAACAATTTCATTACCATTTATAATAGTACATAAATTATCATCAGAAACTGCATATTTCTTAGTTTCCATACTGAGTTTATATACTTTATTTGATGGGCTAACTATATTAAGAGTGTCAGGAACTATAACATCCATACCCATATTCATAGTGAGCAAGATACTACTAACAGTTGCTTTTAATACATCAGAATCTAAAATAATTTCAATCTGTTGACGACCTGATGTTGTAGTCTTAGTAAGTTGTTTTAATGCAGTGAATGAACTTGAGGAATCAGCCATATTTTCGAAATCAAAATATCCCATAGATTTTATGAGCTTAGCGATTTCTCCTCCACTTATCATATACACATCTTCACTTGTATTTGTCATATCTCTATAAGGGATTAATACAGAAGATGGGATAACGATTTCAGTCGAGCCTCCTCCTGAGAATGCATCTGATAATTTATCAGATATAGTTGCGTTTAAAATAACAGATGAAGTTATAGTATTAATATCTTCATTAGATAAAGATGATAATTGTTTGAATGTTGAAAAACCTATACTTGATATATCAAAACTATCACCAAATATGAGCCTTATAGCTTTCACAAGATTAACTAAATCAACTTGTTCAATTATATATGTTGGACTTGTTAAATAATTATCACCATCATTATATAATTTATTGATTAGTTCTGATACTGTGTGGCTTTCTCCATCATTATATGTGAATGGCACCACTAGGGCAGATCCTGCACTACCACCATTCATAATCTTATCAGATATAGTTGCTCTTAGAATTGATGATGCAAAGAGCTCATTTAAATCGTGTTCACTTAAACCTAGTAAATCAGTAATAATTGATTCATTTATACCACTTAAATCAATTGAATCTGGGAAAATATAGGACAATGAAACGATTAAATCTATATCTGCTTCTTTTGTTATTACAGGTTTAGTTAGAAGAGATAATTCATAATTATCTGATGAATCTTTAACTAGATATTTTTCATTTACCGCAACAGTGCTTGGTACAATGATTGCTTCAATCTTTAATATTGCATCTGACATTGTTGCTCTTAAAATGTTACTTCCAAATAACACATTTAAGTCATTCTCAGATAAACTCATGATATTGCCTAGAATATTTCCGAAATCTAAATCTCCAAATGAATCTCCTCCAAGACCACCTTTCTTATATGGGAATATCTTTTCTAAAGCTTTAATTATATTCTTACATTCATCAGTTGTAAGCGTAATTGAATCTTCAACACTATATGTTGATGTTCCACTATCATATGATAATCTTTGATAAGTTGTATCTAATGAGTTTTCTGGAATAATGAATGTATCAGCTAAAGCCATTAAATATTTAGATAAAGTAGCTTTTAAAATATATGAACTAAAGAATTGATTGAGTCTTCTTCCAACGCTTCCTGGTTTATTAGCTTCATAACCAAGTTCAAGTAAATTTCCAAGTATATTAGAAATATCAAAACTTGATGAATCACTTAAATCGAAACCATTAGGGAATAAGATCTTGATTGAACGAAGCATAGCTTTAAATTCTTCTTTATTTATAGCGTATGCAGTTTTAGATAATAGCGAATTATCTACATTAATTCCGCTAATTATAGATGTTTCTATAACTGGTTTATATCCTTCCACATCAATAATAGGTAATTCTAAAGTGTTGAGTGATGTGATTAAAGATGAGAATGTAGTTGAAAGTATTGTTGAATCAAATATCTTATCAATACTAGAATCTCTCATATTCACAATCTTGCTCATCACAGATGAATCTAGTGAACTTAAGTTATTGATGTTTGTTGCTTCAACTACAGAGATAATTGATTCAAATAAATTAGAAAGTTCATTTTCTTTGATGTAATATTTGCCATCTAATAATTCAACTGTATCATCAGGAATTTTGAAGAATTCACTGTTAAAATCTTCTCCAGTTAAGAAATTAGATATTGTACATCTTAGAGTTGTACATTCACAAAGAATATCAATCTTACTCTTGAATGTAGATGTTCCTTCAACATATAACCAACTTGAATATGGTAGAGCATCTACTCCTTCATGTTCTAAACCGTCTATTGCATCTCCATTTAAATTTTTGATAGTTTGAACCATATTAGATGAATCCATAAGTTGGGTGATATCACCAACTTGAATTAAAGCATGAACGAATCTGATTAATTCATTTTTATTGATATAATCACTATACATTTGATTAACTACTACAGTTTCTTCTTCTCCCGCCTCATTTAAAACTGTGTATTCAAAACTATTTCCAGATGCGACTAGTGATGTATCAGCTGGATCATAATTACTGATTTCAACAGTCATCATAGTTTGACTTGTCTTTGGAATAGAGATAGAGAATCCTCCTTCTCCAGATGAAAATTGGTTGAGAAGTTTTGTGATGGTTGCTTGTAAAGTTACACTTGAGAATAATCTTTCGATTTCCTCGTCATGTATAGATTTAATGATATTAATTATAGTATCAACACCACTTCCTTCACCTGAAGTTGTTGAATTAATTATATCTATAATTAAATCTTTACAAGCTCCAATTGCATTTACAATATTGTATAGTTCACCATACTTAACAACTTCACCTTCATCATTGAATGTAGTATACCAATTTGGATCTTTTGATATATATGGTACAACTAACATATCAGTTTCAAAGCTTGTAAGTAGACCAACTACTGTAGGACCAAATATTTGTGATTTTTCAAGATCTACTCCATCAACTGCGGCTATACCATTAATGATATAATCCATATTGCTTGTTAAATCGCTAATTGATGTACAACCTGATTCTTTTGCGGCTCCTATCATATCATCAAAGATGCCTAAGAATAATAATAATTCATCACCAATTCTATGGCCTTCTTGTCCTAATTTATCGCCAACCTCAATAGAGAATCCTTCAGTTGAAAATGATTGAAGTAAATCATCTATTAATGGTTTTAGACAAGTATCTTCCAAGTTCGCAAGTAATTTAAGTGAGAATAATGCATTAATTGATGGTTCTAATAATGCTTTAAGAGAATCTTTAGCCCATAATTGATCCATAATATTAGTTTCTCCTCCACTGAAGAATAAACTAATAAAATCTGATTGAATAATAGCGGTAACTACATTAGGGATTTTAACCCCAATTTCATCTCCCCAATCTATATATGAATGGAAGATATTTTCTTCACTTAAATATTTTGAGAATGTATTTTCTTCATCTTGAGAAAGTGTGTTAAGTAAAATCTTAACTGCGCAATCCATTCCGACTTGAATAATTGACATTCTTCCAAATTTACCGATAATTGAAACATTAATAAATTCAGCGAATTCATCTGCATCTATGCTAGAAGAGGATGAACCACTGCCTCCTTCTCCAGTGAAATTAAAGAAACTATTGATGGAATCCATCAATTTTCCTTCGCCGTTGTTGTAGTCTGCGACATCAAATAGCATTTCAACCATTTTACCTATATCACTAGATAAATCGATTGTGTTTATAATACTTTCAATGTATGTTTTTCTTTCGTAATTTGGATCATTTCTATCTTCATCAGGAATGTTTATATTTTCTTCATCTAAACCGAATTCACTTAATGTATCTTTAAGCATTCCGTTGAATAAATAATTAGTTAATATTTTTGTACCTTTCTTGATTATCTCAAGGTCAGATAAAGAATTTATAATTTTATTTCTTGCTTGAGTGACTCTTTGGCTAAATTCATCATCGGTTTCTCCAGTAGCTTTATAGCCTCTAAAGATATCTAAGATTTTATCTATATTAAAACCTTCTTCAGAAGCAATACTACCGCCATCTATCATATCATCGATGAAATAGCCTAAACCGAGGTCACATAATCCACCAATAAATTTGCCAAGTTTAGAAATATCACCAGTAAAATCAGCACTTAAGAGTTGATTTTTCTCACTCTCAGTCATATGAAGGCTATCAGATGATTCTTCTAAATAACCTATTAGAGTATCAATACCTATTGCGACAAAGATCTTTGGAAGTTCAAGATCTGAAAGATTATTGAAAGCTTCTTCTATTCTTCCACCATCTAATTTCTTGAAATCAATCTCTCCTTCATCACTTATTAAATCATCATTATCGATGATATAGAATACTGCATTAAGTAATCTATTAAATTCACTCACAAAGTTAATTTTATATTTAAGAGGTTGATATTCTTCTTCTTCATTATCTAAAAGATTTAGTGAAGTGTTTTCAAGTTCATCTTCTTCATGAGTGCTTCCGTTTGTTGATTGATCTATCGTATATTCCATGTAGATAATATCATCAAACACTCTCGTTAAGACATCAACTTTTTCACCATTTTCATCTTCTACATACACACATTTAGTAGCTTTAACAATCACATTGTCAGACCAACAGAAATTGATTTGAACTAGTCTATCTAATATCTTTCCTGCGTACTTAATGAAAGGAGTAACTTCATCAAGTCCTATTGGTAATCCAGCCTCACCATCACCTTCGCCTTCATCAAGAAGAATGATATCAAAGGATGAATTATTATATGATAATGCTTCTGTAGTAGTGACAGTTTCACTTGAACTATCAGTATTATTTACTTCTTCATTTAAATGCTTTATTTCGCCAGAATATCCAATTAAACTGAAGAATCCACCCATAAACACCATAATTACAAATGCTTTAGTAGCACCATTTAAAAGGCCACAGAAGAATCCAAGTAATGGATCCTTGTTGAAGTTTCTAAATAATTTTCTACCTTTAAAGAATATTGAGAATATGATGAGCATTATGAACTTGAATACAGGAACTAAGATTAGGAAATATAGCACCATATATACAATCTTTAATGCATAGAGTACTAAGCTATCTACAAGTCCTCTTAGATATGCACCATCAATATTAACCTCAGTCCCAAGTCCACTTATAGTGTTATCAACAATGACTCCAGATAAATCTTTAAATGTCACTGTTGTGTCACTTGAAGTTCTATATATTTGAGACTCTAGCCACGATGGTAGATTGAATAAATTTTCAGACAAGAACAAATAATTTGCAACAAGGTTTAAAGTTAAGATAAATACTAGTAAATAAACTAATCTAACTAGTAATCTCCACATTGTTATCTTATAACCTTTTTCGATTCCTTTTAAGCTTTGATATAGAAATGGGATACAAATAATCACATATAATAATATGTTGAAAACTGGCATAAATATATCCACATAATTAAGTATTTTGTCAATTATTTCCATCAAAACTTACCTCCTTTTATTAAAAATAAGATTGAGTTTATTCCAAGATTCTAAATCGAAATTCTTTTTCGGAATAATATATATAAAAAGATTTGATTGATCTTTTATTTGGTATCTGTAGAAGTGCTTTAAATTGATTAATTTAATCATATTATAATTAAAAACTTTCATGCCTAAATTTGTTGAAACGATTAAGTTATCACCTTTAAATTCAATACTATATTCTTTTATAGATTTATCTAAATCTTTTAAAGCGATTCTATAAGAATTGATATTCATAAAGATAACAACTAATATAAGAAATATTGAAATAGCTAAAACAAATATTCCATCTAATATTTTTGAATCAATCATATAGAATATTGATGCAAGAGTACCTGTAATGAATATCACAAGAGTAATCCATAAGTGATATTTCATAAATAGATCAATATAGTAGGCTTTTAACGTTTCCTCGTTTATTGTTACTGTAGTCTTCAATAACTATTTCCTCCTTTGATCTTAGATATTTATATGCTATGGAATAAAGCTTATGGTAATATAGGTTTTCAATTCTAGTTAATTCTTTAGCTTTATCGATTAAGAGTTCATTTTCTTTTAGAAGTTTAGTGCCTTTCTCTATTCCAAGGCCATCTTCTTTTATCTTTATTAAAGACATATCTAGCATCACAAGTGGGTCTCTTTTCTCAGGCTTTTTAAATATATGTTTATATTCTTTAAGATATGTAATTCCTTTATAATCATAGTCATTAATAAGCATATAGAATAGATATAGTACTATATTTGAGTCTTGATATACTTTTGGATAGTTAAACCTATTTAAATGAATATCTTTAACATATCTAAATGGATCTTCTTTATCTTCCATAACCAACTTTATAGTTCTAATAATTAAGAACGGAAACATAAGTTCATCATGATTTGGAAGATCATATCCACTATTTTCTAAAACATATATAGGGAATTTTTCTATTTCATAATCAGAATCCATACATTCTTCAAGTTTTAATGTATTTAATATTGTGAATCTATATTCATTATATTTATTCATCAATTTCAAATTTAGTGCATCATTATAAATACCTCTTATATTTAAAGGTATACCATTGCATATAAACATATAAATGTTTATGAAAAACAAAACTTGAGTATAGACAAGGAAATATCCTTTAAAAATAAATATAATAATTGATGTGATTAAAGATAGAATACTTACAGCTAGATTAAAGATAGATCCACCATACATATATGATTTATATTTCATATCTCTAGGATCATCTTTGAAGGTCATCAAACATTGCCCTAAAACCATAGCTTTAATGATTTTAAATCTTATTTTCCCATTTATTTTAATAATTTGGAAACATAGAAATTTAAAGGATAAAAACTTATAACCATTAAGAAGCCCAAAAGTCATATGACCAAGTTCATGTATAATTATTGAGATTGGGAACAATACTAATAAAGATGAAGCAGTCTTAATTATTAAAATATGTGTAATTTCTTCATTTTTTTTAAAATAAAAAATAGTGAATCCTATTAGAATCGCTAGTATTAATGAAACAATATTAACAATTTTAATTTCCTTATTAGTATTTCTAAAACTTAAGTCCATATCCTCTTTATATTTTTATTATAATTTAAAATTATAAATTTTGAATTAAAAAAATATAATAATCAATAAAAAAAGTCACTCGATGTGACTTTTTTATAATAAACTAAGCTTCGATAGGATATACTGAAACTTGTTTCTTAGTTTTACCAACTCTTTCGTATTTTACAACACCAGGGATTTTAGCGAATAAAGTATCATCACTACCTTTTCCAACATTATTGCCTGGGAGAACCTTAGTTCCTCTTTGACGATAGATGATAGAACCACCAGTACAGTATTGTCCATCTCCTAATTTAGCGCCAAGTCTACGTCCAGCTGAGTCTCTACCGTTTTTAGTAGAACCAACACCTTTATGTGAGGCTAAGCAAATTAGGTTTCTAAAATTAAATATCATTTGTTTACCCTCCTATTCTTGATTTTCTTCTTTTACTTCTTGAGCTTCAGCTTTTGCTTTTTTAGCCTTAGCTTTGACATTTATAGCCTTAACTAATAACTTAGTATAAGATTGTCTGTGTCCTTTTACTCTGTGGAATTGTTTCTTAGGTTCATATTTAAATACTCTAATTTTTTTGCCTCTTCCTTGTTTAACAACTTCACATTCTACTGTTGCGCCACTTAGATAAGGGTTTCCAAAAGAAACTTTATCATCTTGAACCATTAAAACTTTATCAAACTTGTAAGTTTGTCCAGCTTCTACATTTAATTTTTCAACATAGATTTCTTGGCCAACTTCAACTTTAACTTGTTTGCCACCAGTTTCAATTACTGCGTACATTTCTTCCTCCTATATACCTTTTCGATAGACTCGCCTTTGAGGTAACTTAGAAATAGTTTTAGACCTCTTTAGTGCGGTTGCTTCATGCACGAGAGATATTTTACAATAAAATATCAATTAATTCAACGAAAATTTATTCAAATTTATGAAAAATCTAAAAATTTAATAATATTTGACACAAATTATTTAATCAATCATATTTTCTTTAATGCTATATTTCATAGAAAAATAAGTATAATCTGTGACAATTATTGAGTCATAAACAACTATATCAAAATTGTTTAATAATTCTTCTAATCTATTTAAAGTTTCTCTATCTTCTAAAGAAGGTATTGCAGAACCACTTGGATGATTATGCACAATTATTATAAAAGATGCGTTAAGTTTTAAAGATCTTTTTAGTATCTCTCTCATATCTAGGAATGCTTTATTAAAAACACCATTATTTATAATATGTTTTGACAATATTTTTAAATTAGAGTTTAGAAAGATAATATCGACTTTTTCATAAGTTAGTCCTAAAAAATCATCAATACAATATTCAATCACATCTTTAGATGTCTTAATTGATTTCAAATTCTTGTTTCTTTTTCTTATTCTATTACCTAGTTCTATACTACAACATATAGTCATAGCTTTAGCCTTACCTATTCCTTTAAACTGCATAAGTTCTTGAAAAGTATAATCAGATAAAATTTGAGGTGAATCTATTTCATTTAATATTCTTTTAGATAATTCAAGAACATTTTCAGATTTGCTTCCTGTCTTAATTAATATTGCAAGTATTTCTTCATCACTTAATGAGTTTATACCTTTTTCTTCTAGTTTTTCTCTTGGACCATAACTAATTTTCATAAAAAATGCCTCCAATTAATAATACTTAAAAGGAGACATTATTTTTAATTATTCAGTTCTAAGAGCAACTACTGGATCGCACTTCGCTGCATAAGATGCTGGAATTAATCCTGAGATTACACTTAAGAGGAAACTGATAACTACGAGGATTATTCCACCTAATACAGGTAAAACAGCGATATTTGAAATATTTGCAAGATTCATAACAATAATCGATATTGGAATATTTAGAATTATTGTGATCACAATTCCAATTATTCCACTTAAAAGACCAGTGATAAATGTTTCTGCGTTGAATATATTTTTAACATCACTCTTAGATGCGCCCATCGCTCTTAATATACCAATTTCTTTTGTTCTTTCAATTACACTTATATATGTGATAATTGCGATCATGATAGATGATACAACTAAAGAAATTGAGACAAAGGCAATTAAAACATACGTTATTGCATTTATTATAGTTGTGACACTACCCATAATGGATGATAAATAGTCATTATATGTCACTCTCATATCATCATTTTCAACTATTTGATTATAGTTATCTATAAAATCAGATATCTTTTCTTTATCTTCAAATGATTTTGGATATATCTTAATTGATGATGGATTATCCCTATCAACTCTACCAAAGAATGAAGAATACATATTTTGAAGCATATCCGTTTTATTAATTTGTTTGATAACTGCATCTGAGATACCAATATTTAGATTTTTAAGGGTTCTTTGTATGTCGTCCCAAGTCTTTCCTTTACAAATTGTAGTACCAAGAATTTGATCATAACCTAAAAAATCTATAATTGCATAATCTTCTTGTGCTTCTTGAGCTTTAACAACTTCACTATTGTTGTTTATCTCTATTATTTTATCGGTTAAAGCTTTAGTATAACCAATAGAACCATTTATCGAATGTGTATCAGAAGATTTATTTGGCCTTAATATTCCAACAACATTTATCTCTAAGGCATTGTTAGAATTTACTATTAGATTAGTAGTTTCTTCTACATTTCCCTTAATGGATGTAAAAGTTTGAACACAACCTTCTTCTACATCATCAGCAATATAATATTTAGATTGAGGAATAATATAATATTTTAAGCTTAAAAGATCATCATATGTGAATTCATAGGTGAACTTCACTCTTGGATCTTCATAATTTTCTGGATCATTCACATAATTAAATAATTGTGCGATATATTCATCTCCATTTGAGACAAGCCCAATTTCATACGCTAGAAGATCACTGATTTGGTTATTATCATCTACCACAACTACAACTTCATTGTAATTTGTTGGCCATGCGCCTTTAACCAAATCATATTGTTCTTTGATTGTATCTAAATCTTCAAACATTTGATCCCAAACATCTATAGATGAATAAAAACTTTGAAGAGTTTTTGTATCAAATTGAGGAGAATAGATATATAATTTTTCTCCAGTTTCAGGATCATATTCAGGAAATTCAAGTGGAACTAATCTTTTAGCTTCGAATTCACCATAAGCATTTGTATAATCATGAGAATAAACATTTAATTCTATATTATATCCATATTCAATCTCTAATACATAATCCTCTTTTTCAAGTTCTTTTTCTTCTATATATTTTTTGAAAGTTTGAATGTCATTAAATGATGCGTTGTTCGCAAGACTTCTCGCAAGATCAACTAAAACATAATTTGGCACTACTATCTCTTTTTCTACATAATTAGTTTCATTTTGTTTTGTTTGATTTTGTTCTAAAAATGATGTGAAAATACTGCTTAAATCTACAGTAGATTTTGACAGTGTTATAGGGTATAAAGATAGCGTGCTTTTTTCCACTTTATCCACATAATTATTAAAACCTGTTGAAAGGGATAATATTAATGCAATTCCAATTATTCCTATACTTCCTGCAAAACATGTTAAAATTGTACGACCAATCTTACTTTTAAGATTAGATAAAGATAATTTAAGTGCAGTATTAAATGGCATACTTACTTTCTTTTCTTTACCTTTCTTAGTTATATATTTAGATCTATGATTTCTTTCACGCTCAAGTGACTTTTCAATATCTTCAACAGTTGGAATAAATGGATTAGAATCTCCAGTCATTTCGCCATCTTTAAGAGTTATTATTCTAGTTGAATAGCGTTTTGCTAGTTCTTCATTATGAGTTACCATTACAACTAAACAATCTTTAGATAATTCTTTTAATATATCTAATACTTGAATTGATGTTTTAGAATCAAGGGCACCAGTAGGTTCGTCTGCGAGTAAAACTGATGGATTGTTTACTATAGCTCTTGCAATCGCAACTCTTTGCATCTGTCCACCAGAAAGTTGCCTTGGAAATTTGTTAATTTCTTGTTCAAGACCTACTCTTATAAGAGCGTTTTTTGCCATTTCTTTTCTTACACTCTTTGACACATTACCTATTGTTAGTGCTAACTCTACATTTGACAGAATTGTTTGATGAGGAATTAAATTGTATGATTGGAAAACAAAACCAACTTTATGATTTCTATATGCATCCCAATCTCTATCTTTATATTTCTTAGTTGTTCTTCCTTCAATTAGTAAATCACCACTCGAATATTGATCGAGACCGCCTATGATATTTAGAGTTGTAGTTTTACCACATCCTGATGGGCCAAGAATTGAGACAAATTCTGCATCACGCAAATTGATAGTCAAGTTCTTAAGGGCGTGAACTGTGATATCTTTAGTCACATAATCTTTAGATATATTCCTTAACTCTAACATTTTTATTCCTCCTTTTCTAATAATATTTCTCTCACTTTAGATATGAAATAAAGAGATCCTGTGAAGAGTACAAATTCATCTTTTTTCTTCATATTTAAAGCGAACTTAATTGCCTCATTATAGTCATTAAATTCATACTTTTTATCTAGTGTTGATAAATTCATTAAATAATCTGAATTTTCACTTCTATAATAGTCTATTTTTGTTAGTATGAGTGAATTCGCATATGAATCAATAATAGATATCATTTTTTTAGTATCTTTATCTTTCATTGCGCAAAATACTATATTAACTTTATTTTTAGTAAATTTTAATATAGATTTCTTTAATACTAGTTGGCCCATTGGATTATGCGCACCATCTAGAATTAGAGAATCATTAAATAATTCGAATCTTCCAGGCCAAAATGAATTCTTTAGGCCATTTTTGATGTTCAAATCTGAAATGTGATAATTGTATTCACTATTTAATATTTCTACTACTTTAATCGCAAGTGAAGCATTGTATGCCTGATGAATGCCAATAAGTGAAGTTTTATAATATTTATTTTCAAACTTGAAAGTAGTTCCTGTTTTATCTAGTTTTATATTCTTAACATTATCTACAAAATATAATTTTGAATTTGATTCTTTACATCTATCTTTAATATCATTTATTAAGCTTTTTCTTCTTATAGAAGTAACAAAAGGAATATTATTTTTAACTATGCCTAATTTTTCCTTTAGAATCGATTTATAGGTCTTACCTAGTTGAGCTTCATGATCTTTTTGGATGTTTGTTATAGAAGAAATTAGTGGGCTTATAACGTTTGTCGCATCAAGTCTACCACCAAGCCCAACTTCATAAACACAAATATCTACTAATTCATCACTAAAATATAAAAATGAAATAAGTGTAACTACTTCAAAGAAACCTAATACTTCATATTTTTCTTCAAAAGAGGAACAAAATATAAATAGTTTATTTATATATGATAAAAGACTAGCATCACTTATATATTCATTATTAATGCTAATTCTTTCATTGAATTTGACCACATATGGAGATATATATAAACCTACTTTATAGCCACTATCAATCAAAATATTCGAAATATAAGTAGAGGTACTTCCTTTACCATTTGTTCCACCAACATGGATAAATTTTAAATTCATATGAGGATTGGAAAGCAAATTAAGCGCATTCCTCATCACATTTAAATCATATCTTTTATTCAGTTTCTTCTTGGAGTTTAACCATTCTACTGCAGAATTAATATCTTTAAACATTAGTTATTTTCTTAAGTTCATCCTCTAGATGTTTTTTAGTTTCTAAATATTTGTTTAGTTTATTTTTTTCTTCTATTATCTTAGCTTCAGGAGCCTTCTTTAAGAAGTTTTCATTAGAAAGAATTGAATTACTTCTAACTAATTCTTTTTCTATATCCTCAAGCTTTTTAATTAAATCATTCTTCATTTCCTCATAATTTACTAATCCTTTAAGAGGAATATAAGCCTTGTATGTATCAGTAATAATTGAAATAGATTCAGCTATATTCACATCATCCAAAGTTAAAGTTAGAGGTAATGGATTTAAGAATTTAATTAAATAATCTTTTGAATCTTCTATTAATTTATATGAATCATCACTTAAAACTTTGATTGTTAGATCAATTGGTTTAGACAATGAAACATTATATTCATTTCTTATGGTTCTCACCTTTTTGATTAAATCAATAATGATATTCATCGATTCAGTTTCATCTTTATATTTAATATTCTTTTCTTTTGGATAACTAGATATTGAAATAGATTTTTCATGAGGGAAAATCATAAGATAGATATCTTCAGTTATAAATGGAGTAATAGGATGTAATAACTTTAGGATAGTAATTAATGCATGAAGCAATATCTTCTTTGTTTCAATTCTTTCAGGATTTATCTTAGATAATTCTAAATAAATTGAAGCGAAATCATCATAAACGAAATTATAAATATATCTTGCGACTTCACCGAAATCATATTTATCAAAGAAGTAATTAACTTTAGATACTAATTCATCAAGTTTAGTTAATAACCATTTATCTAATGTGTTTAATTTATCTTCATCAACTGAAATATCATATGGATCAATATCACCAACAGTATTCAGAACATATCTTGATATGTTCCATATCTTATTCAAATAATTCCAACAAGATTTAACTTTTTCTTCTTCATATTTTAAATCTTGGCCCATAGTTGCGCTTGTAGTTAAGAAATACCTAACTGTATCACAACCATATTTTTCTATTTCTTTCATTGGGTCAACACCATTTCCTAAAGATTTACTCATCTTTCTTCCAAGAGCATCTCTAATTAGGCCATGAATCACCACATCTTTAAATGGATCTTGACCAGTAAATTCGATAGATTGGAAGATCATTCTTGAAACCCAGAAGAAAATAATATCATAACCAGTTACTAAGCAATCAGTTGGATATCTTCTTTTAAATAATTCTGAATCATCTAAGTAATCCAGTGTAGAAAAAGGCCATAAAGCACTGCTAAACCAAGTATCAAGTACATCTTCATCTTGAACCCAACCATCACCACTTGGCTTTTCTCCTACATGTATTTCATCACCTCTATAATATACTGGAATTCTATGACCCCACCAGAGTTGACGAGATATACACCAATCTTCTACATTCTCCATCCAAGTCTCCCATGTCTTTTTAAATCTTTCAGGGACGAAATTAACATGAGATTTTTCTAGAGCTTGTTTAGCTAAAGGTTTCATCTTAACAAACCATTGTTCACTTATCATAGGTTCAACCATTGTTCCAGTTCTTTCGCTATATCCTACAGAGTGAACAATTGGTTCAATCTTAACAATTAAACCTTTACTTTCTAATTCTTGAATGAATAATTTTCTGCATTCAAACTTGTCCATACCTTCAAATTTAGAACCAAGTTCAGTAATTAGTCCCTTTTTATTGATACATGAAGGCATTTCAAGTTTATGTCTTAAGCCTACTTCATAGTCGTTTGGATCATGAGCTGGGGTAACTTTAACTGCACCAGTTCCAAAAGCCATATCAACATATTCATCAGTAATTATTGGAATTTCTTTATTTGTGGATGGATTAATTACAAATTTACCAATTACATTTTTATATCTCTCATCTTTAGGGTGAACCATTATCGCAACATCCGCAAACATGGTTTCTGGCCTTGTAGTCGCAACTGTAATACCACCTTCCATATCCTTGAAAGGATATGTGATATGATAAAGGCTTGCTTCAGTATCTTCATGAATGATTTCAATATTTGAGATTGCAGTTTCGGCTTCAGTATCCCAACTAATCATTCTTTTGCCATGATAAATTAAACCCTTATCATATAATTTTTTGAATACATATATTACAGTTTCGCTTAATTTCTCATCTAAAGTGAATCTTTCATGATCGTAATCTAAAGAGAGGCCTAATGATGCCCATTGGCTTCTAATTGTTTCTGCATATTCTTTCTTCCAATCCCAGGCAACTTCTAAGAATTTTTCTCTTCCTATATCATACCTTGATATACCTTGTGATTTAAGTTTATTATCTATCTTTGCTTGAGTTGCGATTCCTGCATGATCCATTCCAGGAAGATACATGCAATCATAACCTTGCATTCTTTTTCTTCTAATTATGATATCTTGAATTGAAAAATCATAGGCATGACCTATATGCAATATTCCTGTGACATTTGGAGGAGGAATTAGAATAGTAAAAGGATCACGAGACTTATCTCCTGATTTAAACAAATCCTTCTTTAACCATTCTTCATATTTTCCTTTTTCAACTTCAATATGGTCATATTTTGGTTTTAAATCAATCATAAAAACACCCCTTATATAAGAAAACGCCCAAAGGAAATTCCTAAGGACGATTTTTATTAACCGCGGTACCACCTTAATTCGTGTATATACGCAAAAACTCTTTAAAAGATGTAACGGTCTTTCCCGTATTTAGCTACTTTCCTTCACCAAATATTCTCACTGACTACTTCAGTAAAGTCTATTATATACTCACACCAAACGTATACTCTCTTTAAATAGATTGTCTACCTACTCCTTCAGATCTTAGAATTATATAAATATCATATAATAAAAATCAAAAAAATTCAAATATTATATTTAATTTTTTTCTATATCTTTAAGCTTTTCTACTGAATCTAATACAGCTAATTGATTTTCTTTGGTTAGTGAACTGTATGGAACAACTGATTCTATTGGAATATTTAATTCATTTGAAACAAAATTGATTCTTTTTTTAATATCGTTTCTTTTCAGTTTATCCATCTTAGATAGAATAACGATAAATGGAATATTATTTGAGACTAAATAATCTTTCATTTCAATATCATCTTTTGTAAGAGTTCTTGAATCAACTATCATTATAAAGCCTTTTAGTTCTTTTCTCGTTCTAATATATTTATCTGTGTATTCACTGAAGTTATATTGGATATTTTTCTCATTTGCGGCATATCCATAACCAGGCATATCTACAAAATAAAAATCATTGTTGATGAGATAAAAATTGAGAGTAATAGTTTTACCTGGGACTTTAGAAACTCTCGCTAGTTTTGAATTATTAGTTATAGAATTGATAAAAGAGCTCTTTCCAACATTACTTCTTCCAGATAGAGCTATTTCTATTCTATTATCATTAGGTAAATCTTTATCATTCATAATAGAACGATAAAATAAGGCTTGCTTAATTTCCATATATTATTATTTTAATATAAAATAATATATTTTCAATCTTTTTTTATGTTTCAAAGAAAAAAGGTACAAAGTACCTTTATTCGAATTCAAATTTACCAGTATAGAGTTGGTAATAGACACCTTTTTGATTAATTAAATCTCTATGTGTGCCTCTTTCAATAATTCTACCATGATCCATAACCATAATAGCGTTACTGTTTTGGATAGTTGAAAGCCTATGAGCTATAACGAATACAGTTCTTCCTTCCATCAATTTATCCATACCTTTTTGAACTATAGCTTCAGTTCTAATATCGATAGATGATGTGGCTTCATCGAGGATTAACACAGGACAGTCTGCAATAGCTGCTCTTGCAATAGCGAGTAATTGTCTTTGACCTTGGCTCAATTTTTCGCCTGCTTTAGTAAGAATTGTATCATATCCATTAGGCATCATTCTTATGAATGAATCAGCATTTGCAATTTTTGCGGCCTCTATTACTTCTTCATCAGTCGCATTATCTTTACCAAATTTGATATTATCTTTGATAGTTCCAGTGAAAAGATTGGTATCTTGTAAAACTAAACCAAGTGATTTTCTTAAATCATATTTCTTAATTTTATTGATGTTTATTCCATCATATCTAATCTTGCCATCTTCTATATCATAAAATCTATTTAGAAGATTTGTAATAGTGGTCTTTCCTGCACCTGTCTCACCAACTAAAGCGATTCTTTGACCTTCATTTGCATAAATACTGATATCGAATAAAATTTGTTTTTCTTTTCTATAAGAAAAGTCTACTTTTTCTAGTACAATTTCTCCTTTAAGAGGAGTATATGTAATAGAATTATCAACTTTATGAGGGTGTTTCCATGCCCATTTATGAGTATTTTCTAGGCTTTCTTTGATATTTCCATCCTCGTCAAGTTCATAATTTACAAGTGTAACATAGCCTTCGTCAGTTTCATGTTCTTTATTAATTAAATCTATTATTCTTTCACTACCTGCGGATGCTTGAGCGATTGATGTCAACTGTTGAGCGAATCTTGCAATAGGATTTGAGAAATTATTTGTGAATGTTAAAAAAGCGATTAGTTTACCTATATCATATGAACCAAGTGCTATGAATAATGCACCAATTATTGCAATGATTACATATTCAATTCTGATAAGATTACCATTGATTGGTCCTATAACATTTCCAATCATATTACCTTTCATTTCAGCTAGTCTATATTCTTCAGATAAATCATAGAATTCTTTTATCGCAGTATCCTGATGATTGAATACTTGAACTACTCTTGCGCCTTCCATCATCTCTTCTGTATAAGCATTTAGTTTGCCTACTAGTTTTTGTCTTACAATGAAGTGTTTAGTAGTTTGTTTGAGCATTAAACTAGAGAATAACATTATTAATGTTAAAAGCACTACTACAAACAAAGTTAGAAGTGGATTATTGAGTAACATCATTACAAATAATGTCAATGCGAATACAACTATTGAAACGAAGTTAGGCACAGTTTGAGTTATAAAATTATCAAGTGTATCAACATCGTTTGTATATCTACTCATGATATCTCCATATTTGTTTTGATCGAAGAATGAAACTGGGAGATATTGCATATTAGAAAACATTTTTTCTCTTACAACTTTAATAGTTTTTTGAGAAACACTTACTGCAATAAATAACTGAATTGTAGATGCTATTACACTAATTACTAGTAATAAACCCCATCTAAAGATAAGACTAATTAGGTCACCTACTGCTTCTTCTCCACCATTTGTTTCAATCATTTTAGGTATAACTTCATCAAATAGAGGCCTTGTAAAACTCATGCCCATCGCAGTAGTTATAGAAAATATAAGACTAAATACTATCATTAAGACTGTTTTAACTTCATTGCCCTTCCACATAAGAGAAATAGTTCTTCCAAGAGATTTGAAATTTACTTTATTAGGTATTTGAGCTTTATTATTAAATCTAGGCATTTTCTTGTACCTCCTCTTTATTTTGAGAGTAGTAAATTTCTTGATATATTGGGCTAGTTTTAAGAAGTTCTTTGTGACTTCCTGAATCTATTATTTCTCCACTATCAATAATTATTATCTTATCTGCGTCCATTACAGATTGGCATCTTTGAGCAACTATAATCTTAGTTATATCTTTTCTATATTCTTTTAGACCCATTCTAATGAGTTTATCAGTCTTTGTATCAACTGCGCTCATAGAATCGTCTAAAATTAAAATTTTAGGGTTTTTAAGAAGGGCTCTTGCGATACAAAGTCTTTGTTTTTGACCACCAGATACATTCTTACCGCCTTGCTCTATGTATGTATCATATCCATCAGGGAAAGATTGGATGAAATCATGTGCTTGTGCTATCTTAGCTGCTAAAATAATTTCTTCATCAGTAGCATCTTTATTTCCCCACCTCAAATTTTCTTTAATAGTTCCACTAAATAATACATTATTTTGAAGTACAACGCTTACAGCGTCTCTTAATACTTTTAGATCGTAATCTTTAACATTTTCTCCACCAACTTTAACTTCTCCACTCTTAACGTCATATAATCTTGCGATTAAAGAAATTAAAGTAGTTTTAGATGAACCAGTAGTTCCAATTATTCCAATAGTATCACCGCTATTAATCTTAAGATTAATATTGTTTAATACATTGAGTTCACTTGTATCACTATATTTAAACATTGTGTCTATAAATTCAACGCTACCATCTTTAACTTCTTCTATTGGATTAATAGGATTTCTAATAGTTGAAACTTCACTTAGTACTTCATAAACTCTATCTCTTGATGGTTTAGAAATTAAGAACATTACAAATATCATTGAAATCATCATTAAACTAGTTAAAATTTGAGTTGAATATGATGTAAGTTCAAATAATGCACCTTTTGACAAAGATCCTGAAACGATTAAATTAGATCCTAAATATGCGATAATGAGTAATAACGCAAACATAACTACATTCATAAGTGGATTATTCAAATTTGAAATATTGTGAGCTCTTTTGAATGTTCTATATAATTCATCATTTATATTATCAAACTTTTTAATCTCAGATTTTTCCTTAGTAAAACTCTTAATAACTCTAATTCCTCTTACATTCTCTTCAACAACTTGGTTTAATACATCAATCTTTTTAATTCCTCTTTCAAATAGTGGATGACTGAATGCAAATATTATTCCAAGTCCAATTACGATAATTGGAATAGCTAAGAAGAATAAAAAAGATAAATCTGGGCTTGCTTGACTAGCTCTAATAATCGCATAAACAAAGATAGATGGAGCTCTAAATAATAACCTTATAGTTAATTGAAAGCTCATTTGAACCCAGTTAGTATCTGTGGTTAATCTAGTTATCAAACTAGATGTTGAATATTTATCTATACTAGCGAAAGAAAAGGTTTGAATATTATTAAAAATAGCTCTTTTTAAATTAGTACTAAATGCACTCGCTGCAACACTCGCAAATACACCACCTAATATTCCACAGATTAAAGATAAAAATGAAAATCCTAGAATAATAAGTCCAAGAATCATTATTTGTTTTAAATCTGCATTTATTCCAGCATCTTTACATTCAGTTAAATAGTCTATTACTTTACCTATTCTATTTGGAACTTGAAGTTCTAAAATAGCTTCCCCAATCATAAAAATTGGGCATAATATAGCGTATATTGCATATTTTTTAGTATATTTAAACAATGATATAAACTTAATCATAATTGCTTATCCTCATGGTTATAATTTTTGCTTATCTTTTTAAGCAATTCGAGTAATGTATTAAATTCTTCTTCACTCAAGTTACTCGATAACTTTTTTTCGTTATTCTCAATCGCTTCATTCATTTTTTCCGCAATCTCAAGCCCTTTTTTACTTAATTTAATCATTTTAACTCTTTTATCTTTTTCAGATGAATAAGTCTCAATATAACCTTCTTTGAGTAATAGATGAATTAAATTAGTAATTGAACTTCTTCTAACACAAAATATTTTATCAAGTTCATTTTGTCTAACTTCATTCCCATTCTTATTAATATAATTAATTAGAAAACATTGGCTTCCAGATAATCCATATGAATTATCACGCAGTTCCTGATTAATAAGAAAAGATAGTTTTTTGATATAATATCCAATTTTTTCTTTCATACTAACCTCATCTTTTATATTAGTAAATTATAGATATAGACTATTAAATAGTCAAGTATTTTTGTTAGATTTCTAACAATTTTAATTTTGAGAATTTAAAAAGAATATAAATAGACATAACTATTTTTATTTTTAGTGAAATATAAATTATCATATTTTGACATATTTTATAATATAAATAAAATATATATTTTTATAAA